>NZ_JACYLP010000018.1:0-150857 GCF_015272455.1 Thermoleptolyngbya sp. C42_A2020_037
GGAGCTTCATAGGGTCAAATGTAAAGTTTTATGTCTCAATTCAACACTTCTGGATCTAACACTTTTGTTGTTATCTTGGCTTCCTGACTGACAAACGCTTTTTTTTCATAGTTAATTTAGAAAAATTTTAATTTTTGGGATCACAAGAAAACGGTGAGAGCAAGCTCTATGGCCAGCAACCAGCTCAACTCGCTTGAACTCAGCCACCAGTGGAATAAAACGCTGATGTTCTCCAGTCGCAAAATGAACTGGAATGGCATTTTGGTGGAGCAGTGTCAAAGCCCTGCTTCAGCGTTTGAAATGGAACTCCCTGCTTTAGCCGATCACTGGCTCTACTTTCACACGGGAGATTCTGCCCCTTTAGTTCAAAAACGCGACGATCGCCTATATGAATCAACCCTCCACAAAGGGGACAGCCTTTTGGTTCCAGCTGGACAACCGAGCTATTGGTGTCAAGCACCAGATATGAGTGATGTCATTTGTGCGCCGCTGCACATTTGCTTAAAACCGGAATTGATTCAACAGGTTGCTGAAGCCTCTGATATGGATTCAGAACGGTTCGAGTTTATGCATTGTTTTGGTCAGCAAGATTTGCAACTTCACCAGATTGGCATGCTAATGTTCGCTGAGTTGAAATCGGGCGGGATGATGGGGCAGTTATATATCGAATCACTCACTCAGGCTTTAGTGATTCATTTACTACGACGCTATTCAAACCTAACGCAACCGATCGCATCACCCAACAGCAGCTTCTCTCGTATCCAGTTGCAGCAGGCGATCGATTATATTCACACTTACTTGAATCGAGACTTATCCCTGGCAGAACTGGCAGGTGTTGTTAACATCAGCCCAACTTACTTTGCGAGTTTGTTTAAGCAAACAATGGGAATTTCGCCCCATCAATACGTAATTCAACAGCGTGTAGAACGGGCGAAAGTGATGTTGATGAAAACGGATCTGGCGATCGCCGACATCGCTCTACAAGTCGGCTTCTCCAGTCAAAGCCATCTGACGCAACAGTTTAAGCGACTCACTGGAGTAACACCAAAACAGGTTCGCTAACACCTTAAGAATCTGACAATTTACCCTAAGAATCTGAAAGAAACCGAGCATTAGAACTCACTATACTTCGGTTAAATCAGATAAGAACATTTTGCAATGTTCATTAGGGGGCAACATGCCTTATGTGACTGTTGGTCAAGAAAATTCTACAACCACTGATATCTATTCTGAAGATCTGGGGGCCGATAGTCAGCTTGGGATTATCCCTGGCGGGCCGCATGCCGTCAACTAGACTCACGCTGATCAGGTCAATCCCATCTTGCTAGACTTTTTTCAGCAAAAATAGTCAGCAATCTACCACATTTCTGACTGATGAAAAAATTGTGAATTCAGACTGTCCACGGTTCCCATCCTGGTGGCTGGCTGGCGTAGGCTAAACGTTCAGCAACTGAATCAAAAGAATTAATTGCTCCCAAAAAAAGGAACACTATGAATCAGCCTGAATTTTTTGTCACCCCTGGCTATGGGGAATACATGCTGAATGAATTGCATTACTCGCAAGCGCTAAAAATTGGCGATCGCGTGGAGACATCCGGTCAAGGTGGCTGGGATGACAATCTGCACATTCCTGAATCACTTGCGGATGAGATTGCTCAGGCGTTTCGGAACGTAGAGCGAACCCTGGCGGCGGCTGGGGCGGGTTGGGAGCATGTTGTCCATGTCAATTCTTACCATGTTGGCGGGTTGCCCCCAGAGGTAAACGATGTGATGGTCAGGCTATATCACCATTACATGCCCAACCATGCCCCAATTTGGACACAGGTAGGAGTCGCGGCTCTTGGGCTGCCAACGATGCGGATTGAAATCCGCGTGACTGCAATTGTTCCTTGAGTTGTGCATCAGTGGTAGCTTACCGCCTAGATAAAATTGAAATTTTTGGTTGCGGCATCATGGCGAGCATTCTGCATGTCGATTTAAGTCTATGTATAAAGCACAGGTCTACGTCTGACTTGGGGGTATGGTTGCCTCTTGCCCTTGAGCCACTCAGAGCGATCGCCACAATTCCCTCAATTGCCTGCAAGCCATCGACAACACGATGAATGAACTGGAGCAATTGCTGATTCATAATCGCAAGTTGACGGGCTTTGGGGTGCAGCCGATTGGTTCAATTCAATGGGAGTTTGTGTATCGGTGGCTGTACGGTCTAGTGGAACCGCTGAGCGATGCCTCGTGGATAGTCGAGTTCTCTCATCTCGACGGTTCTCGACGGTTCCTGTTTTGAGGCGTTTTTGCACAGCTTTGCGGCTCAGTTCCCCGATGATTTACATCTGATTCAGGTGGATAATGCCGCAGCCCATACGGCTTTGAACCTGACGATACCGGACAATGTCATCTTGGTGTTTCAGCCGCCTTATTGCCCTGAGGTCAATCCCATTGAGCGGGTCTGGCGAGAACTCAAGCGGGAGCTAGCTTGGGTTCACTTTGATGATGTTGGCCAACTCCAGCACGCCATCAGCCAGTGGGTTTGTCGCCTTTCGGCTGAGTCGCTGCGATCGCTGACTCAGTGGGATTGGATTGTCGATGCTCTATGTGTAGCAGGTATTTAGAGAATTGATATAAGAGAATATTGCGAGGAATCATTGCCATTTTTCTTTAAGGAAACTCTCCTTGCAACGAAACAAAAAACGCTCAAAATTCTCTACGAGACTTTCAATAAGACTTTCATCCGGTATCGTTTAACGCTCCATGAGTCAAACCGGTGTTAACTTGTAAGTCTTTTGATAATGCAGTGTTAAGGTTTGAAAACTATCGCCAAGTTTCTATTGTCAAAGCCTAAAAAAAATTGAAGGCCGCTGATAGAAACTAATCACTAAATCGTCCTACTGGCAAGGGTTTGAGCCTAATTTTTCACGAACTATAGTCTGGAGTATAGTTACTTGACAACACCCGATATCCCAAGCTGGGTATCTGAAAAAATCATGCAACTGCAACTCAACCAGAGCTATGTCTTGGTGTTGGATAAGCCGTCCGACGAACTTCGCAGACTGGAGTCTCAACTTGCTCGGTTGCACTGTCCCGTTGTGGTGACGAACTCAGCCGTGCAGATGATGCTACGGGTCAGCCAATCGCCGCCGTCTCTGGTGATTTTGGTGGGGGGCGATCGCCGCTGGTCTGAGGTGCTAGTCAAACAGCTCCGCAACAACGCCAACGCCCGCCACACTACCATCGTCACGCTGACCGATCACCATGCGCCGAGCTGGCTACATCAAGAAGAAAATCCGGGCTTTGATGGGTTTTTGGTTAAGCCGCTGACGGCCGATGTGCTGATGTCGCTAGTCCAGTCGGCCTGGGCGCGGCAAAGCGTCGGCTCTGCAAGCTAGCTTCAGGCATGTTTAATCCGGATTTGTTGATCCAAACTTGTCTAATCCAAACCTGGCTGAATGGATTGGGCTTAGCCTTCAAGCTCCTGCTTGGCGCGGTGTTCTAGCCAGATGGGGAGGGCGATCGCCGCACAAAACAGCAGCAGCGCCACCACTGCAAACTGCCCCACTATGGTTACCAATTGCTCCAAGGGAATCAGCTTCCCCACAAAGAAAGCCAGCGTCACCATCACCGAAGCCCAGGACAGCGCCCCGATCAGGTTGCACAGCAAAAACTGGGGATAGGGCATCTGGGCAATGCCTGCTAGGGGTCCAGCAAAGATTCGCAGCAACGCCAGAAATCGCCCAAAGATCACGGCTCTGGCGGCATTTTCGCTAAACTGCTTGCGGACTGCCAGCAGCCTAGATTCCTCAATGCGAAACACGCGGCCCGCTCGCACCAGTAGCGGCCAACCCCCAAAATATCCAATCCAGTAGCCAAAATTGTCCCCCAGCACAGCCCCGGCCGTTGCGCTGGCTAAGACCAGCCAGTAATTTAGCTCATCGCTGCCTGCCAAAAACCCACCCACCAGCGTAATCGTCTCCCCTGGCAGCGGCACACCAGTATTTTCGAGCATAATGCCCAAAAACACGACCCAATAGCCATACTCATGTGCAAGATTTTCCAGGGCCTCTAGCGATAACAGCTCAAGCGACATGAGGGAAGCCTTCACAAAGATTTACGAACACCCTTTTGATCTTCACTTAAGCGGGAGAGGGTGTCAATGATTAAGAAAATCCCCCCATTTCCCAGTGCGATAGGAGTTCGGGGGGATAGCCGGAGGATTTAGTTCAGACTTTAGATCGGTGAGATCCCAACTAGACAGTGTTGGCTATCCCGTTAGATCTCAACCTAAACATCACACAGTGTCATCGTTTCTAGCCGTAGTCGCTGCAAACCTGCAAGTCAAGAGATGCCCTACGCAGCAGCCTAGAATCGATAAGCTGCACCCACTTGCAGGCTCACAGCAGCGTCGTTGCTGTTTCGGTATGCATCAAAGCCTACCTTCGCGTCACCGTAGAGGACGATGTTGCGACGAATCGCGGCTTCCACACCCACCGTGGCCACCGGAGCGCTGCGATCGCCCAGCGGGGTAGACCGACCCTCATCCGTGACGAAAGAGTAGCCACCACCAATGTAGAGGTTGGCACCCGGCGCGATGCCGATGTCATACGTCACTAGGGGCATTAGCGCCGCCGAATCGCTGATCAGGGCTGCGCCGCGCACCGAGATCGGAGCCACAGGCACGTCAAACCGCCCTTGAACATTTGCCCCGAAGGACGTGTCGCCAGCGGCATCTTCGGTCACACCCGCAGCAATACCTGCGCCAATGTAGCTACCAGACATCTGGGCCGAAGCAGGGCTGGCAGAAAACAGCATGGGAACCGCAGCAACAGCCGACAGAGCAGAAACGGTAGCAATCGATTTCAGAGAGAGTTTCATAGGTTTTTCCATCCCAAAAACGTACAAGAGAGCGCAACAATCCGACATAAATGCAAACTGCACTTATGGTGAATTCGAACCAGGTAATCGAATCAGAGTCGCTTCATGCTCGACCATAGACCTGAGATGAAAGATTTCTCAAAAAGGCGCTTTCGCACCTCTTTCAATCTCAGTCTGATGGCATCAAGAGCAGGTGAATTGCAGGTTCTGGTTTAAAGAATTCGTCTATGTCTCAAAAGTTCCTTAGACTTAGAAAGAATCCTTTAGCGCCTGAACTATCTTAGTTATAGAACTAGAAAATGAGCGATCGCCCCATCTATGTTTCGCTAATTAAACTGTCACAAGTCTGAGCGCGATCGCCAAACGAAAATTAGCTTCCAAGGCTTTTCACCATCGTCTAGGCGCATCTATTCAAAGATATAAATAACCAAAACTGACAGCTTAAAAGTCTTGCTAAAAGACGAATAAACTTACATTTTGTTCCCGGAATGAAAGGTCGCAATTGTCTACGCAATCATCTATCTGACACAAGTGAATAGAAGGATGGAAATCTTATGAGACGTATGAGTAAAAGGTACACCAGTTGGTTTAGAGGAGGCAGGCATTCCTCCAAAATTTAAGACCGTCCTTTTCTTATTCCCTACTCCTTTCTATTTTATCTATCGGCGCAATCGGGAGGATCGATCTGACTTGCGTTTTGCAGTCCACCTGATGTCTAAGAATTGCCCGCAAGATTCTGCCAGTTTCATAAGAATTAGCGCTGTCGGAACGCTACGTTGGCAGCAGTGGGCTGCAATCCTCGCTCGAAACGATAAAAGGGGCGATCGCTCTCTGACCCGTGGGGAAGCGACGGATACCTGACATTCTGCTAACATCCTGAAACAACTAGTTCCTTGAGTCCAACCCTCTATCTCTACCCTCCTACCCCTGATCAACATGAAGCGGCGATCGCTCCTCATTGGCTCCGGCAGTGTAGCGCTTGCGGCCCTGCTGGGCGGATGTCGCCGCCGCGACAACGGGCTGCGGGTGCTGTTTCTCGAAGACTCGGTGCCGCCGCAGGTCTTGAAGGCATTTCGCAGCACCCTGAGGCAACCGCTGCCGCTGAGCTTTGTGCCCCGTCCGCAGCTTGCCAGCATCTTTGAGCAGTTGCAAACCTGGCAAACGGCGGAGTCGTCGCAGACGGCCGACTTGGTAACAATGGGTGATGCGTGGCTAACGGAGGCGATCCAGCAAAAGCTGATTCAGCCGCTGGAGATGTCGTCTATTCCCGGCTGGGAGCGAGTACCCAAGCCCTGGCAGGATTTGGTAACGCGCGATCGCCAGGGTGCGCTGAGCGCTACGGGTCTGGTGTGGGGTGCGCCCTACCGCTGGGGCAGCGTGGCGATCGCCTTTCGCAGGGACAAGCTAGACCCCCTGGGCTGGCAACCCCAAGACTGGGCAGACCTGTGGCGGCCGGAGCTAGCCGGAATGCTGTCGCTGCCCGATAGCCCGCGCACGGTGTTGGGGCTGGTGCTAAAGAAACTGGGGCGCTCGTTCAATGAATCAAACCTGGAGGCCGTTCCCAATTTGCAGGATGAACTGGCTGCCCTCGACCGCCAGACTAAGTTCTACAGTTCTACCGATTATTTGCAGCCGCTGCTGATCGACGACACCTGGGCCGCCGTGGGCTGGACGACCGACATTCTGCCCGTGATGCAGGGCGACCCGCGCATTGGGGCGGTGATTCCCGCGTCGGGCACGATGCTGTTTAGCGATTTGTGGGTGCGTCCAGCGCGATCGCCCTCTACAGAGTCCAATCCGGGGGCGATCGCCGAATCTGCGCTGGCCCAGTGGATCGACTTTTGCTGGCAGCCGGAGACTGCAACCCGCCTGTCGCTGCAAACGGCCGCCGCATCGCCAATCTTTGCATTAGATGCGTCAGACTTGCCAACAGACCTACGAAACCGGGAGCTACGACTGCCCGCCGAGTCCATTTTGCAAAAAAGCGAATTTCTATTGCCGCTGTCGCCCGCTAGCGCTGCCCAATTTCGGCAGGCGTGGTCGGCGTTGCCGCGGCAGGCGTGGGCCGACCCGTCAGCCCAGCAATCCCGTCGGAACGCAGCATAATGTCGCAGTCTCGCTGCCCCTCTGCCTGGCCCAATGCCACGCCCGAAAAATCGCACAGATAAGCTGCCAGCAGGTTACCCTGGCGGTCAAAGACGCGGGTGCTGTAGCCATAGGTGCTGGCAGACGCGCCAAATTGGTTTACAAACGTGTAGCGCTCCATATAGTTATAGATGCTCCACACTTGCGGGTTGACGACGAGTTCCACCCGCTGGGGCGAGTCTTCGCGGGCGGGATAGACCAGCCAAGTTTCCAAAAGCTGTTCGCCAAACTGGTCACGCACCCACCACAGACTGGGCAGCGTCAGTCCTTCCTGAGAGATAGTGTTTGCGGTAATCATTCCCGGATCGGGCAAAACTGCGCCGGGTTGCGCCAGCGATAAATCCGGGGGTTCGCTCAGCAGCAGACGGGTCATGTCGTCGGAGGCTGCCGCTGCTGTGCGGGTTGCTGCGGGTGCGTCGGACTGGGGAGCCGCGTGGACGGCGATCGCCCCACCCAGCAGCCCTGCAACCAGACCCACGCTCAACCCTGTTCTTGCACCAACAGACATCCAGTGCGATTGGCGAAGCGATCCCTGGGGAAATCGCCCGTCTACCCGTCTACCTGCCATTTTCATGGTTTGCTCCAAGTGCCTCATGACCTACCGCTGACGGGCCCTTGTGTCTGCTGGTTGGGCGCGACATCAGCCAGTGCGACATCAGCCAATGCGGCATTAGCCCACTAGAACGAGCCAGCCAGGGTTCGGCTTTTCTGACTTGCGGTTGTCAACTTTTCCTATGAATTTTTCCTATCCTCACCCAAACCGATTTAATCGGCAAGTCCAGGAAAAATAGATCATCCGATTGGATGATCCAGAGCCAGAGTCCGGATGAACCAAGCCGCGACCCGACGGAGCGATGGGCGATTTTCTTAACATCCCTTAAGATTACTAGAATACGTCTTAGAGAAATGGGAACTCAGGAGCAGCAGCGTCATAACCAGTGCCTCGTCTGTTTGAGTGGCTGTCTTTCGGCGGCGCTTCTGAGTCTTCGTGAGTCTATCGGTAAGGTCTGTCGGTAAGGTCTGTTTCTCTGGGCTGGTTTTCCCAAGCTCTTTTCGATTTTTATCCTCAAACTCACCCTCTGCTGCTGTCTATGTCGCCTGAAACTTTGACCAATTCTCAAGTGTCGATGGATAACGCTGGCTCAATTTCAAACGGCGAGGTCGCCGGAACGCTGTCCACAGGGATAGAGAACAGCGCAGAGGCAGATGGCAGGCAATCGGGCGATTCCCGCAGGGATTGCTTCGCGAATCGCGCTGGCAATGCAGCGGTCGATGGGGTTACGGCTGCGGATGACTTTGTGCAGCGGCATATTGGACCGTCGGAGGCAGAGATGCAATCCATGCTGGCGACGCTAGGCTTGGGGTCTTTGGAAGAACTAATCGACCGGGCCGTGCCCAGGGCTATCCGGCTCCAGCAGCCGCTGAACTTGGGAGAGGGGCAGAGCGAGTATGAGTTGCTCAAGGAACTGAGGGCGATCGCCGCTCAAAATAAACTCTTCCGCTCCTTCATCGGCATGGGCTACCACAACACCATCACGCCGCCGGTCATTCAGCGCAATATTCTGGAAAATCCTGGCTGGTATACGCAATACACGCCCTACCAGCCCGAAATTGCCCAGGGTCGCCTGGAGGCGCTGCTGAACTTTCAGACGATGGTGATCGACCTGACAGGGCTGGAAATCGCCAACGCCTCGCTGCTGGACGAAGGCACCGCCGCGGCCGAAGCGATGACCCTCAGCTATGGCCAGCACAAGGGCAAGAGCAAGACATTTTGGGTGTCGGAAGCCTGCCACCCGCAAACGATCGAGGTGGTGCAAACCCGCGCCCAACCGCTAGGCATCGACGTTTTGGTGGGCGACCACCGCACGTTCGATTTTTCCACGCCTGTCTTTGGCGTGCTGCTGCAATATCCGGCGACGGACGGCGCAATTTACGACTACACGGCGTTTATTGAGCGGGCGCATGAACAAGGGGCGATCGCCACTGTGGCCGCCGACCTGCTCAGCCTGACGCTGCTGAAACCGCCGGGAGAATTTGGCGCAGATATTGCCGTCGGCAGCACCCAGCGCTTCGGTGTGCCCCTCGGCTATGGCGGCCCCCACGCGGCCTACTTCGCCACCAAAGAAGCCTTCAAGCGGCAGATTCCGGGTCGTCTCGTCGGCGTATCCAAAGACGCGACGGGCCAGCCCGCCCTGCGTCTGGCCCTGCAAACCCGCGAACAGCATATCCGCCGTGACAAGGCTACTAGCAATATCTGCACTGCCCAAGTGCTGCTGGCCATCATTGCCAGCATGTATGCCGTCTACCACGGCCCAGATGGACTGAAGCGCATCGCCACCCGCATTCACCAACTCACCTGCGTCCTCGCCGAAGGTCTAAAGGCGCAAGGCTACGAACTGGGGAGCGAACCCTTCTTTGACACGCTGCGGGTGACGGTGCCCAATGCTGAGAAGCTCATGGAGCGGGCGATCGCCCACCAGATCAACCTCCGCCGCATTAACCCCAACACCTTCGGCATCAGCCTCGACGAAACCACCACCCCCGCAGACCTCCAGGATCTCCTCCAAGTCTTCGCCCCCAGCGCCCCAACGCCTTCCCTGCCGAATGCCCCTCACGTCAGCGCTGCGGAGCAAAACCCTCAGATCCCCAGCCCCCTCGCCCGCACCAGCCCCTACCTCACCCATCCCGTCTTCCACCGCTACCACTCCGAAACCGAACTCCTCCGCTATATGTATCGCCTCCAGCTTAAGGACTTGTCCCTAGCCACGGCGATGATTCCCCTCGGCTCCTGCACCATGAAGCTGAACGCCACCTCCGAAATGCTGCCCGTCACCTGGGCGGAGTTTGGCCAGCTTCATCCCTTTGTGCCGCTGGATCAGGCCCAGGGCTATCAAGTCCTGTTCCAGCAGCTTGAGGACTTGCTCAAGGAAATTACGGGTTTTGCGGGTATCTCACTCCAGCCAAACGCCGGGTCCCAGGGCGAATACACCGGGCTACTGGTGATTCGGCAATATCACCTCAGCCGGGGCGAAGCGCATCGCAATGTCTGCCTAATTCCCGAATCGGCCCACGGCACTAACCCCGCCAGCGCCGTGATGTCCGGCATGAAGGTGGTGCCCGTCGCCTGCGACAGCGAAGGCAACATCGACGTGGCGGATTTGCGAACCAAGGCAGAGAAGCACCAGGCCGATCTGGCAGCGCTGATGGTGACGTATCCCTCTACCCACGGGGTCTTTGAGGCGGCGATTCGGGAAATTTGTGACATTGTTCATGCCTACGGCGGTCAAGTCTACATGGACGGCGCCAACATGAACGCCCAGGTGGGATTGTGTCGTCCGGCCGACTTTGGCGCAGATGTATGCCATTTGAACCTGCACAAGACCTTCTGCATTCCCCACGGCGGCGGCGGCCCCGGCATGGGTCCCATTGGCGTAGCGGCGCACCTGGTTCCTTTCTTGCCTAGCCATCCAATCGTGCCAATGGGCGGCGAAAACAGCGTCGGCTCCGTCTCTGCTGCGCCCTGGGGCAGCAGCAGCATCTTGCCCATTTCCTGGGTCTACATCCGCCTGATGGGCACGGCTGGGTTGACCCGCGCCACCCAGGTCGCCATCCTCAGCGCCAACTACATTGCTAAGCGGCTGGAGAAACATTACTCCGTGCTGTATAAGGGCGAAAACGGGCTGGTGGCCCACGAGTGCATCCTTGACCTGCGCCAGTTCAAGAAGACGGCTGGTGTGGAGGTGGAAGACGTTGCCAAGCGGCTGATCGACTACGGGTTTCACCCGCCCACCATGTCCTGGCCCGTGGCGGGGACGATCATGGTAGAGCCGACCGAGAGCGAGTCGCTGGCAGAACTGGATCGCTTCTGCGATGCGATGATCGCCATCCGCGAAGAAATCCGCGAGATCGAAGACGGCAAGGTTCCCCAAGACAATAACCTGCTGAAAAATGCACCCCACCCTGCTGCCATCTTGCTCAGCGACGAATGGAACCGCCCCTACTCGCGGGAGCGGGCTGCCTACCCCACCGCATGGACACGGGAGAACAAGTTCTGGCCCGCAGTAGGACGGATTGACAACGCCTATGGCGATCGCAACTTAGTCTGTTCCTGCCTGCCCATGGACGCTTATTAGATCCATCGCGCCATCGAATGGGGGAATTTTAGATTGGGGATTTTGGATTTTGGATTGAGGGAATGCCCTGCCAAAACCCAAAACCCAAAACCCAAAATCGCCCTTATCTGTTCTTACTCGTTTGCGCTGGGGTTGCTCCGGACTTCACGGTGCAGGCAGCGCAGCACTTCGCCGGGTTGCTCGGCGTTGAGGACGATGCCGTTGGGCGGGAATTCCAGGGCGCGAGTCCACTCGAAGCGTTCGGCATAGCGGAGCAGGTGCAGCCGGTCAATCGCCATCTGTGCGTCTTCGGGCAGGCCGATGATGCAGTGGCGCAGGCGGCGACGGTGGGGCAGTTCGCAGGTGAGCGGGGGCAGCGAAAACTGGGTCGCCTCCGAGCGTGGGGACGACCAGGTGTATTGGATTGTCAGCATTTGGGGTTTCCTCCTTGGAAACGAGGTAGGGAAACCCCGAAAAGATGGCCGCCCAAACGACGCAAAGCAGGTTTCAAGGCGGCCATACAATAGGCAAAGCCCTGAGACAGCTCACTCTGTCCTGGGGTCAGGCGTTGGTAGGTGTTGGCGCATCTACCAATGCCGTAATCGACGAACCGGCCAAATTTTCGGGGAGTGGAATAAGCTGCGTGTTGGAAAAATTACAGCTTGATGGACGATTGTAGTGGATACCCCTGATCGACGCAAGCAAAATTTTGCTACGGAATGTGAAGGAGTCTGGCATCCGCTTTTTGGCGCGAAATCGCTCGATGCGTGGCTCTAGATGGGACACTTTTTTGAAGGTTTGTATTCTAGATTCGCAGCGAAACTCAACATTGCATTACAGTTTGCAATCTGTTTTTCTAGGAGAGTGCTTTAATAAATCTGTGAACTGCTGTGAATTGCTGTGAATTGAACTATTGCTTTGCTGTGCATGTCGGCTGTCCTGACGCATTCCGCTGAACTCACCGTGGACTCTAATCTTTCGTCGATTCCCTCCAGCGTAGATACCAGCGACAACTTGCCCCGCGAGGTGCGGGTTGCTCAGCTTCGCAATACTGTCGAAACGCTGCAAATGGCCGATGCGATCGCCAGCAGTGGTTATCTGATCACCAGCGCCGAACTGGCCGACCTGATGGATGTCAACGCCAGCGCCGTCACCGGGCGGGGCGATCACTGGGTCTGGCGCAACTGGGTCGTCTCTCGCGTGCGCCGCGAAGGAAACCAGATTCTCTGGCAGCTAGAGCGAGTCGATTAGCCGCTGAGCGTTTGGGTTTGCTTAGGGACTTCAAGCCCCTCTTGCTCCCCGCCTCCCGACTGGGAGCAGAGGTTGGGAAATGACGGCAGATTGAACGTTGCACATCGCGCCGTGATACGACACGTCATTACACGGCCAGGAATTGCTGGATCACGTCATTACTGAGTTCGCTAGTCGGGCCAGAGGCGACAATGCCGCCCTTTTGCATAGCGTAGTAGCGGTCGGCCTGGCGCACAAAATGCAAATGCTGCTCCACCAAAAGGACCGAAATCCCTGTGGAGGCGACGATCTGGCGCACGGCGTTTTCGATATCCAGGATGATCGAGGGCTGAATACCTTCGGTGGGTTCGTCCAGCACCAGGAGTTTGGGCTTGCCCATGAGGGCGCGGGCGATCGCCAACTGCTGCTGCTGCCCGCCCGATAGGTCGCCGCCCATCCGATCCAGCATGGTCTTTAGGACGGGAAACAGGTCGTAGATGTAGTCGGGAACCTGGTTGGTACTGCGCCCAGCCTTGTCTGCCCTTGCTTCGCGCCCCAGCAGCAGGTTTTCCTGCACCGTCAGCCGGGGAATCACCTCGCGCCCCTGCGGGACGTAGCCAATGCCCAGCCGCGCCCGCTGGTCGGGAGTCCGTTCTAAGAGCGATCGCCCATCGAACGTGATATTCCCACTGCGCGGCTTCAGCAGACCCATGATGGTCTTCAGCAGGGTCGTCTTGCCCACGCCGTTGCGCCCAATCAGGCACACCATCTGCCCCCGCGGCACCGTGAGATCAACATTCCGTAAAATATGACTCTCGCCGTAATACACATTCAGCCCCGATACACGGAGCATCGCGTCATCAGCAACGGCAGGCGTTTCGTAGGCAACAGCAGAGTTGGTTTGGCTCATGATGGCAGAGGGAAAGGATAACAGAGTGTTGGAATGACGAGAGTTGGAATGACAAGATATTGCCGTATTGGAACACCTGCTTCCTGCGCTACACGCCTTCGACGGCCTCTAGCAGTTCCTCAGTGTCTTCCAGGCTAATGGGGCCGTCGGCGTGAATTTCTTGACCCAGGTAAACCTCAATAACGCGGGGGTCAGACTGCACCTCGTCGATGGTGCCTTCACAGAGGACAGAACCCTGGTGCAGCACCGTAACCGTGCCTCTGGCAATTTGGCGAACGAATTCCATGTCATGTTCGATCACGATGATCGAGTGGCTCTCCGCCAAGGACAGAAGCAGTTCACCCGTGCGTTCCGTTTCTTCGTCCGTCAGCCCAGCCACGGGTTCATCCACCAGCAGCAAATCAGGGGATTGCGCGACCAGCATCCCAATTTCTAGCCACTGCTTTTCGCCGTGCGACAGCAGATTCGCTTTCATGTCCGCTTTGTGTGATAGACCGATGGTTTCCAGAAGTTCCGCCACCGTTCGCCGCTCAGCGTTCAGCGTCTTGCGAAACAGGGTGTGAATTACGGACTTTTGGCGGTTGGTGGCTAGCTCCAGGTTTTCGCGGGTGGACAGGTTCAGGTACACTCGTGGCGTTTGAAACTTCCGCCCCACGCCCATCTGCGCGATTTCATGCTCAGCGTAGGGACGCAGATTCCGACCTTTGAATCGTACCTGTCCTTCGGTGGGCTTGGTTTTTCCCGTAATGATGTCGAGAAAGGTCGTCTTGCCTGCACCGTTGGGGCCGATGATGACGCGCAGTTCCCCCTTATCGAGGCTGAAGTTAAGATGATTGAGGGCTTTGAACCCGTCAAAGCTGACGGTCAGGTCGTCAATCTCCAAGATTTTTTCGTTCATATTCAACCTCTGGGTCTTCCTCTAGGCTTGGGTAGGTAGATAGGCGAGTTTGTCCGGTGAGTTGCTTATAGAGGTTTACGCCGCTCGTGCGGAGCCAGCCAATGATGCCACTCGGCAACAGCAACACCACCAGCAAAAACAAGCCACCCTGGAAAAACAGCCAAAAATCAGGAAACTTTTCGCTCAGCAGGCTCTTGGCCAGGTTCACAACCACTGCACCCAAAATTGCGCCTACCAGCGTTGCGCGGCCACCGACTGCAACCCAGATCACCATTTCAATCGAGAAGGCAATGTTCATCGTGTTGGGCGACACAATGCCCGATTGCAGCGTGAATAGGGCACCCGCAATCCCGGCCAGCGCACCAGACACAGCAAACACCAGGATCTTGAACCCCGTTGGGTTATAGCCTGTAAATCGAACGCGACTTTCATCATCACGGATGGCCACGAGGAGGCGACCAAACCGACCGCTGGTCAGCCATCGACACAGGGCGTAGGCCGCCACAACAAACAGGATGGTGACAATGTAGAGAATGTACTGTGTCCGGTTGTCCTTCACAGGCAACCCAAAGACCGATCGAAAATCGGTCAAGCCGTTGGTTCCGTTGAACAGCTTTTGCTGACCATTGAAAAAGTTGAAAAAGATAATTGTTGCGGCTTGCGTCAGGATGGAGAAGTACACGCCGCGAATCCGGTTTCGGAAGATGACGTAGCCCAGCAGTCCGGCAATGATGGCGGGGATGACAGCGATCGCCATCATAGAAAATGGCGCAGAGTAAAACGGTCGCCAGAACCAGGGCAACTCGCTGACTCCATAAAGCGACATGAAATCTGGAAGCCCGCTTCCTGGCGGCTGGGGCAACTTCAGGTACATAGCCAGGGCGTAGCCGCCCAGCGTAAAAAAGATGCCATGTCCCAAGCTAAGTAACCCAGTGAAGCCCCAAATCAGGTCAATACCGAGGGCGACGATGGCTAGCGCCAAGAATCGACCCATCAGGTTGAGGCGAAAGGCGGAAATCATCCAGGGCAGCGCGAAGATGAGGAACAGGGCGATCGCCGCTACGATGGCAATTTCTATCAAGAGCGATCGCCGCTTTGCCAGGTCGATTGTGCGGTTGGGAACAAAAGTGTCAACGGCCATGAGGATTGCTCAGGTAACGGCAACATGAATGGGTGCAGGGCTAAACAAAATCGGATCGCTAGGCATCCACTGTGCGTCCTTTCTGCGGGAACATCCCCGCCGGACGAAACTGGAGAAATAGGACGATTAGGGCAAACACCATCACCTTTGCCATGCTAGTGGTCGCAAAAAAGGTGAAAAAGTCCTTGATAAACGGGATATTGGTCAAGTTTGCCAGCATTCCGGTGCCAATGATGTAGTCCGTAATGCCAATTGCCATCGCGCCGACAATCGTGCCAATGAGTTTGCCCACGCCACCCACAACCACCACCATGAACGTATTCACGATGTAATTTTGTCCCGTGTTGGGGCCAACAGAACCCAGCAGGCTGAGGGCGCATCCAGCAATGCCCGCCAGTCCCGACCCCAAGGCAAACGTGAGTGCGTCCACAGTGCGAGTGGGAATGCCCAGACAGGCACTCATGTTGCGGTTTTGGGTGACAGCGCGAATTCGCAGCCCCCAGGCGGTGCGGTTCAGAAACCAGTAGACCCCTAGCACACACAGCACCGTCAGCACCATGATGAACAGGCGCGTGTAGGGAAGTTGGTAGTTGCCGAGGGGAATGCCGCCACGTAGCCAGGCCGGTGCAGTCACGTCTTTGTTTTGTGCGCCAAACCAAGGTTGTGTCACAGCTAACCCATAGGTTCTGGCGAGGACGTTGCCCGCGACAAGGGCGATCGCCCCCGACAGCGCCAGCAGCAGCGCTGTGACCCAGCCTTTCACCCGGTCAAAATCAGGACGACGCTTCGCAATCCACTGTCCACCAAAGTACAAAATGCAAAATAGAGCCAAGCCAAACACCAGCACCCAGTTCACACTGCGGACGAACTGTTGCAAAATCAGGCTCACGCCCCAGGTGGCTAGAAGCGTTTCCAGCGGTCGCCCGTAGAGATAGCGAATCACGCCCCGCTCCAGCAGCAGCCCCACCAGCGCTGCGACAATAAACGCCGCTATCAGCGCAAAGAAAATATAAACCTCAAACAGCGGCCCACCGATCGCTCTGAACACATTCTGCACCACGAAGGTCGTGTAAGCGCCAAGCATCATTAGCTCACCGTGGGCCATGTTGATCACGCCCATCAAGCCAAACACAATCGCCAATCCCAGCGCCGCCAGCAGCAAAATCGAGCCGATGCTGACTCCGTTAAAAATACCGTCCAAAATACTTGCAACCACAGGCTCTCTCCCAGTGAGTCAGCAACAGGCAACAGGTCACCCATAACCGAGGTAAGTAAGGGATTTCCCGCGGGCACGGCCCGCGAGAAATCTGAGAAATCAGCTACCCAACCTCTAGATCTTGAACTTCCCTGGATCATCCACGTCAGTTCTCGTCCAGTCGCAGGCAAAGCCCTTCGTCTCGGCAACGTACTGATTCCAGGGCACTGGATCGACCGGCGCAGGCGTGGAGTAAACAATTTCAAACAGGCCGTCATCCCGCACTTCACCAATCCGAACCGTCTTGGAAATGTGGTGATTTGGGAACATCTTCACCGGGCCGTGCGGTGCAGCAAATTCTTGACCGTAGGCGGCAGAGCGCACTGCTTCTAGATCAGTCGGTGTGCCTTCAGAACCGGCCTTTTCAACTGCCTGCTTCCAGATGTTGACGGAGATGTAGCCCGCTTCCATCGGGTCGTTGGTCACACGGTTGTCGCCATACTTGGCTTTGAAGGCATCCACAAACTTCTTGTTTTCGGGCGAATCGACCGTCATGAAGTAATTCCAGGCAGCAGCATGGCCGAGCAAGTATTCCTTGCCGATGGCCTGCACTTCTTCTTCTGCGATACTGACTGACATGGTGGGGTACTTGTCGGGCGTGAGACCTGCGCCTTGCAGTTGCTTGAAGAAGGCGACGTTGCTGTCGCCGTTCAGCGTGTTATAAATGACACCGCCGTTGGGCAGAGCCGAACGAATCTTGGCGATAATCGGCGCAACTTCGGTGTTGCCCAGGGGTAGGTAGTCTTCGCCAACCACCGTGCCGCCCTTGGCAGCCACCTGGGCTTTGATAATCGTGTTGGCGGTGCGGGGGAACACGTAGTCCGAGCCGACCAGATAGAATTCCTTGCCCTTGTTTTCCAGCAGCCAGTCCACCGACGGCTCAATTTGCTGGTTAGGCGCAGCACCCGTGTAGAAAATGTTCTTGGAGCATTCCTGCCCTTCGTACTGCACCGGGTAGAACAGCATGTGGTTCTTTTCTTCAAACACGGGCAGCACCGCTTTGCGGCTGGCAGAAGTCCAGCAGCCAAAGATAACGACGACCTGATCTTGATCGATTAGCTTGCGGGCTTTTTCGGCAAAGGTGGGCCAATCCGACGCGCCATCTTCGACGACCGGGATAATTTGCTTGCCCAGCACGCCGCCAGCCGCATTGATTTCATCGATGGCGAGCAGCGTAGAATCGACCACCGACTTCTCAGAGATGGCCATCGTGCCGCTGAGCGAGTGGAGGACACCCACCTTGATGCCATCCCCTGAAGCAGGAGCCGTTGGCGAAGATGCATCCGCAGCGGGGGAACTTGCCGTAGTGGTAGTAGAGGGGGCACAGGCCTTGAGCAACATGCTAGCTCCGAGTGCAGCGGAGCCATAGACCATAAATTTCCGACGACCAAATAGCCTTGTCATGCAACACGTCTCCTCATCGCGAGGGGGCGAAATGAACGAATAATCATACTAGGGTGTGATGGTAGGTCTGGAGACTCTTGCCATTTGTGCTGTAGGCTACAAAACCAAGGTTCTTAAGTTTTTATAAATCTGCTTTCAGACCTTATTTCTGCGCTTTGGCGGAGTCTTCCCTGTCGTTTGGCTGAGTTGGCGCGGCGCTATCGCCTCTTTGCCGGTACCTATGCGTCTTTTTCGACTGCTTCTTTTCTAAGAGCAGAAGTGTCCCAAGCGCGATCGCCCTCGTCTCGTCGATCTTCTGCGTCTGCATGCAAAATGCGCTCCAGATCTTGGGCCAACTGGCGCGATCGCGCAACGATGGCAGTATCGTCGTCTTCCATGACTGCGACTTCGCGCAGCGCCGCTTCATCGTGCTGCTTAAAGATCTGCGCTGCGCGGTGGGCCCGATAGGCCCGCATTCCCATGAGTTTCAGTGCTTCCACGCCCAGATCCAGCGCGGAGCTAAAGGTTTCCCGCTGGATCACGTCTACGCCGCTGCGGATGAGTTCGTAGGCATGACGGCGATCGCCCGCCCGCGCCAGAATCTTCAGGTGGGAAAAATGCTTGTGGGTCAGTTGCACAATCTCCCGCATCTTTTCACGGTCGTCGATCGCCAGCACCAGCAGCCGAGCCTCCGCCGCCCCCGCCGCGTGCAGCAAATCCAGCCGCGCCGCATCGCCATAAAACACCTTCCAGCCAAAGCGTCGCAGCAGGTCAATCTGCGCCGGGTTATGCTCTAGCACGGTGATGCGATAGCCATTGGCAATCAGCAAACGTCCGACAATTTGCCCAAACCGCCCGAAGCCAACGATGATCACCGGATTATCAGATTCATCAATCTCATCGGCTTCGCGTTCTTCGGTCTGCGTTTCAAAGCGGGGCATAATCAGGCGATCGTAGGCAATCATCATCACAGGCGACAGCAGCATCGACAGCGCCACCACTGCAATCAAAATCCCCGCCAGATCCTCCGTCAGCACCTTGGTTTGCGCGGCGAAGGAAAACAGCACAAAGGCAAACTCGTCGCCCTGCACCAGCGAAAAGGCAAACAAAAGACTCTGGCTCAGAGCCAGCTTAAACAAGTTGCCCAACCCTACCAGCACGCCGCACTTCAGAACCGTGATGCCCGCGATTAGCCCAGCGATCAGCATCGGCTGCGCCAGGATCAGGTTAAAGTCGATGCTGGCCCCAACGGAGATGAAAAACAGCCCCAGCAAGAGGCTTTGGAACGGCTCGATGGTGCTCATCAGCTCGTGGCGATACTCGCTCTCTGCCAGCACCACGCCTGCCACAAACGTGCCCAGTGCAGGCGACAAGCCTACCGTCTGCATGGCCAGCGTGATCCCCACGACCAGCAGCAGCGCCGTCGCCGTAAAACTTTCCCGCAGGCGTGTCGCAGCGATAAAGCGAAACACAGGCTGCATGAGAAACCGCCCGCCTAGGACGATGCCGCCGACCGTGCCGATCACCAGCAGGGTTTGCTGCCAGCCCGCCAGAGTGCTTGCTGCCGAGACGGTCTGTTGAGTCATAGCGGGCGGAGCGGTGGATAGCAACGGCAGCAGCGCCAGGATAGGGATCACCGCCACCGCCTGAAACAGCAGCACCGCAAAGGCTGATTGTCCGCCTTCGGTTTTCATCAATCCACGTTCGTTCAGGGTTTGCACGCCGATGGCGGTGGAGGAGAAGGGGAGGATGAGGGCGATCGCCATCGCCATGTTCCACGGCAGCCCCACCAGCATTGCCAGCGCCGTAATCAGCACTACGTTTGCCACCAGTTGCAGCCCACCCAGCCCCACAATCGGCACCCGCAGCCGCCATAGCAAATCTGGCTGGAGCTGCAACCCTACGAGAAACAGCATCATCACCACGCCAAACTCGGCGAAGCGCATCACATCCTGTCCTTCCTGACCCACCAACCCCATGACAAACGGGCCGATGACCACGCCTGCAATTAGGTAGCCCAACACCGACCCCAGCCCCAGTCGCTTGGAAATAGGCACCGACAGCACCGCTGCCGCTAGGTAAATAAACGCCTGAAGAAATAAGCTACTGTCCATTCGGGGCAATCTCCGGCTGCATTGGGGGAGTCAGTGTGGGAGTCAGTGTTAAGGGCGGGTTGGGAGCAGCAACCTGGGGCAAAATCTTTGTCAGATAAGCATTCAGCGTCTTTTGCTGGATCAGCGTGGGCCAGTCCAGCGTGCCGTCGCGCAGCGCCACCAGCGCCATTCGGTACGCCTCGGCATAGGGCGCAATCTGATCTGCCTGCCGCAGTTGATGCGTTCCCGTGATGACAAACGGCGGCAGATATTCCATGCCGCAGAGCCGCGCCGTCTGCTCAAAGGGAGTCAGCAGTTCCCGAATGGTGAAATAGTTGTGGCCCTGCCGACAATAGGCTTGCTCACTGCCACCTGTGGTGATGGCAGACAGGAACTTCTTATCCCGCAGTGCTGTGCCATTGTGCCCGTAGGCAAAGCCATATTCCAGCACCAGATCCTGCCACTCTTTGAGGAGGGCGGGGCTACTGTACCAATAGAAAGGATGCTGGAAGACGATAATATCGTGCGATCGCAGCAAATCCTGTTCCAGCTTTACGTTGATGTGAAAGTTGGGGTATTGCTCGTAGAGATCGTGCAGGGTAATGGAATCGAGTCCCTGCACCGCGCGAATCAGTTGACGGTTCACCCGCGACTTTTCCAGCGCTGGGTGTGCAAACAAGATCAGGATACGGTTTGGGTTGCCCATGCGCTTGATTGAGGAACGCGATCGCTTCTAGGGCAATCTTAATCTTAAAAAGAATCTTAAGAAAAACCAGCTTCGTTTAACGGAGCATTGTAGCGGCGGTGTTAGCATTACGGCGCAACGTCCCGCTGCTTCACCACTCGCCCAGGGCTGACAAAGGAAATGCCCTGAGAAGACGAGGTGCTGATCATCACCGCTTCGATTACAGGTTCCGAAACGGCCGTTTCTGCCACCCAGTCCACCAAAAAGTTTGCGCCTGCGCCGCCGCTGACATCGTTTGCCGCCACAAAAAAGCTGACCGAAGCCAGCGGCCCTAGTTTCGACGGCTGGGCAATATCTTGACGAATCATCTCACCCGCAGAGTCGAAGTAGCGCACCGACGTAATGACGATGGCGTGTTCTGCGTCGGTATTGCGAATGCTCAGCGTGGCCGACAGGTTGATCGCGTTGCGCGGGTTGTTGTGGTGATAGATATGCGAATAGACCGGAACATAAACCGTCTGTCCGTCGATGATTTTCTCAGGGTTTAGGGAGACGGGTTGAAGCGTTGCTTCTTGCTGAACAATCGTCGCTGGCAGTTGCTCTGGCGGCTGGGTGGAACAGGCCACCATTACAATCGCCAGGAGGAGTCCAAAACCTGCTGTCAGTCGTTTCGCTGATTTACCAGGTTCCATCTTTTTACTGGTTTTTGAGCTTTGCTTTGAGACTTGTCGCCATGTTCTTGCTTGCGTTCGAGAGAGAGTGCCTTCTACTTGTTCTATTGTTGCAGGATTCTGGTCGGAGCTTGTTCTTGGGGAGCGATCGCCCCCCATCTCCATCTCATTCAAGCCGACGGTTGCAAAGACGGTTTGCCCATGTGCAGTTCTATAAACTGCACGATAGTTTCTAGCTCCTGATTGATCTTCAGATTTGTAAAGACAAACGGCTTGTCGCCGCGCATCTTGCGGGCATCGCGCTCCATCACGCCCAAGTCTGCCCCCACCAGCGGAGCCAGGTCGATTTTGTTAATCACTAGCAGGTCAGATTTCGTAATGCCAGGGCCGCCCTTGCGGGGAATCTTGTCCCCAGCGGCCACGTCGATCACGTAAATCGTCAAGTCCACCAATTCTGGGCTGAAGGTAGACGCGAGGTTGTCGCCGCCGCTTTCCACAAAGATTAAATCAGGCTGAAACTGCTGCTCTAGCTGCTCAATCGCCACCAAGTTGATCGAGGCATCTTCGCGAATCGCCGTGTGGGGGCAGCCGCCCGTTTCCACACCCACGATGCGATCGCCCGTCAGCGCCTCACTCCGCACCAAAAACTGCGCGTCTTCTTTCGTATAGATATCGTTCGTCACCACCGCCAGGTTATACGTCTCCCGCATCGCCTTACACAAGCGATCAACCAGAGCCGTCTTCCCAGAACCCACAGGGCCAGCAATACCAACGCGAAAAGTATTCATCGGAGTCTCTTTTGTCTTTCTTCGCTCTTCGTTCTTCGTTCTTCTTTTTTCACTCTTCTTTTTTCACTCTTCGTTCTTCACTCTTCGTTCTTCGTTCTTCGCTCCCGCCTAAATCTATCATCGCCGCACCTCTGGTTTCTGATCTTTGTAATCCATCGCACGACTCATCAACAATTCTCGATGGCGAATCGTGCTGAGGGCCACATCCCAGGGAAAGGTAAAGGACTGAAATGAAGCCTGGGAGATGCGGTCGGTGTCTAGGTCAGTCACCACTTTTTGGAACATTTCAAACAGGGTTTGGCGCAGAGACTCCAGTTCCTCTGGCGTGTTCGCCTGTTCTACTTTTTCGAGCAGCGCCAGCACCTTGAGGTTGTACATATCAGCACGATTTTTCTGGCGTTCGTCGAGCCAGCGGCGAAATTGCCACAGGCTAGAGGCCGCCAGCACCGCGAAGGACAGCAAGAAGCCCATGACCTCAGCGTATTCCACCAAAAAGGCGGGTTCGTCCTGGTTATAGTAATCGCGAGCGCCGGGATGCAGCGACAGTCCCAAATTTTCGCGGGCATCGGGCAGGCGCATTAGGGCAGCACGGGGATACTGGCTGACCAGTTCGTTGCGAAACTCAAACAGGGTTTGGGTAATCACTTTGGCGATCGCCGGTTCCAGATCCCGCCGCGTCACCAAGATCGCCCGCAGACCCACGGCCGGAATATCTTCGCTTGGAATCGGCAGCGCCCCGTCGTAGGTGCCTTTGGGAATTTCAGTAGCTTCTAGCACGGGCAGCGTCAGCCGCATAGATTCTGCCTGGTCGATGGGGACGAGCTGCGCCTGGGTGCGCTGGAGCAGGCCACGCACCGAGGGACTGCCCAAGGCAATCACGCGAAACAGCGCATCGATCTCGCCCGCTTGCAGCTTTTCGTAAGATTCGGCGGTGGTCATGGGCAGCGGGCGAAAGTCGCTGTCCTGGAGGTTGTAATGGGTCTTGAAGTGCTTGAAGATGGCGTAAGACCCACTGCCCTGGGGCGGGACGGCGACCCGCTTGCCGCGCAGGTCGGTGAACTGGCGAATGTTGGCGCTGGGCGCGGTAATCAGGTGGCAGATTTCGGGAAACAGGTAGGCGATCGCCTGTACGGACGGGTCTAGCGACGTGTCGCCCTGGATGATGCCCAAATCCGCTTCGCCCCCTGCCAGCAGTTTCGCATTTTGCAGAGAGCCGTCGGTTTCCAGCACGCGAATCTGAATCTTGGGTTCGTGGGCAGCGACCACGCTCGACAGCGCTGTGGCAAAGGCGTAGTATTCTCCGTCTGCGTTGCCTGTGGCAATGGTGAGCGAGTAGACCCGCTGCCGCTCGATCGTCCACTGGGCCGCAAAGGCGATCGCCCCCAGCACACTCAGCACCACGATTGGAATTGCAAACTTGCTCTGCATAGGCTTTGACCGAATGAGACAATACCCGATCCAATTGGGATGATGCCCTGATGAGCACTAGATGGCAGGAGTGAGAACCTAAAGTTCTGAACGCTGTGAATCGGAAACTGCTTGCATTCTTGACCGACTTTGCTGACCAAACTGAACCCGATAGATTGGCTTTACAGACTTGAAAATGGCTCCAGGAAGCGCTTCCAAACCATGAGAATTGAGCAGGGCAATTGGCTTGAGCAAATCGCGCATCAACCAATCTGGGTTCAGGTTGCAGTTTACACGCTGATCGTGCTGACGATCGGTTGGCTGGATCATCTCCTAGGTTCAGACATTGTGCTGTCCCTGTTTTACCTGATTCCTATCGCCTGGGCAGCTTGGTGTTCGCCTCGCCCCATCGCCCTATATACCGCGCTGCTCAGTTTGCTGGTGATATTCCTTTTGGCGGAAAATGCCAGCGGCTTGATTTATACTAAACCGCTTGTTTCTGCTTGGCGGAGCGTCACGCGACTCGGTTTTTTTCTTGTCACCAGCATGTTGATTACGCGACTTCGCAAGACACAGGATCGGCTCCGCTGGCTATCCAGCATGGATGGACTGACCCAGGCAGTCAATGCTCGCGTGTTTACCGAGAAGCTGGCGCAGGAAATAGAGCGATCGCGCCGCTATGGTCGCCCGTTCGCCATTGCCTATCTCGATCTGGATAACTTCAAGCAGGTTAACGATCAGGGGGGGCATCTGGAGGGCGATCGCACTCTGAAGCTCGTGTCCCAGGTGGTTCGAGACAGCATCCGCAAGACCGACCTGTTTGCCAGACTCGGTGGGGATGAATTTGCCCTGCTGCTTCCTGAAACCGACCTCAGCGCTGCCAAGACCGCCATTTCCCGAATTCAGACACAGCTTGAGTCCGCTATGCAGGCAGAGCAAAGCCCCATCACCTTTAGTATCGGTGTTGTGGTTTGTACCCAGCCGCCCTCTTCCCAGGCACCGCTGATTCACTACGCTGACCAGCTTATGTATCAGGTCAAACGCACAGGCAAAAACGCTGCCCAATTTGCGATCTATCCCGACGCAAACGCCCCACGGCATAATAGCGAGTAATGCCTGCAACTTCTTGATGTGACTTTTCTGATTGATGTGACTTTTCTGAATGAGTGCGCCGATATGAGTGCGATCGCCCCTTCTGCCAGTGCCTTTGCCAGTCGCCCTGCAATTCCCCATCCTGGCGACCACTTCGCGATCACGTTTGCCCCTCTATCGCTGCAAGAAATTTATGACCTAGTTGATGACCCAGCCAATGGCGCAGTGGTGGTCATGAGCGGCATGGTGCGTCAGCAAACCGACGGCAAGCCCGTCATCGCGCTGGAATACCAGGCCTATGAACCGATGGCCCTGAAGGTGTTTCAGCAAATCGCAGCCGAGATTCGTGCCACCTGGCCCGATGTGAGTCATGTCGTCATCCATCACCGCACAGGCAAGCTGGTCGTTGGCGAAATCAGCGTGATGGTTGCCGTGGGCTGTCCCCATCGGGCCGAAGCCTTCACCGCGTGCCAGTACGCCATCGACACGCTGAAGCACAACGCCCCCATCTGGAAAAAGGAACACTGGGCGGATGGCTCCACTAGCTGGGTCAGCATCGGCGCGTGCGAACAGTCACCAGCAGGCTGCTAAGAAAAAGCCCAGATTTCATGATCGATGCCGAATCCAGCGATGAGATTTAACCCTCGCAGGTAAAATATTTTGCTATCTCCTTGCAGCGGCGCATTTACAAATTAGAACGCATTTCCAAAGTCTTATTGAAAGGCATTAAGAATTTAAAAGGATTGAGAGAAACCAACCGAAAATCGAGGGGCGAGCGATCGCCCCATCTTTGTTCTGCTCCTTTTTGATCCCTTTTCTTAGGGTCACCTTAAGGAAGGTTAATCGCCCAATTACGAGACGTTAATAACGCGATTAAACTCGCTTAATCTCGCTGTGGGATCGTTTGTGAGGCATTTATTACCAAGCGCCTCCAAATCGCTTCAACGAAACCTATGGCTTTTCAACTGCAAATTCTGCACGCTTCCGACATGGAAAGCGGCCTCCCAGCTTTCACCGATGCAGTCAATTTCTCTACGGTGATTAACGCGCTGAAGGACGACTACGCCAACACCGTTATTCTGTCCTCTGGCGATAACTACATTCCCGGGCCGTTCTTTTCCTCTGGAAGCGACGCATCGCTTCGCAAAACCACCTCTTCCCCGGCCCCCGGTGATAACTACACCTTCCGCGAGGGAGTTGGGCGCGTCGATATTGAAATCCTCAACCAGATGGGATTTCAGGCTTCTGCTCTAGGCAACCACGAATTTGACCTGGGCGAATCGACTGTTGTTTCTCTGATTCGGCGCGATCGCGAATTTCGAGGCACGGTCTTTCCCTACCTCAGCAGCAACCTGAACTTCACCGACCCCAATCCGGCAGATGACGGCACCTCTAGCCAGGAATTTGTGCTGGAAGATCTGGTCGTTGCGGATGGTCAGCCCGCAGTCCCCAATAGCATTGCAAAAAGCACCGTGCTGACGGTCAATGGCGAACGGATTGGGGTTGTAGGCGCGACCACCCCGACCCTGGGAACGATTTCTTCGCCAGGAGCCAACGTCGAAATCCTGCCGCAGCCCTTTGGCGCAAACCCCAGTGCGGCTGAGCTAGATGCCCTTGCTGTAGAAATTCAAAAATCCGTTGATGCGCTGACCGCCGCTGGAATCAACAAGATTGTGATTGTGGCGCACATGCAGCAGTTGTTCATCGAGCGGGAACTGGCCAAACGGCTGCGCGATGTAGACGTGATCATTGCGGGGGGTTCCCACACGCTGCTGGCAGACAGCACCGACCGACTGCGCCCCGGTGATACGGCGGGCGGCATTTACCCCCTAGTGGAGGACTCTCCAACCGGGCCGGTGCTGGTGGTCAACACTGATAGCAACTGGAAATATGTCGGGCGGCTGGTGGTGGAATTTGACGACGGCGGCAAAATTGACCTGTCAAAGCTCGATCCCAATGTCAATGGAGCCTATGCCACAGATACGGCCAGCGTGGCTGCGCTGACGGCTATCAACCCCGGTGAACCCGATCCAGAAGTGGTGGATTTGCTCGGTAAGCTGCGGACCATCATCAACACTAAAGACAGCAATATCTTTGGGAAGACCACGGTATTTCTCAACGGCACGCGCAACTCGGTGCGGACGGAGGAGACAAACCTGGGCAACCTGACAGCGGATGCCAACCTGTTTGTAGCAAAGCAGGTGGATTCTTCTGTTGTGATCTCGCTAAAAAATGGCGGCGGTATCCGCGACAACATTGGCGCAGTGTCTCCCACGCCGGGAGCGACCGACCCCAGCGACATTGTGACCCTGCCACCACCCGCTAACCCAGAGGCAAACAAGCAAGAAGGGGATTTGTCGCAACTGGATATTGAAAATTCGCTGCGCTTTAACAATGGCTTGAGCCTGATTACCGTGACAGCGGCTCAGTTGAAGGAAGTGCTAGAGCATGGCGTGTCGGGGGTTGGGCCAGGACGAACTCCTGGCGCATTTCCTCAAATCGGCGGCATCTCCTTTAGTTTTGATGCCAGCAAGACGGCCCAGCGACTCGCAAGCGATGGCACCGTGACCACAGCCGGAGAGCGCATCCAGTCGGCAGCCCTGACGGATGCCAATGGCAACTTTACCCAAATCCTCATTCGGAATGGCCAGATTGTGGGCGATCCCAACCGCACTTTTCGATTGGTGACGCTCAGCTTTTTGCTGGGAACGAGTTCGCTCGATTCCAGTGGGGATGGCTATCCGTTCTTCCGATTTGTGCGAGAAAATCCGACCCTGGCGAATCGGGTGGATTTGCTGGGTGAGACGAGTCTTGACCTGAACCGGAATGGCGTGATCGACGGGCCAGTGAGCCTGCCGGATGGGGTGGCGACGTTTACAGATGCAGGCAGTGAGCAAGATGCGTTTGCGGAGTTTCTGGCTCAGAGCGGCACGTTTACCAAGGCAGACACACCCGCAGAGCGCGATCGCCGCATTCAGAACCTCGGCGTGCGGGGTGACAATGTGTTTGGGGTTCAACTCGTGGGCACTGGCGGCCGCAACCGTCTGGTCGGCCGATTTGCCAACGATCTGCTGCAAGGGCTGGGCGGAGCCGACGTGCTGAACGGGCGGCAGGGCGACGATTTGCTGGAGGGTGGACGTGGGGGCGATCGCCTCAACGGTGGCCCCGGCAAAGATGTGCTGGTTGGCGGGCTGGGCCGCGATACCTGCATTGGCGGAGCGGGCGCAGATACCTTTGTGCTGACTCGCGGCGCTGGATTCGACACGATTGTGGACTACAAAGACGGCGTAGACAAGATCGGTCTGTCTGGCAATTTGCGCTTCGGCAATCTGCGCTTTACCGATACCACTCGCGGTGTTCAGATCCGGGCTGGTAATGACCTGCTGGCGGAGTTGCTAGGCGTGCGAGCCAGTGCGCTCAACCGCACCGACTTTGTGACCACGTTTGCGACCGCAGAGACGTTCACTTAATGTGGGTCTGAAGCCAGCCTATAAAAGCGCATAAGAGGCACGGCGCGATGCGCTGTGCCTCTTGCATTTGCAAGGTGCTGCGTTTAGTTGCTCATGCGGGGGGCGCGGGGGGCGCTGGCCCGCTGGGCAGGAGTTGGACGGGCGGGCTGTGCTGCGATGGTAGACCGAAGAACGGCGATCGCCCGCACATACTGGGGATCGCTCTGGCTGCCGACCGAGGTGGGGTTTGCGGCAAGCTGCTGGCGCTGGCTATCGGTCAGGTTGACCTGCACGTTGGGCGTGATGCCGCGCTGGCTGATGTCCGTGCCGTTGGGCGTGTAGTAGTGGGCGATCGTCACCGCCAGACCCGATCCATCCGACAGCGAATGCACCGACTGCACCAGCGCCTTGCCAAAGGTCTTGGTGCCAACAATCGTGGCTCGCCGATTGTCCATCAGCGCCCCCGTCAGAATTTCACTAGAACTGGCAGAACTGCCGTCTACTAACACGACTAGCGGCAAATCCGTCAGCGCCGTCCGATTGGCCCGAATCCGCTCGTTGACCCCGTACCGATCCACTGTGCGGACGATCAACCCATTGCCCAACCACTGACGCGAGATGTCGATGCTGGCTTGCAGCAGACCCCCTGGGTTTCCCCGCAGATCCAGCACAAAGCCCTGAACCTGCTGGCTCAGCAAGTCCTCGATCGCCCGCTGCATTTGTTCTGCCGAGTGGGCGCTGAACTCCGTCAGGCGAATGTAGCCAACGCGAGTGCCCTGCTCTTGTTTCAGGGTGTAGTGGACATTGGGCAGTTCGATGCGAGCCCGCGTTAGCGTGAGTTCGGTCGCCTCTTCCGACTGGCGTTGCAGCCGCAGAACGATGCGCGTGCCGACCTCACCCCGAATGCGATTCGAGGCTTCTTCTAGCGTCATCCCTTCAGTCGAAACGCCGTCAATCGACAGAATGCGATCGCCCACCTGAATGCCCGCCCGCGCCGCCGGAGAGTTGGGAATTGGCTCTACCACAGTAATCGCGCCCGTTTGCTCGTCTGCCTGAAGCCGAATGCCGACACCTGACAGTTCTCCAGAGGTCTGACTCGTCAGCACTTCAAACTGGCGCGGGTCCATGAAGCGGGTATAGGGGTCTCGGAGTCGCTGGAGGGCGCGGCGCAATGCATTGTAAGCCTCTTCCCGCGAGCTATAGGAGGCGCTGAGCAGTTCGTGGCGCACGGCTAGCCAGTCTACCTGGTTAAACGTGCTGTCTACATACTCCCGATTCACAATTTGCCATGCCTCATCAAGCAGCGCCTTGGGGCTGTCCTGAAGCGTAGCGTTCACAGCCGAACTAAACACAGGAGTCAGCAATGAAACCGTAGCGGCTGCGGCGACGGTTCCACCAAAAAGAGCGGCATTGAGCAGACGAGAGCGGTTGAAAAAGCGGCGCATGGGCAGTAACCGGGATAGAGGGGGACAGGAAAGCTTAGGGATTCAATGCGCGGCCACACGCTGGATTCGCCAATACGGCAGGATGCGTGTGCTAATTCAGTTTTGAAGCTTGGTTTAGTTTGAAGTCTGGTTCAGCTTGGGTTTGGCTTAGTGGGTTTGGCTTAGACAGACAGATGCTTAAACCTCCGGGGCGAACTGCGGAATGGCTGAGCGGAATGACTGAGTAGAACAAGGGCGAAACGGACAGTGCAATCGTCCAAGTAATAACGCATCGGGGGGAGTCTTCCAAGCAGTCTACGGAAGTCGATGAGGAGGCAGATCTCGCTAGAGTGCAGAATCCTGACAAATACAACTCAGAGCCAGTCTCAGCATGAATGTTCTTGATGAACTTGAGGTGTAAACCTTGAGGCAGAGATGTGAACCCTTGAGCTTGGACAACGTGGCTCCCTCCATAACCATTGGACAGACTCTCTAGACGGGTTTATCCAGATTGAGGTTGCAGGCGGCAGCAAGCCCCGAACAGCATTGCCCCATCCCTGCACACGAGTCCCTCCCGGAGTCCCCTACAGGAGAAGGGGATATAGACGATTTGAGCCATTTCCTCATCTATCTAAAGGTAGCCCGTTTGGGAAATTTTAGGAGTAACAAAAATCACTGGATAGCTTCAGTAGGTCAGGTATCGAGCTAAGCCAATCTTGAGCCAGCGCCAGCAATATGCAGAGAACGCAGGCCATGCGGCTTTGGGCACCATTTTTGAACACAATCTTGCACGCACACAATCTTGCACGCAATAGGTTACGTCAGACGCGCCGTGACCTGAAGAAATTGCCAGATCGACACAGGCGATCGCCCGTAGAGCCGTTGGTTGCAAAGAACACAACAACCCCAAGATCGCTCCAGTTCTGCAACCGCCCTACCTCAAAGAAACCTGCCTCAGAGGAGTACAGTTTTCATTAATACTCCCGCACGAAACGGGTAGAAGCACCGAATACTGAGCTTATCTAGAAGACTCAGACCCATCTAGCCGAATGTATGTACCAGACGCAATGGAAAAATATATCCGCACCAAATATTTCGCACCAAATATACTGAGTTTCCGCTACTTTAACCCTAGTTCACCCCGATCTTCCAGCATCCTTTGAGGAAATTTAACGAAGTCTGAGCGCGTGCAGACGGGCGATCGCCCCTAAAATTCCATGCCAACCTGTAAATTTGCCCTAATGCGCTGTATCGCCTGCAATTCTGAGTTTCCTGTAGCAAGGTTGCAGCTAATCTTCATCAAGTCGTGCGGCTGTCGAATAAAAACGGGAGAAATTTTAATAGCGTGTCGAACAATACAGGGAAGAATGGGGCAGTATGTGATCTATGACGATTAGGTTCTGACAGGTGATCTGTACAGATTAACTGTGACCGAGTGCAGTAGATGATGCGGAGTCGGGTGGCTCATTCAGAATTGGGTGAGGAATCGAGTCTAAAACCATCGCAGCCCCATTCTTGACAAAACCTTCAGAAACACCTCTACTCCGCCAGTCTGTGTCAAAATGTAAGCGGTTTTGCCCGATTTGAAAAAAAGCTTGAAGTAGGCTTCATCATGGAATCCCTCTACGCATATGCCTGGCTGATCCCAGTGTTGCCCCTGGCAGGGGCGATGATTTTGGGGCTGGGTCTGATTTCTTCCAGCAGTTTCGCCAAACAGTTTCGCAAGCCCAGCTCGGTGTTTATTGTCTCGCTGACGGGCACTGCAATGGTTCTCTCCTTTGCGCTGCTGTGGAGCCAGATTCAAGGACATCCGACCTACGAGCGCTCGATTGAGTGGGCATCGGCAGGCGATTTTCACCTATCGATGGGCTATATCGTTGATCACCTGACGGCGCTGATGCTGGTGATTGTGACGACGGTGGCCTTTTTGGTGATGATCTACACCGACGGCTATATGGCTCACGATCCGGGCTACGTCCGGTTCTATGCCTACCTCAGTTTGTTTAGCTCGTCGATGCTGGGGCTGGTGATTAGCCCGAACTTGGTGCAGATTTATATTTTCTGGGAACTGGTGGGGATGTGTTCCTACCTGCTGATCGGCTTCTGGTATGACCGTAAAGCGGCTGCCGATGCCTGCCAGAAGGCGTTTGTAACGAACCGGGTGGGCGACTTTGGGCTGCTGCTGGGGATACTGGGCTTGTACTGGGCGACAGGCAGCTTTGAGTTTGAGGTAATTGGCGATCGCCTCCAGGAACTCGTCCAGTCGGGGGCCCTGAGTGGAGCGATGGCAGCGCTGTTTGCAGTGCTGGTGTTCCTTGGCCCGGTGGCAAAGTCAGCCCAGTTTCCGCTGCACGTTTGGCTGCCAGACGCCATGGAAGGCCCCACCCCCATTTCGGCACTGATCCACGCAGCTACGATGGTGGCGGCGGGTGTCTTCTTGATTGCTCGCATGTTCCCCGTGTTTGAGCATATCCCCACTGCCATGAACGTGATTGCCTATACGGGCGCGGTCACAGCATTTTTGGGAGCCAGCATCGCCATCACGCAAAACGATATCAAGAAGGGTCTGGCTTATTCCACAATGTCCCAGCTTGGCTATATGGTCATGGGCATGGGAGTGGGAGCCTACACCGCCGGACTCTTTCACCTGATGACCCACGCCTACTTCAAAGCAATGCTGTTCCTCGGTTCTGGTTCTGTGATCCACGGCATGGAGGGTGTGGTAGGACACGACCCAGTGCTGGCGCAGGATATGAGGTTGATGGGCGGTCTGCGGAAGTATATGCCGATCACCGCCACGACCTTCTTGATTGGCACGCTGGCGATCGCCGGAATTCCTCCTTTGGCTGGCTTCTGGTCAAAGGACGAAATTCTAGGAGCGACCTTCCGGGCGAACCCTGCGCTGTGGGCCGTTGGATTTCTAACGGCAGGGATCACGGCGTTCTATATGTTCCGCATGTACTTCAGTACCTTTGAGGGCGAGTTTCGCGGCACTAATGGGGAGATCAAACGCAAGCTGAAAAATGAACAGCTTCAGAAGTTGGGTCTGGCCTTTGGCCCCGGTGCAATGAACCCACTAGAGCTAACGGCGGAGCCTCCTGCCGAAGATCACGAGGCTTACGACGACCACGGACACCACGCCAGCGAGCCGCACGAGTCGCCAATTACGATGACGCTGCCGCTAATGGTGCTGGCCATCCCGTCGATGCTGATTGGGCTAGTGGGCACGCCGTTCAAGAATTACTTTGAAGAATTCATCCACGCGCCCGGTGAGGTAATCCACGAAGCCGAGGCAGTGGACTGGGGTGAATTTTTGACGATGGGCGGTAGCTCGGTGGCGATCGCCCTCGGCGGCATTGCGCTGGCAACGGCAATGTACCTGCTCAAGAAAATCGACCCAGCGGCGATCGCCGACAAGATCCAGCCGCTTTATCAGCTTTCCCTCAATAAGTGGTATATCGACGACATCTACAACGCCGTATTCGTGCAGGGCAGCCGTCGTCTGGCCCGGCAGGTGCTAGAAGTGGACGTGCGAATTGTGGATGGGCTGGTAAACCTGACGGGCTTTGTCACGCTGGTCACAGGCGAAGCGCTGAAATATCTGGAAAGCGGCAGGGTGCAATTCTACGCGCTGATCGTCTTTGGCGCGGTGCTGGGGCTGGTGCTGGTTTCCGGGATTACCTAAGGTTGACACAGGGCGGAGGGCGATCGCTCTCCGCTTCTGTCTTGCCCCCTTTTGGGAAATTTGCCGCCTGAGTGAGCGTCCAAGTTACTTGAGTTGACCGTTCAATCTTCAATGTTCAATCTTCCATCAATCAATCTTCAATCAATTCAACTAGATCGCAGTTGGGTCGCAAGTGAGATTGCAAGTTAAAAGCTAATCCTTTCAGATTCTTTCAGAAACTTACTCAGAAACCTGCTCTGAACGTTTGAGATCTAAATTTCTACATGAATACTGCTGAATTTCCCTGGTTAACAACCATCATCCTATTGCCTGTCCTTGCATCACTGGCGATCCCGGTTCTTCCCGATAAAGACGGAAAAACCATCCGCTGGTACGCTCTAATCATCGGACTGATCGACTTTGCGCTGACGGTCTACGCCTTCTATACCCAATACGACTTCAGCCGTTCTGACTTGCAACTGGTCGAGAGCTATTCCTGGGTGTCGTCACTGGACCTGCGCTGGTCAGTGGGGGCAGACGGACTCTCAATGCCACTAATTCTGCTGACCAGCTTTATCACCACGCTGGCGATTCTGGCATCCTGGCCCGTAACGCTGAAGCCGCGCCTGTTTTACTTTCTGATGCTGGCGATGTATGGCGGACAGATTGCGGTATTTGCCGTACAGGATATGCTGCTGTTCTTCCTAGTATGGGAACTGGAGCTAATCCCGGTGTACTTGCTGCTGTCCATTTGGGGCGGCAAGAAGCGGCTCTACGCAGCCACCAAGTTCATTCTGTACACCGCAGGCGGATCGCTATTTATTCTGGTGGCAGCGTTGGCGATGGCATTCTATGGCGATACGGTCACCTTTGACATGCGATCGCTCATGGATAAGGACTTCCCGCTAAAGTTCCAGCTTTTGGTCTACGCAGGCTTCCTGATTGCCTACGCCGTCAAGCTGCCGATTTTCCCGCTGCACACCTGGCTGCCGGATGCCCACGGCGAGGCGACGGCTCCAGTTCACATGCTGCTGGCGGGCATTCTGCTAAAAATGGGCGGCTACGCGCTGCTGCGGATGAATGTGCAGATGCTGCCGGATGCCCACGTCCGCTTTGCGCCGATTCTGGTGATTTTGGGCGTGGTTAATATTATCTACGCCGCGCTGACTTCCTTTGCTCAGCGAAACCTGAAGCGGAAAATTGCCTACTCCTCGATTTCCCACATGGGCTTCGTGCTAATTGGCTTAGCCTCCTTTACCAACCTAGGACTGAGCGGAGCCATGCTGCAAATGGTGTCCCACGGGCTGATTGGAGCCAGCCTGTTCTTCCTAGTAGGCGCAACCTATGACCGAACCCACACCCTCATCCTGGACGAGATGGGCGGCGTAGGCAAAAAAATGCCCAAGATCTTCGCCATGTTTACAGCTTGCTCGATGGCCTCGCTGGCCCTGCCGGGAATGAGCGGATTCGTCGCAGAACTGATGGTATTTGTGGGCTTTGCCACCAGCGATGCCTATGACCAGACGTTCAAAATTATCGTGATTACGCTAATGGCGGTGGGCGTGATCCTGACACCGATCTATCTACTGTCTATGCTGCGAGAGATTTTCTATGGGCCAGAAAACCAGGAACTCGTGGAGCATGAGGTGCTGGTGGATGCCGAGCCTCGCGAAGTCTTTATTATTGCGTCGCTGTTGATCCCGATTATTGGCATCGGGTTCTATCCCAAGCTGATTACGCAGATGTATGATTCTACGACCGAGCAGGTGACAGCCCAGCTTCAGGAATCTTTTGCGATCGCCGCTGCGGAGAAAGAAACCGCGACGCTTTCAAAGCAGGCGTTGCTCAAGGCTCCTGAGATTTCGTCCAATCTCTAGCCTGATCTGTCGCGCCGATAGCCGTTAACAGGAAAGCCCGGAGTCTTTCAACTCTGGGCTTTTTGGCTCTTATGAGAGCCAAATCAGAAGATCTGTAGCAGAAGCCGTCAAAACTGGCAGATCAGTCCGCCCTGAACCAAATCGAAGAAGAAGCTAAATCGGAAGGAGCGATCGCTGACAGGTTGGACAAACAGCATGAATAATAAGCTGGCAGTCGAGCAGGTGATAGCCCTCTTTCTGAGCGGTGCGGCTGCCCGTTTTCAGGATTGAATCGTTCTTGAACTCAATCGTCTTGTTGCAGCGGACGCAGATCAGGTGATGGTGATGATAGGGCGCGGGCTGGTTGATTTCGTAGTGCTTATGGCCCTCGGCCAGCTCTAGCTCTCGCAGAATGCCCATGCGGGCCATCAGCTTGAGCGTGCGATAAATCGTCGAGAGGCTAATATGATGCCCCTCCTCGTTCAACAGGTTATACAAGTCCTCAGCGCTGAGATGATTGCCCTTGGGCAAGTTCTGAAAGATTGTCAGGATCGTCTCGCGCTGAGGGGTCAAGCGCCAGCCCCGCTCGTTAAGTTCAGCCTTTAGTGAGGTCGCAGTGTAGGCAGTCATAGGCACCTTTTCAATAAGGTTGCTTTATTGAGAAGGATACACAATAAATCGAGTATTTGCAAGAAAACTTGCTTATTGAGAATAATACCCACTTAGGCTTCACAAATCTTTTAGATTTCCGATGACAGGAACGCCTTAAAACAGGAGAATAGGCGGGATTTTCGTCAAACCTGCTCAGAACCGGGATTCTTCCCCAGCCCAGCGCCAGTTATAGCGATTCCACTCATAAACACCCTGAATTTCGTATTCCATGCCGTTATCAAATCGGACGCAGCAGCTTGCCTGTCGGGTTTCGGAAGCCTCTGACATGCCTGTGGTTTCTGGTTCGCTGCTGGCAGATTGGCTATTGGCGGATTCTTGCGGGGCTGGTTCATTAACGGAGATAACGGTACAGGGAAACCACTCGCGGCTGCACGGGCCGTCGTCTTGCACCCATTCCCAGAGACTATTCGCCACTTCGATGCGATCGCCCACCTTCAGCCGCAACGCTGCCTCTGCATAGGCCGCCAGATGCACAGGACGCACCTGTTCCAACCAGTTCAGCCCAAACTGATCGCGGACAAACTGCACCGGGCCAGAATCATTTCCTCGCAGCCAGTCATTGAGCAACTGCGCCTTCCACGATCGCCCGCTGGCTTGAGCCTCCTGCACATAGTCCAAAAACGCCCGCCGCTGATCTACCGTGAGCGCATCCAGCGGGTTGTTTTGGCTATCCCCTGGCTTGTTCCGATCAGAGACCGCGGAGTCGGTTGCAGACAATGCCGCTCCGTTTTCTAACTGTTGCGCCACAAGCTGCAACAACAGGCTCTGCTGTTCCAAACTCAGAGGATAGCCTTCGGCATCACAGGCATCGAAAGCGACCCTCAAAGCAGCTTCAATCTCGGCAGGGGTCATGCGCGGTTCACTCTGCTTCGCAACCGTTAACTCTGCAAGTTAACTTTGCATTATGCCACTACATCTGTGGAGTCATCTGCGAAGTCATCTATAAAAATAGGCTGGCTAACCCCCTGTGCCCCCAGATTCAGGTACGCTGAGGGTAGCCATTTTTCCATGCCTACTCCCTAGATTTCGACCTGGATTCTGCTACTGTCTACGCTATTCCCTGCAATGATGAACTGGTTTAACTTCCGCCTTCAGCGCGTTTTCGTAATTTTCCTGGCGGTCTGTATGGCGATCGCCCCTTGGTTCTACGCACCTACAGCCCTAGCGCTCGTGCAGATTCGGCTATTTGACCTGTCCTATCAAGTCTGCCCAGAAGAATTGGGCGAAGGCGCTGTCACTCCTGGCGGCACGAGTATGCCCGCGAGTTGCTACATCATTACGGGCAAAGCCGAAAATCCAACCAACAAGGACATCTACAACGCCGACATTTTCGGTCGTATTTACGATGCCAACGATAATCCAGTGATGCAAAACCGGACTCGACTGGGATCGATCGACGAAGTTCCGCCCGGTGTCAGCGATTTTGAACTCCGCATCAGCGTGTCCGAAAACCAGCCCACACCGCTAAAGCTGGAGCAGTTCAAGGCAGCAGGATTTGCAGGAACCGTCCGCCGATAGCCGCTTGGGTCACCGCTTAGAAGGGTTAGAAGGCTTAGAAGGCGGCATAGGCGGCGCTTTCCAGAAAGCGTCCCAAAAATTGCAGGAGAAAAATTGCCAAGATCGGCGAAAAATCAAAGCCCCCCAGCGGCGGAATCACGCGACGAAAGATGTTGAGGTAGGGGTCAGTGATTTGGCTGAGGGCGGCGAAGGGCTGGCTATACCAGTTGACGCTGGGAAACCAGGTAAGCAGGATGCGGATGATCAGGATTGTCGTGTAGATCGAGATGAAGGTGGAGAGGGACTGGGCAACCAGCATAGTAGAACCACTCATGGGCGTTTGGATGAATAATGGCGAACTAAACTCATTCAACACTCAGTTTAACCTACACGACCTGGAAGCCAGCGGGCGCTTGACGACTTCCAGGATTTCTACAGGATGAGGCTAGTTTGAATGAGGCTTTAAGGGGGCTTTTTCAGAGATGGGCTTTTCACAAGCTTTCCAAGGGGGCTAGTAAGGGCGATCGCCCCGCACCCGTTCCATCCCTTCAACTCGATTGCCGCCGTTCACCCCGCCCAACTGTTGGCGAACGTCATCGATCGCGTCGTTGAGTTGGGCAATTTTGTCCTCTAGCCCCCGACGAGAGTCCTCGCTGTTTTGCTCAGACAGGGGCAAATGACGGTCTCCCTTTTTGCTCTCTAGCGAGTCTTGCCGCGAGAGGCGGGGGGCAACCAGCACGCCCAGCACGCCGCCCACTACGCCGCCCACAATTGCGCCGACCCAAAACCCGCCAAAGAAGTTATCTTGCTGACTCATACCCTTTCTCTCCGCGATCGCCACGAGCGGTTATTTCAGATACCCTTTAGTCTACCGTTAAGTCGATTCGTGGGCGTGTGATTGCTCAGTGGGTTTCTCAAGTCCCCGTCTCAAGTGCCCGTCCTCAAGTGCCCGTCCTCAAGTGCCAAACGTGCGATCGCCCGCATCGCCCAGCCCTGGCACAATATAGCCCCGATCGTTCAGCCCTTCGTCGATGGCCGCTGTGAAAATCGACAGCGCTGGGAAGTCTGCCCCCAATAGCTGCAAAGCCTGGGGAGCCGCCACCACCGCCACAATCCGAATCAGCGCCGGATCAACACCGCGCTCTACCAGCAGCTTTAACAGCGAATGGCTAGAGCCACCCGTCGCCAGCATCGGGTCCGTCACCAACACCCGCGTCCCTGGCGGCATCTGTTCTGGCAGCTTGTTCAGGTAGCAACTGGCTTCCAGGGTTTCCTCATTTCGCACCAGCCCCACATGATAAATCGAGGCCAGCGGCAGCAGCGCCTGCGCCCCATCCAGCAGCGCCAGCCCCGCCCGCAAAATTGGCACCACCACAATCGGCACCTCCGGGTCAATGAAGGTGGCTGGACAGGGGGCCAGGGGCGTTTGCACTTCGCTCTCGGTGGTCGGCAGCCAGTCGCGGGTGGCTTCGTAGGTGAGCCAACGCCCCAGCTCGGTCATGGCGCTGCGAAACAAAACCGTAGGGGTTGATTCGTCGCGGGCAACCGAGAGCCAGTGCTTGATGAGCGGATGGGAGGGGACGTAAACGCGGAGGGTCAGGGACATAAGGGGTTGGGGGTTAGCGTAGATAGAAAAAGCGCAAATCGACCAATGATTGCAAGTTCTGCAATATCACCCTGGAGACGCGGCTTGAAAGGTCGCACGGGCAGGCAATCTGGATTATCATATCAACGTTTTTTCCCAAGAATTGCGTTGCAAGACTGCTTTGGCGTGAGGAGTAACGATGCCCAAAAAGCAAAAATTTCCCCATCTAGTAGGGTCTAAGTGGACTTCGCTGCAAACCACCTGGGGCTGGCGACACTTTCAGGTGGTCAACCGCAAAAATGAGGGCGAGTGGGTATTTGCTGAGATGGTGGCATCCTGTGATCCCAGCGTGCGGTTCTGGATCAACGCAAAGCAGCTAAAAGAGCGATCGCTCTGGCAGGCAGGCTGGCGATCGCTCCAGGAACAGTCCATTGAGTGAACCCAAAAATGAACCCAAAAACCTAGCGGGTCGGCGGACGGCGACGCTGTAAGAATTCGGGAATATCCAGCCCCGGTCGCAGGCGCGGATCGGCGGAAGGCGCGGTGGGCATAGTGCCAATGGGTGGAGCAGTGACCGTGCGCTTGAGCGGAGCTACCCGGCTAGACTGCAACGTTGCTACCTCACCCGGCGCAAAGCCCGTCGCGATGACCGTAATCTGGACTTCTCCCTGGAGGCGATCGTCAATCACTGCGCCGAAGATAATGTTGGCATTGGGATCAACCGCTTCGTAAATGATTTCGGCCGCCGCATTCACCTCATGCAGCGTTAGGTCAGAACCACCGCGAATATTGAACACCACGCCCCGTGCGCCATCGATAGAAGATTCCAGCAGCGGTGACGAAATGGCGGCCGTGGCTGCTTCCCGCGCCCGCGACTTGCCCGTGCCAATGCCAATCCCCATCAGGGCAGAACCCGCATCGGCCATCACTGCCCGCACGTCTGCAAAGTCTACATTCACCAGACCCGGAATGGTGATGATGTCGGAAATGCCCTGAACGCCTTGGCGAAGGATATCATCTGCTACGCGAAACGCATCTTGCACAGGCGTTTCGGCTGAAATCACCGTCAAAAGCTTGTCGTTGGGGATGACGATGAGCGTATCCACCCGGCTTTGCAACGCCCCGATGCCCTCTTCTGCCTGAGAGGTGCGGCGCTTGCCCTCAAAGGTAAAGGGGCGAGTCACTACGCCGACCGTCAGAGCGCCGACTTCCTTCGCGACTTCTGCCACAATGGGAGCCGCGCCCGTGCCCGTGCCGCCGCCCATGCCTGCGGTGATGAATACGAGGTCAGCCCCTTCTAGGGCAGTGGCGATTTCATCCCGCGATTCTTCGGCTGCTTTTTCACCCACTGGCGGATGCCCGCCTGCGCCCAGCCCACGAGTCAGCTTCTTGCCCACCTGGAGGCGGTTCGGCGTGGCGGCATTGGTCAACGCCTGAGCATCGGTATTGACCGACCAAAACTCGACTCCAGAGACTTGGCTGGCAATCATGCGGTTAATCGCGTTGCAGCCGCCTCCCCCCACGCCAATGACCTTAATCCGGGCCAGGCTGCTCGGCACGATGTCGCTATATCCAGAGTCGTCTGAGAGGGACGGTTTCGTGTCGTGGCTCTGGTTTAGATGAAGCCCAGAGTTCGCGCCTGCATTGGCAAAAGGGTTCGCATTATTCATTGGTCAAAAAAGTGGCTTAATTCGTTAACCAGGCAGGAAAGCCCAGGCATTATATTTACATCAATACTACACGCGCAGTCCGCATCCACATCTCCAAATTCCACCTTTGATGGCAATTCTCTAACGTTCGCTAACGCAAAGAGGCTACGGAGCAGTGGAAATGCCTGATGTAGCCTCAGGCTCGGCGGATTTGGACATTTAGTTTGAACGGAACTTGAACGATCAACTTGAACGGTTCACTGAAACAGTCGATTGGAACGATCAACTTGGACACGATCCAATTGACCGGGACTGGGGGTGGGGCTATGAACAGTGGCTCTGGTCATTCGAGAGCGATCGCAGAACACCCAGATTATTCATGGTGGAAACCCAAACCAGTCAAACGCTCAAACCCATTGGAAATCAGAGCCAATCGCTATCGGCGTTCTATTAGCGTGATCCAAGAGATTTCTAGACGATTTCTCAGGTAGGAATGTGAGGTCTAATTCTAACTAAATATAGTGCAACTTGATTGGAAAACAAACGAAAGTTCTTGGGTGACAGCGTTGAGCCGATTTGAACCGACGGGGGCGCGGCGCTGGCTCTACCAAGCGGCGGGTGGGGCGATCGCCGGATCGGAAACCGTGTCAGAACTAGTCGGATCGGTCAAGCTTCCCGTCTCAGCGTTTGACCCAGTCCCAGTCTCTTGATCCCAGCTAGCCTCATCGTCAGGATTGGATGATGACGGACTGGGGAGGCGCATGTCTCGCGTTTGGATGAGGGGCTTATCTGGATTTTGCAGATCAATATAGATGACCTGGCTGAGATCGAGCTTGGTGGGCAATTGTCGGAGCTGGTCGAGGGCGCGGAGCTGGGCCGGGAAGCGAGAACTGTAGCCACCCAGGTGAACCGATCCCAGTTCGGTAGTCAAGATGAGGTTGGACGGGTTGCTCCAGTCGATTTCCTGAATGGCGATCGCCCCTGGGGTTTGCTGCTGATGCTGGCTCAGATCTCGATAAAAGTTGGCCCATTCCTCGTGTTGTTCAACCCGAAAACCGACGACTCGTAAAGTAGGCAGCGTTAGCCCTGCGTCTAGCGCAGTGGTTTCATCCATCGGCACGAGGAAACCCGTTGCATCCAGCAGTCCAGTGGTTGGCGGGGGGCTGGGTGCGTTCGTGGTGGAATCCTTGGGAATCGCAGTCTCGTGTCCGGCAATCGGCGGTGCCAGAACGGCGATCGCCACGGGATCGCGCTCCTGTACGGCAAGCGTCAGGCTGGGCGGAAACAGGTGGCGCGTCACCGATGCCTGAGCAATAATGCCCTGGGACTCTAGCTGGCGGGCGATCGCCTCGGAGCTAAGCTGCCACAGCGCTTTGGGATAGTCAATCTCCAACATCGACTTCACCGTATCGTCCGACAGCAGCCGATTCCCTTCCACCTCTACCTGCTGGGGCGACGCGATAACCCAGGCAGGGTGCGTCAGCAGCCACACCGCACCCCCCGCCATGCCCATCACCATCGACAGCCGCCAGATTCCCTGCAACGCCCGCCAGCGACGTTGTTGCCGCAGCCGCCTGCGCCGATTGGCTAGCTCCGCCCGTGAGACTGAAACAATATCCGCCATGAATCTTGGTCGTGAACCCCTGCCACTTAATTCACTTAAACTTAATTCACTGAATTTGAGGCTTGCCGATGAAGACAGATTCCAGGCAAAGCCCCGCTGCTTTCCCTGGTATATCCTGTTTTTGCAAAATTGCCACAAGAGATCAAGACGAGATCGAGGCTTTCTGAAGACTTTGCTGGGCAAAGCGTTGGAACGGCGAAACCAGCAGGTTTGCAGTCAGGCTATGGTTCCAGCAGGGTTTGCTGATGGCGCTGGAGGAACCGTCCCCATTCCACAGCTAGGGCCAAGTCTGTGAAGGGGATGGTGACCGCCCCATTCGGCAATTCCAAAGCAATTGCCAGATTTCGTCCCGTTTCGGGGGGTGCATCCAGCGGCAGAGCTTGGCCATCAACTTGTAGGGCGATCGCCCTCACGTCGCCCAGCTTCACGGTTTGCAGCGCCACTGGCCCTTGGCGCGTCGGCTTGCCCCACACTAGCTCATCGCCCCGCTGCCCCAGCGCAGCCAGAATGTCGTACTTTGCCCGCTCAAACTGAGCGGCCCACTGGCGATAGGCCTCCAGCTTTTGATACTCATTCCAGCCGGCCCAGGCTAGCCAGCAAAACACCGCCAGCAGGGGCAGCCACAGCAATCCTCTTGTCATGAACGCTCGTCTGAGAAAACGCCTGAGAAAACGCCGGAAACTCTGCTTAGACTGGAACCTCAGGGCGATCGCCCTTGGGCGCTATCGAGGCAAATCGGGGCAGATAAACTCGTCCTCCATCGCACTCAGCGTCACCTCCTGCGTATCACCACTACGAACCAGGGTTTGCCGCAGCCTCAGCGTGGTGTTGGTCAGTTCCAAAATCTCGGCAGTCAGGGCGACCTGTCCATTCTCGCTCACCTTCAGCACGTTTGGCGCGTCTTTATCAACTGTCCAGCCCGACAGGGCGTAGGTTTCCACGCAGGAGGTCTGTAAAAAGGTGCCATTGGGCAGGAATACATAGATGCTGCCCGGTGCGGGTTCTGAGGGGGCTTGCGTCATCCGCCACACGCGGCTGAACAGAACGGTCAAATCCTGACCCGATGCGGCGGCTGTCAGGCTGGAATCTGATGAAGCGGCAGGCTGATCCTCCGCAGTGGCCACTTCGGGCGCACGGGCTGTATTCGCTGGATCAACCCCACCTGAGCAACTTGCCAACCCTGCCAACAGCGCGGCAGGCGCAGTTACCCATAAAACCCGTCGCAACATTTTTTTCAATCCTTTCATTTCGATTCTCCCAAAAGAATTTCCAGACTCTCTCTAGACGGTTTTCCATCGAGAAAAGTTCATATAGTCTATCGAACCGTTGGGCTGGGATCGCACTCTAAATAAAATCGTTGCAGTCTTTCGGGGAGTGCTGTAATCTACAGAAAGTACATCTGAAAACCGGACTTTCATCCGTCATTGAGTGTTGAGTTGAGGAGTGTTGAGTTGAGCATTGAGTTACGTTCACCGAAGCACCGTTTGGGGTGATATTCTGACGAGTCGTGGGGCGATCGCCCAGCCTCCTTAACCTATCACCCGGCTGCACTCCGCTTCACCAGTTCTTGGGGATTTTTGAACAATGGGGATTGTTGTTGAAAACGTATCAAAGCGCTTTGGCAGCTTTTGCGCGGTCGATCAGGTCAGCCTGGAGATCAAGACGGGATCGCTGGTGGCGCTGCTGGGGCCGTCGGGGTCTGGGAAATCCACGCTGCTGCGGCTGATTTCGGGGCTGGAAATGCCCGATACGGGGCGCATCTTGCTGACGGGCAAAGATGCCACCTATGCCAGCGTGCAAGACCGCAACATCGGCTTTGTGTTTCAGCACTACGCCCTGTTCAAGCACATGACGGTGCGGAAAAATATTGCCTTTGGGCTGGAACTCCAAAAAGTGCCCAAAGACAAGGTGAAAAGGCGGGTTGAGGAACTGCTGGATCTGGTGCAGTTGAATGGACTGGGCGATCGCTATCCATCTCAGCTTTCAGGCGGGCAGCGGCAGCGCGTGGCCCTGGCCCGGGCCCTGGCAGTAGAACCCAAGGTGCTATTGCTCGACGAACCCTTTGGGGCGCTGGATGCCAAGGTGCGGAAAGACCTGCGGGCCTGGCTGCGGCGGCTCCACGACGAGGTTCACGTCACCACGGTCTTCGTCACGCACGACCAGGAAGAGGCGATGGAAGTCTCCGATGAAATCGTGGTGATGAACCAGGGACGGGTGGAGCAAATGGGCACACCCGCGGAAATCTATGACCACCCCGCCAGCGCCTTTGTGATGAGCTTCATTGGGCCGGTGAACGTGCTGCCCAGCACTTCGCATATCTTCCAGGGCAACGGCTTCGACTCGCCCCATCCGGAAGTCTTTCTGCGCCCACAGGACGTGATGGTAGAAGTGCAGCCCAATGGCACGACGGTTCCCGCCCGCGTCAGCCGGATTATTCATCTGGGCTGGGAAATCCAGGCAGAACTGACGCTGGACGACGGGCAAGTGCTGACGGCGCACCTGACGCGCGATCGCTTTGATGAGCTACAGCTACAGCCCAATCAGCGCGTCTATGTCAAACCCAAGGATGCCAAGGCGTTCCCGCTGTATTACTCCATCTAGCCTGTCTGCATCTGGCCGCAACTGAGAGAGCGGCAGAACGCTCGACTTGAATCTAGCAGCACTAAAGCTGAAACTGGAATCTGGCCTCCGTCAGCACGGGCGGCAAGGTCAACGGTTGGTCGGAGCGAAAGCCAGAAAAACCCTGGGTGAACTGGGCAGCATTCTGCCAGACTGCCGGACTCGTTTTGGGAGGACTGGCCAAACTTACACGATCTGAGAACAGCGTCGGGCGCTGACTCAGGTAAAGCGAAAACGATGAGGAGGTATCGCCACTCTGGTTTGTCAGCATCGATGATGTGACGGATGACGGAGCCTTGGTTGCGCGATCGCCCCTCATGCCCGTCATCACCGAGTCTGCCCAACCAGCCACCACCTGCGGAAAAGAGTGGGGTTGGGGATAGGCATTGGCCGCCGTGATTGTATACCCCGCTACTGAAAATAGCAAGAATGCCTTTGCCAAAGCCAAATCTGCCTCAGTCATACCTGTCAAAGCCCTGTCTAAAACGTTGGTCTAAAGCTCTGTAAATCTACGGAATAGCTCTAGCAAACCACAAGTGCCAAAAATCCGCAATATTACTGAGGCAGGGTTTATTTTTGCTTGATGGAACGGGGCGGAGACGGGCAAAGACAGATTGTTGCAGATCGCGTGGATCAAAGGGGCGATCGCCCCTTCCTCAATCTCGGCTGCCGCTCCAACAAGGCAGGTCGTATATTAAAGTTTTAATGCGATGGGCTGCTTGTTGCTAAGGGTTCTTGCTGAAACAGCAGAGAGTTTGTAGGACGCAACAGGGCGTAAATGTAATGCGTAAATGTAGTTAGGACTCAATAGGACGCAATATGAAGGGATTGGTGAAATGGGGCCGTGGGCAATGGGCACGGCCAGGGCAGAGTGCGATGCGAATCACCCAATTTGCCACGCTATTCTGCCTGTGCGTGGCGCTGATTATCGGTTGTGGCGGTCCTCAGACAAACAACACGCCCGCTCCCAATGCAACAGGGACGACGGGTTCCTCTTCGGGCGGCCGCATTGCGATGGGCACAACGCAAAAGATCGAAACGCTCGATCCCGCCGATGCCTACACGATTTTCGGCGGTATTTTGCTGTATAACCTGGGCGATCGCCTCTACACCTACCAACCGGGCACCACCGACATCGTGCCCCAGCTTGCCACCGAAATGCCCACTGTCAGCGATGATGGGCTGACCTACGTAATTCCCCTGCGCCAGGGCGTGAAGTTGCACGATGGCACCGACTTCAATGCCGAAGTCATGAAATTTTCGATGGATCGCTTCATGCAGAACGGCGGCGGCCCCTCCTTTCTGCTGTCCGATCAGGTCGAGTCTGTCACTGCCAGCGGCGAATACGAACTGACGATCAAGCTCAAGTCGCCCTTTGCCGCCTTTCCTGCCTTGCTCACCTTCTGGGGTGTCACGCCCGTCCCCCCCAGCAGCTACGAAATTGGAGAAGGCAAATTCAAGCCCGATAGCTTCATCGGCAGCGGCCCCTACAAGGTGGCCTCGCTCACGCCCGACTCCATCAAGCTCGATGTCAACCCCGATTATTGGGGCGAAAAACCCGCCAACGACGGCATTGATATCCAGATCTACGCCAGCCCCGCCAATCTTTACAACACTTTCCGCACCAAAGGGCTGGATGTTGCCTATCAAACGCTTGATCCCGAACAAATTACCAGCCTCAAGCGGGAAACCAGCAGCGGCGGCTGGGAAGTGATCGAAGCGGGCACAACTGTTGTCAACTACATGACGCTGAATCAGAAGGTGAAACCGACCGATGATCTCAATGTCAGGAAGGCGATCGCCGCCATGATCGATCGCAACCTGATCAACGAGCGCGTCTTTCAAGGTCAGGCCGCCCCGCTTTACACCATCATTCCCCCTGCCTTTGAAGATTCTGTCCCCGTATTCAAAGAGGCCTACGGCGACGGCAATTTTGACAAAGCCCGTGAGTTCCTGACTGCCGCTGGCTATTCCGAGGCAAATCCGCTGAACTTTGAGGTCTGGTATCCCTCTGCCTCCACCATCCGCGCCAATGTTGCTAACACCATGAAGCAATCTATCGAGCGCGGTCTGCCCGGCCTCGTCACCGTCACCGTCAACAGCGCCGAACGCGCCACCCTCTCCCAGGGCGTAGACAACGGGCTGTATCAAACGGTGTTGCTGAACTGGTATCCCGACTTCTTTGATCCCGACAACTTTGTGCAGCCGTTCCTCAGTTGCGACCAGGGTTCCCCCGAAACCCTTTGCCAGCGAGGGGCCAGCCAGGGCAATGGTTCTTTTTACTACAGCCCCAAGGCCAACGAACTCGTCACCAAGCAACGCGCTGAGCAAGACCCCACTGCCCGTGCCAAGATCTTCAAAGACCTGCAAACCCTGCTGGTCGAAGACGTGCCTTACATTCCCCTTTGGCAAAACAAGGACTACATCTTCGTGCAAAACACGGTCAAAGGCGCGGCCATTCAGCCCACGCAGCAGTTCTTCTTCTGGCAAATGAGTAAGTAGGCGCTGAGGACAAAAAAACACCCCCCACCTCAACAGAGTCAGGGTGAGGGGTGATTCTGATTACTCAAGCCAGCTCAAATCCTATACAAGCGGTGAGCCACTGATGCGGCGAATTGCAATCACAGCAGGCTTGGGCGGGTCATTGGGCTGGTTGCCCGGCCAGTTGGAGCCGATGGGCACCTCGCGAGTTTGCTCAAACTCCTTGCCATCGGTGGTTCGCATTGCAAATTTGCGAGTCTCGGACTTCATTTGCTTGCGAACCCCGCCAATTTCTCCGGGGTGCTGAACTGCTAGGAAGAAGCTCTTCATATCCGAGGTTACGAAGGGCCCCGTCATTTCACACTCCATCGGGCCGTAGGCAAACAGATAGGCTTCTCCAACGTTTGCCCCCGACATGGGGAAATACCACACCGAGTTGTTGCCATATAGACCCCGCAGGTCAGACTGGCTGACCTTGGAACCATCAGACTTGATGCGGCTGGCAATCTCTTTGTTGTGTTTGTCGGTAGACATGTCTGTCACCATCCACAGGTTGCCCTTCGCATCAAACTCCAGGTTGTCGGGGTTGGCGAAACCAAATCCACCGTCAGCGGGTTCTCCACCGAGGGCCATGACATCCCACTTGAAAGTCATCGCGGCGGTGTTGTTGCCATCTTCCATTAGCTTGACGATCCAGCCATACTCCCACTGAGATTCACCAGTTGGCGCTTTGAACACAAGCTTGTTTGGGCTGCCATCGCTACCGCTGGGTGAGCCAGAGGTAAAGGCGATGAACAGGGTGCCGTCGGCGGCCAGGTCGGTGTCTTCGGGGCGGGCGGTGCAGGTGGCCCCGGCAGCGTTGGCAGCATAGTGTGCATCAATCAGGATCGCGCCCTGCTTTTCTTCGGCGTTTCCGACATACAGGTCGCCCAGCGTTTTGAACTGGGACTTGTAGGCGGCGATCGCCCCGTCGTCGGTCACTTTGCTAAAGCCACCATCAGGACGGTTGGGTAGATTAATCATGCCACCCACATGCACGCTGGGCAGTTCGGGATCAACAGGCGTATCTGCCTTCAGCGCAATCCAGCGGCCAGTGCCATCGGGATTAAACTTAGCGGCATAGAGCATCCCGTTTTCCATCAGGCGAGAGTTGGACTTGCTCTTGGGATCGCGCACCGTGCCGTCGCTGACGAACTTGTAGAGGTGCCCACCCCGGCGATCGCAGCCTGAGTAAACCGCCAGCTTTTGTCCTGCCACAGCTCGGATGCCAAAGCCCTCATGGCGATAGCGACCCAGCCAAGTGTGCTTGGTGCCGTAGTCATTGGGATTAGACGGGTCTACTTCGACTGCCCAGCCGTACTTATTGCCCGCCAATCCAAACACATTGCCCGTACCGTCCACACCTTCATTGTTGACCGTAAAGGCTTTCTTGCCAGGGTCAAAGGAGGTGCCATCCGCGAAGACGGCTTCCGGCACGAAATCTTGGATGTTTTCTTCACCGCTGAACACAGTACCCCAGGGAGTGGTTCCACCGGAGCAGTTGTTAAACGTGCCAATCACCTTGTCACCCAGGGTATCGACGTAGCCCTGTCCGCTGCGCTTCCGGAAAATGGTGACTGCGGGGCCAGTAGTCTTCAGGTAGCGGCCGTCTTTTAGGCCAGAGGCACCCGTAATGCGGCGATCATTGCGAGAGTTGGTGCGAACCCACTTGCCGCTTGCATCTCGCCGTACCGAAATAACGGACATGCCGAGGTCAATCAGGGCTTCCTCGCAATACTGAGCAATGGTCGCTTTCAAAGGGTCGCTGTCTGGTAGCGCAAAGGCGTTGATGCCTGCGTCGCCAGCAGCCGTCACCGCGGCTTGAATCTCTGCAACAGGCAGGGGCTTGCCAATGACTTGCTGGAACGTTTCGTTCCAGGGCACAGAGCTAATGTACTCGTGGTTGACCACCAGGAAGCCCTCGCCCGGTGCCGTTTCAATCAGCGAAATATAGTCGTTGTTGTAGCCAAAGCGAGAGTCACCCACGCGATCGCCCCAGGCAGCCACCACGTCATAGGTATATCCAGGGGGCAGCACCACATCGTCCTTCACGACATAGGTGCTGTATTGAGCGATCTGCCGGGTCAGCGAAACGCCGTCTGTTTCTACGGGCATCGGCCCTTTAACTGGCACAAACGGAATCGATGTGGACTGGGCAGCAGCAGGTGCACCTTCCAGCACGGGAGAGAGCTTTTGTCCGTTTTGCACCAAGGGTTGCAGCGCCAGAGAGCCAGCACTTGCACCCATAAACATCAGGAAGTGTCTGCGTTTGAGACTCATATTCAGTAGTGTTCTCTCAAAAAGTGCGTTGGATCGTCAGGGTTGTTTGTAAACTCAGCGTCGCCTGCACCACCGCGCCCCTTCCAAGACACGTTAAAGCAACCAAACCAGAGCCATCAAGTCAAGTCCAGTGAATCAGAGATCAGTATGAGCTTGGGATACAAGCGAACCAGGCTGGGGCACGTTGGATTAGAAAAGGCTGAGAAAAAACTGACACAGCTTAAAAATTTACAGAGTTTGGATTAAGGGTCTGTAATCCCTTCGTTAAGGCTTTGGATCAAATACCTTTGAAAAATCTGTAGATTTAGCCTACGGCTGAGCCGTTTTAGAAGGGTTAGGGAATGGTTAAGGTTTCGGCACAACCTGCAGCAGGCGATCGCCCCGAACGATGGTGTTTAGACGAAAGGCGATCGCCCCCATCAGGCGTTGATCCCACACCTCGGAGTCTTGTTAAGAAATATGTAATACCTTTGGAATTATTTACATTGTCACCGCAAGTTTTAACAATCGCTTAATGTGGCGTGAAGTGCTTAGAATAGTAGGCTTTGGCGATGTGGATATATGATTTCTATTTAATGTATTGGCATAAAATATTCAGAAAGTTTACTGAGATGGGCGATCGCCATTTCATTCGATGTAGTTTCTTATACGATGGTAAATAGAGCAGCCTTGAAAGCTCTATCGGGAACCCTAGGCCCGAACCATCTCAAACCCGCCCAGACCTGCCTGAATGCTACCGTTGGGAAGTTGGGTTCTCCCCTTCCCCAAGGCAACCTCACACTGAAAATCCTGTTGCTGGCAGGCAATGGCAGGTTTTGAGTCGCACCCCTTTGGTTTGAGAGGATACGCAAGCGTGAGTCAGCATTCTCGTCAGCATGTTCTGGGTCAGCACTCACTGAGTCAGATGCGGCGCTACGACCCAGAGGCGATCGCCCAACATTACCGCACTCGCCCCTGGCAGTCCCTTTGGCGGGCCGTTTCCATCCTCTGGATGTTTGCCGGGTTTCTCCTAGGTCTGCAAATTGATCGGTGGCGCGGACAGACGGGGGATCACCATCTCCGGCGTGCCGCCCAGCTTCGCCGCATTTTGACCCGTCTCGGCCCGACCTTCATCAAAGTAGGGCAGGCCCTTTCGACTCGCCCTGACCTGATCCGCAAAGATTTCCTTGATGAGCTGGTGAAGCTGCAAGACAAGCTGCCGCCCTTCCCCAACGACATCGCCTTCAGCATTATTGAAGCCGAACTGGAGCGCCCGGTTTCCGAACTCTATCAAGACATTTCACCAGAACCTGTCGCCGCTGCCAGCCTTGGCCAGGTCTACAAAGCCAAACTCTACACCGGCGAAACAGTTGCGGTGAAAGTGCAGCGCCCCCGCCTGCTGCCCGTGATTACGCTGGATCTGTACCTGATGCGCTGGGCTGCAACCTGGATGGAGCCTTTCCTGCCGCTGAATCTGGGGCACGACCTGACGCTGATTGTGGATGAATTTGGCACCAAGCTGTTTGAGGAAATCGACTACCTCAACGAAGGGCGCAACGCCGAAGCCTTTGCCGCCAATTTTCAGGACGATCCCACCGTCAAAGTGCCTGCGATCTACTGGCGATACAGCAGTCAGCATGTGCTGACGCTGGAGTGGATCGATGGCTGCAAGCTCAACGACGAGTCGGGGCTATGCGCCATGAACCTTAACCCCGACGCTGTGATCAAAATCGGGGTTACGTCAGGTCTGCGCCAGTTGTTGGAGTTTGGCTTTTTCCATGCCGATCCCCACCCTGGCAACCTGTTTGCCATGGCCGATGGGCGCATGGCCTATATCGACTTTGGCATGATGGATCAGCTGGATCAGTCCACCAAAGAAACGCTGGTGGATTCCGTCGTGCATCTCATCAACGAAGACTATGCAGAGATGGCGCGGGACTTTGTAAAGCTGGGGTTCCTCACGCCTGATACTGACATCCGCCCAATTATTCCGGCGCTGCAAGCGGTGTTTCAAAACGCCGTCGGTGCGAGCGTGGGCAGCTTTAACTTTAGAACCGTCACCGACGAGTTTTCGGCGCTGATGTATGAGTATCCGTTCCGACTGCCCGCCAAGTTTGCGCTGATTATCCGGTCGCTGATTACTCAGGAAGGGCTGGCTCTCAGCCTCAATCCTGATTTCAAGATTGTGGAAGTGGCCTATCCTTACGTGGCGCAGCGGTTGCTGAAGGGGGAAACGCCTGCCCTGCGCCGCCGCCTGCTGGAGGTTTTGTTCAAAGACGGCAAGCTGAACTGGAAGCGACTGGAAAACCTAATTGCGATCGCCCGCAGTGACAACAACTTTGACCTGCTGCCCACCGCCCAACTAGGTCTCCAATACCTCATGTCGGACGAAGGCGCTTTTCTCCGCCGCGAAATCATCCTCGCCCTCACAGAAGACGATCGCCTCCACACCGACGATGTGCAGCGCCTCTGGGAACTGGTGAAACACGACTTTCAGCCGGGTCGCTTGGTCACCGCCGCCTGGGGGGCGATCGCCAGAGAAACGAGCGATCGCGCTGCGGCTCTGCTGCCTTCTGTCGCTACGCTGCTGGTGCCTCGCCCCGAAGAGTAGACCCTGGAACAGGGGTTTTCAATCAGCCTGGTTGAAAGATTAACTTGGTGGAACCATCAAAAGTTTGCGTCTGATTCCAGCGGCTTTGGTTCGCTTGTATTATGCTGGGGATTGCTTGAGAAACTCGATTCTCGCAATTGTGGCTGCTCTATGCAAAAAACAAGCGCAACTCGTCATGGCGCTAGCTCTGAAATCGCCCGGCGGCTTTCGGTCGCGGAACTGAGCCAGCGAATCCTGGACATGGGCAAAACGGGGGTCTACCGAGCCTCTCTGTTTGAGGCGCTGGGACCCGTGGCGACGCAGCGGCAAATTCGAGCGGCGATCGCCCATGCCAAGCATTTTGGGCTGCATTCGGTTCCCAGCCTGCGCGATGCCGAATTGGGCACGTATTATCAGCTAGATCTGGCGAAATATCAGTCGCTCCAGCACTTGGTAGCAGCCTCTGCGCCGCTGACCGCCGACGGCAACGTGATCGCCAAATACACGCACGCCGCAGAAACCATCACCACGATGCTGAATCTGGGGCGTGGGCTGGGCATTCTGCTGGCAGGTGCAGGCGGGGTGTGCGTGTTTTTGGGAAAGCCGCAGGTGAGCTTCGGTCTGCTGAGCGGGGCGCTGAGCCTGGGGCTGCTGTGGCTGCTGCAAGGGGCGATCGCCCGCCGACAGTCCTAGTCAGACCCCGCTGCGATGGAGTCCGCTAAATCAAAAATCGCGGCGGCGTTAGCCAAAAAAGCTGGCTATTGCCAACAGGGTTTCCCGTCTGGGGCACCAGCAGCCCCACCACACCCGCCTTCTTGAAAACGACATGGTGCTTCACCTCGCCCCACACTAGGCGTTCCGTCCATTCACTCAGACAGGGTTCATGCCCCACTAGCGCCAGCGTCTTGGCTCCCGTTTGCCGCCACTGGTCAAACCAGGGCAGCCAGTCGAGCAGCGACCCATCAAACGCGAGATGGCGCGATGCTTCGAGCGACTGACTCAGCCCTGCAGCACAGAGAATCTCCGCCGTCTGCCGTGCCCGCACCAGTGGACTGGTCAGCACATGGTCAAACCGAATGTCCAGCTTGTGCAGCCGCTCGGCCACCTGCCGGGTTTTGCGCTGACCTTCTTCGGTCAGCGGGCGCTCGTCATCGTTGGCATAGCTTCCATGTTCGCCCGCCAGTCCGTGACGAATCAGGTAGAGTTCGAGGGTCATGAAGGGGAAGAACCAAGCGACAGGGGAACAGAAATGACGGGGATGACGAAGGCGGCAGAGTGTCGAATATTGGCAACTCCATCACCGCATTCAACCCGCTATCGAGAACGATTGAGAGCCGTCACGCGCTCCGCGTTGGAGAAGACATCTTCGCCCTGAAGCTGGGACAGAGCAGGTTTCATCTCCATTTTCAGCACGTTGTCTACGTTGATGAACACGGTTTGCTCTGGCAGGTTGACGATCCACCAGTCTTTTTTCAGCAGGTGACGAACTTCGAGTTGGGTGGTTTGGTGCGTGCCATCGCTTTCAATCGGGGCATACAGGTTGAAGGATTCGCTGGTGCCGTTGACGTAGTGAAACGTGAGCTGGGTGTAGAGGGATTCTTGATATTCCATGACCTTCCAGTAGTGGGGATGCGGGTGTGCGGTCAATCTGCGTCTCGAAAGGCGCGAATGCTTCAATATTGCGATGGTTTCTGGAAAATCGGCCCAAGATTTTAAGGAATCTTCTCAAGACGTTTCAAGACGTTGGATGGGCGATCGCCCGCCGGGTTTTCCTAGTAAGACTAAAAATTCGTCCATTTCCCACTGCTAATTCCCACTGCTACCCATCGGCTTGGGCCGGGGTCATGGCGCTCATTTGCTCCAGATTGAGGACATTCGCCAGGTCTACCTCGCTCATCAATCCTTTCTCCAGCACGATTTGCCGCAGGGATTTTCCGGTTTCTAGCGATTCTTTGGCCACCGCCGCTGCGTTGAGATAGCCGATGTGCGGGTTGAGCGCCGTTACCAGGGCAAGGCTGCCCTCGGCATAATGCCGACAGCGATCGCCATTTACCACGATGCCCTTCAGCCCCTTTTCGGTCAGGGCGGCGATCGCATTTCCCAAGATTTCAATGCTCTGGATCAGGCTGTAGGCAATCATCGGCATCATCACGTTCAGTTCGAGCTGGCCCGCTTGGGCGGCCAGGGCGATCGCCGCGTCGTAGCCCATCACCTGAAAACAGACCTGGGAAATCATTTCTGCCATCACGGGGTTGTATTTCCCCGGCATGATGGAGGAACCGGGCTGCACAGGCGGAAGCTGGATTTCCTTGAACCCCGTCTTGGGGCCAGAATCCATCAGCCGCAGGTCGTGGGAAATCTTCACCAGGTCTTGGGCCAGGTTGCGAATTGCGCCGGAGACTGCCACCAAGGGAGCCATACTCTGCATAGCCGCCATCAGATGTGGGGCAGAGGTGAGCGGCTTGTCGATCAGCGTGGAGAGAATCTCTGCCGCCCGGAAGCGATATCTGGGATGCGTGTTCATGCCTGTGCCCGCCGCGCTGCCGCCCAACCCCAACACCGTCAGGTCTTTTTCGGCAAACTGGAGCCGCGCCAGATGATCCGTCAAAATCTGCGCCCACGCGCCAAAGGTGTCACCCATGCGGACGGGGACAGCATCTTGCAGGTGCGTCCGACCCGACTTGACGACATCCCGGTATTCCACAGCTTTTGCCTGGAGCGCGGCGATCGCCCCCTTCAGAGCAGGATACAGCGTCCGCTCCAGCGCCAGCAGCCCGCCGATGCGAATGGCGGTCGGAATCACATCATTGGTCGATTGCCCATAGTTGACGTGATCATTCGGGCTGACGCGGCTGTAATTGCCCTTTTCATCGCCCAAAATTTCCAGCGCCCGATTGGCCAGCACTTCGTTCACGTTCATGTGGTGCGACGTGCCCGCGCCCGCCTGATACACATCCACCACAAACTGATCGCGCAGGCTGCCCGCCAGAATCTCGTCTGCTGCCTGCACAATCGCCCGACTGAGGTCTTCAGAAATGCAGCCCAGTTCTCCATTGGCGATCGCCGTTGCTTTTTTAATCAGCAGGCAAGCATCGACATAGGTTGGCAATGGCTTTAGCCCGCTAATAGGGAAATTTTCGACCGCCCGCAGGGTTTGAATACCGTAATACACCGCGTTGGGAATCTGCTTTTCTCCCATTGAGTCGCGCTCTATCCGAAAATCCGCCATATCCACCCGTCGTTTCACGTAATTTCCCGCTATGAAACCCTATTCAACCTGGGCATACTAGCTTTCAGAAGGGTGCATGGCGAGATTGGGACTTCATCATTATGAATGAAACGCTCCGGGAAACTAAACGCCCATCTCACGGGATGTTGATAAATGGCTAATTCTGCATTCTCGATTACCTTAGAGAAAGCAGGGTTTGTGCTGTTTCATTCGCTTCTCCGCCGGATGGCGCGATGACTGAGTGGTGCTATGAGTCAGACGCAGGATCAAGTTAATCAAGCTGATCATATTCAAGACCGAGTGCAAGACCCAGAGATTCCAGATCAGGCTCAAGAGCACACGCAAGATTTAAACACCTGGCTTGACCAGGGCATGGCGCTCTACGGGGTTGGCCGGTATGAGGGTGCGGTCGCTCGGTTTGATCGTTTATTGCAACAGCAGCCCGATCATCCCGAAGCCTGGATGAAGCGAGGCTTTGCGCTACACGCGCTGGAATACGACGAAGAGGCGATCGCCAGCTTTGAGCGGGCACTAAAGCTCAAGCCCAAAAACGCGCTGGCCTGGCACGGCAAGGGCATTGCGCTGGCCCGGCTGGAGCGCTACGAAGAGGCGATCGCCAGTTTTGACAAAGCGGTGAAGTTTGACCCCGCCGATGCCAAGGCCTGGTACAACCGGGGCTACGCCCAAAATCGGCTGTATCGCTATCGAGAGGCGATCGCCAGTTTTGACAAAGTGGTGGAACTGCGCCCCAACAACTACCGCGCCTGGTATAACCGGGGGCTGGCGCTGGGGGCACTGCGCCGCTACGAGGAAGCGCTGACCAGCCTGGAGAAAGCGGTCACCATTAAGCCCACCTGCCACTATGCCTGGAGCTATCGCGGCATTGTCTTGGTCAAGCTGGAGCGGTTTGAAGAGGCGATCGCCAGTTTTGATCAATCGCTGCGATGCAAAGACGACAATCCCGAAGCCTGGTATGGCAAAGCCTGCGCCCGCAGCCTCCAGGGCGATCTGGAGCGCACCCTGAGAAATCTGCATCGCGCCGTGGTTCTCAGCCCCAATCTCTACCGCGTGATGGCGCAGACGGATACCAGCTTTGACAATGTGCGCCATAGTCCAGAGTTTCAGGCACTCCTAGGCGATTGAGGCGGGACGAGCGGGAAAACCGAGGAAACCGAGATCAGGTCGCTTGGAACTGATCTTGGGAACTAATCATCGAGATTTTATCCACAGGTGTTGGACGTGATCTGCGGCGGCTCCTATCAGTCGATATTATGTCGATATGATAGGGACACGTTGTTGCGTCGCCCCGACGCTGCAATGGTTTCAGGGTTGTCGCTCTGGCCTGGCTTATGCGCGTCCGCATCGGTACGTTCAATGCTGAAAACCTGTTTGCCCGGTTTCAGTTTAAGGAAGACCTGCCCTACGACGAGCTTCCCGAAAAGTGGACTGCCAGCGTGACGCAGTGCATTCCGTTTTCGGAAGGGAAAGATCGGATCACGGCGGAAGCCATCGGTGCGCTGCGAGCAGATATTCTCGGACTGCAAGAAGTCGAGAGTATGGACACGCTGAAGCAGTTTGTGCGCCAGTTTCGTCCGCTGATGCCCGACTATCCCTACAAGCTGGTCATCGACGGCAACGATCGCCGATTGATTGACGTGGGCTTGCTCAGCCGCTATCCCTTTCGCCACATCCGCACGCACCAGTTCGATCGCGCTCCCAGCGGCCACCTGATCTTTTCCCGCGACTGCTTGGAAGTAGACCTCGAACTGCCCGACGGCAAACCGCTGACGGTGTTTGTTAATCATTTCAAATCCATGCATGAGGGGCGCGAGGAAACCATGCATATCCGCAAGATCCAGACCCAGCGCGTTGTGCAGATTTTGCATGAGCGGTTTGGGGCCGATCCGGGCGCGGCAACCTGGGTGATTTTGGGCGATTTTAACGACTACCTGCCGTCGCTGGGGCTGGAGCCGCTGCTCAGCCAGCCCTGGCTGGAGAACGTGATCGAACGGCTGCGTCCTGATCAGCGCTGGACGCATTTCTTTTCGCGGGGCGAGGAATATCACCAGTTGGATTACATCCTGCTGTCGCGATCGCTCGCCGAAGCCAATCCCCAGGCGCTTCCCTACATCGAGCGGCGCGGTCTGCCCAAACGAGCCGAACGCACCGCAGTCCAGCGCTTCAACGGCGTGGGCAGCAGCTACCCCAAAGCGTCTGACCATTGTCCGGTAGTGATTGAGCTGGAAATTTAGAGATTTTAGATTTGGGATTTTAGATTTGGGGTCGGAAGTCTATACAATCCAAAATCGCCAATCCAAAATCCAAAATCACCCCGGTCTCCCAATACCTAGCTCCTGACTCAACAGACAGGCAGCAATGCGATCGCTCGCACCAGGCGCTCCCATGCGGCGGCGGCCGTTTTCGGCGATTAGTTGCAGGCGATCGGGGTCTTGCAGGAGCGATCGCACGACTTTGGCCGATTGCTCTGGCTGTTCCACCAAAATCACGGACGGCCCCAGCAGGCGGGTTTGGGCTTCGGCAAAGGCGGCGGTGAACTGTGGTCCTTCGCCGGGAAAAATCAGCGCGGGTTTGCCTAGACCCACAACTTGCTCGGTGGCGGTGCCCGCCATCGCCATCGCCACGTCGCCCCGGTTGACGCAGCCGTTAAAGGCCGTCGTCAGCAGCAATGTCGCTTTTTCCTGGCAATAGGCCAGCGGCGGTACGGGGGCAGGGTTCGTCAACTGCCAGCCGCGAGCCTGCAACGCTTTGTGCAAGATTGCCAGATCAAGATAAGGGGCGATCGCCGCCAACAAGGTCACGGGGCGATCGAGTCCCGTCACCAGCGATTGCGCCGCATCCAGCAGCGTTTCCCAGTTGCGATAGGCTTCGGGCACCCGCGACCCTGGCAGCAGCGTCACCACCAGCGCCTCATCAGCAATCGCAAAGTCAATCCCCATTGGCTCCAGGTCATCCATCATCGGGTTGCCCAGGTCATACACAGGCAGCTTCCATCGGCTCAGCACTTCGCTCGTCAGGCTATCGCGAGGAAACACCGCCCGACAGCGCGATCGCCCCATCAGCCAGCGCTCCCAGGGCAAATAGACCGATCCTGACCAGCTTTCTAGCTGCTCAAACCAGGAGGCGCGGGGCAAGAGTCCGGCTTCATCTCGCAAGTAATATTCTGATTTTGCCGTGCCCACAAAGGCATAAGGCGCACCGCTCCACCAGGCAAACAGCAGCGGCACCAGGTCGCCCACCGCCAAAATCAGATCACCTTGCTTGGCCCACTCGCGCACCACGCGGAGCTGGCTGAGGGTGAGCTGCACCAGCCCGCCGCGCAGGTCTTTGGCAAACTGCCGACCGTCCATATAGACAAAGCCGCCGGAGGGAAGCTGTTTGACTGGGCCAATCACGGGAATGCCGCTCTGGGAATAGGCATGACCTTCGCCCACCAGCGGCAGCGCCACGATATCTGCCACACGGCCCTCTAGGTCTGCCCGATGCCGCAGGGCCCGGAGAATGCGGAGGGCGATCGCATCTTCTCCATGACCATTGCTCAGACACAGTAGCTTCATGCCGAACCATCACTACGCGGTTGAACCTCAAGGATAAGGGATCGCTGCGAAATTTGGTAAGCCAGGCCAGCGCCCGCATTATCGGGATTCCGAGAGGTTAATGCGAGAATTTATAGCGTCGTGCCGCTGAAGACCTTTTGCGCCGGACCCGTCATATAAAGGTGCTGATCCGTCTCCGACCACTCAATCAGTAGCGGCCCACCAGGAAGCTCCACTGTCGCACGGCGATCGCTCTTGCCATTCAGCACGGCCGCCACCAGCGACGCACAAGCGCCCGTCCCACAGGCCAGCGTAATGCCCGCACCCCGCTCCCACACCCGCATCTTCAGATAGTCGGGGCGCACCACCTGGATGAATTCGGTGTTGATCCGCTTGGGAAAAGCCGGATGATGCTCGAACTGGGGCCCGATCGCCTCCAGCGGAATTGCTGCTACATCGTCTACAAACGTGATGCAGTGGGGATTGCCCATGCTGACGCAGGTCACAGCCCAGGACTGTCCGGCGACTTCCAGCGGCAGGTTAATCACCTTTTCCTCCGGCGTGGCCAGCGTCGTGGGAATTTCGCCCGCCAGCAGCCGGGGCAGCCCCATATCCACCGTGATCTGCCCATCGGCTTCCAGGCGCGGCGTGATCAGTCCCGCTAGCGTGTGAATTTTGTAGACTGGGCGCGGCGATCCGGTTTCGGCGGCTTCCAGGTCGGCAATAAAGCGGGCCAGACAGCGGATGCCATTGCCACACATCTCCGGCTCCGATCCATCGGAGTTGAAAATTCGCATGGTGTAGTCGGTGCCGTTTTGCCCCGGCAGCGCGAAGATTACGCCGTCTGCGCCGATGCCAAAGTGGCGATCGCACCAGTCCACTGCTTGCTCTGGGGTGATGCACGGCTCTGCCTGCTGCCGATTGTCTACCAGAATAAAGTCGTTACCCAGTCCGTGATATTTCGTAAATGCGATCGCCATAGCGGTGTGTCAAAGGGGTCTAACCAAAACTCAATGCTGCGGGAAGATGTTTCGAGTATCTTGCTTGAATCATCATAGGGTCGCAGTGGGCATTCTGAATATCGCAGCGGGCGATCGCAGCGGGCGATCGCGCAGCATCCAGCCGGACTCCCCACCATCGATGCGGGGCATCTCTTAAACTAAAGGGAACCTACCATCACCTCTGAATCGCCCAAAATCCAGAATCCAAAATCCAAAATCCAAAACCCCAAGATCCCCAAATCCTATGAGTATTGAACTAGAAACTGGTCTGCCCAGCGTCCGTCAGATCCAAACCCTAATCCGCGAAGAGCGCGAAGTAGAACTCAAACTCATTACCAACGACCTGATCACGGGCAAAATGCGGTGGCAAGACCCGCACTGTGTCTGCGTAGTCGATCACTACGATCAGCAAACGGTGATCTGGCGCAGCGCAATCGTCTACATGAAGCCCAAGCTGTAGTTAGGGATTAGACTCCAAGGGGGCAGGGGTCAGGTGCCAGAGTTCCTGAATCCGCCCTGCGAAGAGTCTTTGAACTATTCGGGTGGCATTCCGTGCCAGGGGCTTACCTGCACCACGCCCCCCGGCGTAAACACCACGCGAAAGAGGGCGTTGGGTTCTGCGGAGCGATCGGTCTGCTGATATTGCAGGTCAGGCAGCGGCGTTTGGTTGGCGTTTTGCACGGCGGCATTGTTCATATAGCGGAAACCCAAGATGTCGCCGTTCTCTGCCACCGAGACTTGATAGACCAAATCTTCGGTAAAGGTAGGTCGCTGTGACCAGGCATCATCGAGGCGATCGCGCAGTTGGGTCTTGAGTCGATCCAGTTGCTCTGGCTCGGTAATCTCATTCGCATTGACCAGAGCTTCGCCTACTGAGCCAACCGTCTCCGGAGAAGCATTTTCAGGGCTAGCAGCGGGGCTAGGACTTGCAGCACTGGCGCTGTCCGAAATGGTAGTATCTGGACTCTGAACTGGGCTAGGGCTTTCGACCGGGACGGGCGAAGCCAGCGGCGTGGGCGAATCCGTCGGCGGGCTGGCTGCGGGAGACGCAGGGCTAACCAAGGGTGCGGGCGTGGCTGCATCCTCAGCAGCTTCGGGGCGACGCTCTGGGATAGGCAAGAAGAACAGTGCCGCTGCCGCCGCCGCCAAGCCCGCCAGCCCAATCGCAGCGGGCACGACCTGCTTGGTCATGGGTTCATGGGTCACCGCATAGCGACGCGACACAGGCGCAAGCTGGAGGGCAAACTCTGGCAAGGTCTGACTATCGGCCAAAAACTGGTCAATCGCTTCCACTAGGTCAAAAAGCTGCACCGTCCGCAAATCAATCTGCACCGGAGCCGACGACCCACCGCCATTTGCCTCACCCACAAACGAATCCGGCTTAACCGTCAGCCGATGCAAATCCGGCTCGACTCGCTCCAGCGACACCAATTCCCCTTGTCCTGGTTGGGTGTGGGGATGGGGCACGCCGCTGAGAATGCCCTGGGCATAGTTGCTGGCTGTGATCGCCAGATCTTCCAAAAACGCCCGGCCGCCGCTAATTGGTTTTGGCTGTCCGGCAAAGTGGCACTCGGCATTGGTCACCATCGAGACGACGGGACGCGGCGCTGTTGCAGTCGCTCCGTCGCTTAGCCCTTCAATCACCAGCTTGCAGTTGGGCAGGGTATATTGCCGCTGAATCGTCATGCCACTTCTCCATCAAACAAGCTCGTCCAAAGTCGCTGGGGGCCGGCTGTGCCCGTGCAGAAGAGAAGCTGACGCAGCAGCCCCAGCGCCAGGTCATTCAGCTTTTCGTCGGTGTCGTAGAGCAGCACAGCGGCGCGGCGCGGGTTCATGCGAGCGCGAAAGTGCGCCCGAAAGCGCTCCAGGTATTCTGATAAGCGGAAGTGATGCTCTACCGAAAGGTTGCGATCGCTCAATTGCTGATGCGCCAACAGCAGCTGCCGAATCACGCCCGTCAGCCGCCGTGCTAGGTTGCAAATTACCAGAACCATCGCCTTGCCCTCGGCTTGCGTCATGGTTTTGCGCTGGCTGCCATAGCGTCGCAGCGGGTTGGCGCTGCGGAGTCGCCACAGCCCGACGCGATTTTTCACGATGCTTTGCAGATTTAGATCGCTAGCGGTAATCAGCAGCGCCTCCGAGCCACCCAGATCTAGCGCTTCGATCGCCAGCAGCAGTAAGTCAAGCTGCACCCGCGCCCGCCGGGGAACGGTTTCACCAGGAACCTCAATGTCGGGCAGGGTTCCCAAGATGGGAGGAATGGATTGATCGGGCGGGGTTTGTACTTGCATTACGGTACTTACATTCTTCTCATGCAGTGAATTCATCTGCGGCTGTCTCAAAAGTCAGTCTATCAGCGGTTTGATTCCCCGATTCTGACTACTAGGCTGGTCGAGACAAACCCATGCAATCAGAACTTTATGACTGGGATGTTCGACTTTAGGTTGCCCGCATTTTAAGCTTCGACTTAAACTTCGACCTTCACGCCGCGCCAAAAGGCGACATGTCCTGCAATTTCCTTAGCGGCATCCTTCGGCGCTGGATAATACCAGGCGGCATCTTTGTTGATCTGGCCATCGACCACGATGTTGTAGTAGCTGGCAACGCCTTTCCAAGGGCAGGTCGTGTGGGTGTCGCTGGGCTGAAAGTATTCAGACTGGATGGCATCGGGTGGGAAGTATTGGTTGCCTTCAACCACCACGCAGCGATCGCTCTCGGCTAGCACGGCTCCGTTCCAAGTTGCTTTGGGCATGGGTTTGTCCTGATTAATCCTTAATCTAAGAGTTGTACAGATCGCTTAAGAACGAGCAGCCAAGAATTGGGCAGTTACTCTAAACCGTGCGGGGCTTTGACGGAATTCGACTTTCGATGAAAACTTTGCAGTGTTGATGAAAATTAGGGCTAAGAACTGAGGAAAGCTAAAACCCCTAACCATAACTCTTGTAAAAGAGTCCCAACCGCCAATTCTAGCGCGTGAACTTACCAATCTTAAAGATCGGCACAAGATTCACCTGAAAGCAAGGCAGGGGTTGGGGAGCAGGCAGGCGGACAGTTGGCAATTTTGGCGCGAGTGGCCGGGGGGAGGGTGTCGCATGGCACGATGCTGCATACACTAGAGCCAGAAACAAAACGCCAGAAAGCACCCCACTGGGCGTTTTTAGAGCGTTTTTGTTGAGCCGTCTAGCGCTGAGAGAACTCCTATGACTGCTGCCGTGTCTACTGCTGCCCCACTGAGCAAATCGCCCTTTAGCCAGATGCAAGCGGTTCCCGAATTGTTTGCCCGCTGCGCCCAGCGACCGGAGATTGCCAATCTAACTGCTGTGCATGATCCTCACAGCACGCCGGAGATCAAGCTGACCTACGCCGAGCTATATCAGCAGATATTGCAATTTGCCGCAGGGTTGCAGGCGCTGGGCATTCAGGAGGGCGATCGCGTCGCCTTGTTTTCCGACAACCGTCCCCGCTGGCTGATTGCCGATCAGGGCATCATGACATCTGGGGCAATCGACGCGGTGCGCGGCTCCCAGGCAGACCCAGGCGAACTGCGGTTCATTCTTGAAAACAGCGAAGCCGTGGCGCTGATTACCGAAGATGCCGCCACGCTGAAGAAAGTCTCGCCCAGCCTGGACGACCTGCCGCTGCAAACGGTGATCCTGCTGACGGACGAAACGCTGGACGCGCCGGGGCTAAAGATTCTCAACTTTTTGCAGGTGCTAGAGATGGGCAAAGACCGTGCCGTGCAGCCGCCCACCCAGCGCACCCGTGACACACTAGCCACGCTGATGTATACCTCAGGAACTTCTGGCGTGCCCAAGGGCGTGATGCTGAGTCATGGCAACTTGCTGTCGCAGGTCGAAGGCGCGGCGACGGTGGTCGAACCGCAACCGGGCGATCGCGTCCTTAGCATTCTTCCGATCTGGCACTGCTACGAGCGCACGTTTGAGTACTTCATCTTTGCCCACGGCTGCACGCAGATCTACACCAACATTCGGTTTGTCAAAAAAGACCTGAAGGAGTTTCGTCCACAGTTTATGGTGGGCGTGCCGCGCCTGTGGGAGTCGATTTACGAAGGCATCCAGAAACAGTTCCGTGACCAGCCAGAGAAAAAGCAAAAGCTGGTGAATTTCTTGCTCAAACAGAGCGATCGCTACGTCAAGGCGAACCGCACCCTGCAAGGGCTAAACCTGGACAACCTCAACCCCTCGCCCCTAGATAAGCTAAAGGCCATGGGCGCAGTGGCAATCACCTCTCCGGTCTACCTGCTGGCGGATCGGCTGGTGTTCCAAAAGGTGCGCGACGGCATCGGCGGCCAGATCAAGTTCGTCGTCAGCGGCGGCGGCTCCATTGCCGAGCATCTGGAAGACTTTTTTGAAATGGCGGGTATTCAAATTTTGGGCGGCTATGGACTGACGGAAACCTCGCCCATTACCCATGTCCGCCGCGTCCGGCATAATCTGCGCGGAGCCGATGGACAGGCGCTACCCTACACCGAGACGCGCATCGTCAACCCGGAAACTCGCCAGGATTTGCCCCAGGGACAGCAGGGCTTGATCCTGATTCGCGGTCCCCAGGTGATGCAGGGCTATTACAAGAACCCCGAAGCTACCCGCAAGGCCATCGACCCAGATGGCTGGTTTGACACAGGCGACCTGGGCTGGATGACGCAGTGGGGCGACCTGATTATTACCGGCCGCGCCAAGGACACGATTGTTCTCACGAATGGCGAAAACATCGAGCCGCAGCCCATCGAAAACGCCATCATCCGCAGCGTGTATATTGACCAGGTGATGTTGGTGGGACAGGATCAGCGGATGATTGGGGCGCTGGTGGTGCCCAATCTGGAAACGCTGGAATCCTGGGCAGCGACTCAGGGTGAGGCGGTGCGAAATGCAGACGGCACAATCAACCTGGAGTCGAAACCCGTGCAGGACTTGATTCGTCAAGAATTGACCCAGGCAGTGCAAAATCGACCAGGCTTCCGCCCGGATGAGCGGATTGGGCCGTTCCGCATCCTCAGCGAGCCGTTTACGGTGGACAATGGGCTGCTGACCCAGACGCTAAAAGTGCGCCGCAACGTTGTGATGGAACGCTATAGCAGTATGATCGAATCGATGTTTGCCTGAGGCCGTTCCCGCATGTTGTATGGTTCGGGGGCGGCGTGAGGGCGATCGCCAGAGTGTTGCACCAGATCGTGGCACAAACACTTCAAACCTTTATTCAATGGACGATTTCAACTTCCTCATGGACCCCTCCCAATCCTACTTGCTCCTCAAACGCGCTGTGAACGTCAAGGCTGTGGTCACCCCCCGCTGGAAAGAAGAGAAACAGCAGCAGTTGCAACTCCAAATCGACCAGCTTGATGAGCAAAAGCAGCAGCTTGAAACCCAAGAGCAGCGCATGATGGCGGAAATGCGAAAGCAAATTATTCGCCCTGACGATCCGGCGATCGCCCAGCAAATGAACAACTTCCAACTCCAGGTCAACCAGCGCAAAAGCGAAATCCTGGAGCGTCGCAACCAGGTGTTGCTGCAACTTCAGCAGGTGCAGCTTTTGGACATGGATCAAGAAGTCAGCGAAGGGCTGGTGGAAGGCTTCTGTCGCGTCGAGATGGGCGATAACCTGATCCGCAAAATGCAGATCGAGGTGCTGCTGCGGGACGGCATTGTGGAGGAAATTCGGGGAGAACTTTAGGCAGGCGTGATAGGCGGTTAGAGCATGAGGGCAAGCTCCCCGATGCGCCCCAAAATCCAAAACCCAAAATCTCAAAATCGGTTCCTCCCTTCTCATCTCCAAACCCTAACCCCTCTCGCCAAAAATCTGCTTCGTATCGCGTTACAATTCAATCTGCTGAGTCTCCATTGTTTTGGAGTGGGACTTGGCTGCAAAGATTTCGGGGTCGATAGTTTCAGGCAGTCTGAGCTACAGTCAATTACGCTTGACTGGATGACCCAGCTTACATTTCACCATTACTCACGATTTGGGAAGCCGCTCCATGATCCACGAAGTTTTCATGCCTGCGCTCAGTTCTACGATGACCGAGGGAAAGATTGTTTCCTGGGTAAAAGCACCGGGCGACAAGATTGAAAAGGGCGAAACCGTGGTGGTGGTGGAGTCCGACAAGGCGGACATGGATGTGGAGTCGTTCTATGAGGGTTATCTAGCAACGATTATTGTGGACGCAGGCAGCACGGCTCCAGTGGGCGAGGCGATCGCCCTGATTGCCGAAACCGAGGCGGAGATTGAGGCCGCAAAGCAGAAGGCGGCCAGCGCCTCGGCTCCTGCTCCGGCTGCCCCGACTCCTGCGCCTGCCGCTGAACCGGAACCCGTCGCTGCGACCGTGGAAGAGGCGATCGCCAGCAGCAACGGCAGTTCTGGACGGCTCGTCGTGTCGCCCCGCGCCCGCAAGCTGGCCAAAGAACTCAAGGTTGACCTGGCCACGCTCAAAGGCAGTGGCCCCCACGGGCGCATCGTTGCCGAAGATGTAGAAGCCGCCGTTGGCAAAGTGTCTGAACCTGCAACTGCGGCAGTGACTCCGGCTGCGGCTGCGGTCGCTGCTCCGGTGACTGCGCCTGCTCCGGCTCCGGCAACTCCCAAACCCGCCCCCGCTCCGGCGGCCCCCGTCACGCCGGGCCAGGTCGTGCCCCTGACCACGCTGCAAAATGCCGTTGTGCGGAACATGGTCGCCAGCCTAGAGGTGCCCACCTTCCACGTCGGCTACACCATCACCACCGACAACCTGGACAAACTCTACAAGCAGATCAAGTCCAAGGGCGTAACGATGACGGCGCTGCTGGCCAAGGCAGTTGCCGTGACCCTAAAGAAGCATCCGCTACTCTACGCGGCCTACACCGACCAGGGCATTCAGTACAACAGTGGCATTAACGTGGCGGTGGCGGTGGCGATGGACGATGGCGGGCTGATCACGCCCGTTCTGCAAGCTGCTGACCAAATGGATATCTACACCCTGTCGCGCACCTGGAAGGACTTGGTCGATCGCGCCCGCTCCAAGCAGCTCCAGCCCGCAGAATACAGCACAGGCACGTTTACGCTCTCCAACCTGGGAATGTTTGGCGTTGATCGCTTTGATGCTATCCTGCCGCCGGGCCAGGGCGCGATTCTGGCGATTGGCGCATCCCGCCCGCAGGTAGTGGCGATCGCAGAAGGACTATTCGGCGTGCGGACGCAAATGCAGGTCAACCTGACTGCCGATCACCGGATTATCTACGGTGCCCACGCCGCAGCGTTCCTTCAAGACCTGGCCAAGCTGATTGAAACCGACGCGCAATCGCTGACGCTGTAACAGTTCGGTGTAAGGGTTCCACGGAACGGTTCAGTCATTCAGGAATACAAAAACCGACGCAAAAAAAGGGAGCATCTGCGCTCCCTTCTAACTTGCTTCTCAACCTCGGAGATCAAACCCGCAACCGAGCGCTCAAACTCAGCCGAGCTATTCCGCAGACGTTGCTGCCGCGAAGGCCTGGCGAACTTGAACGCTGTTAAATCCTGCTTCCGAAGATTCAAACGTCGCGTCTAGCTCGTCTTCAATCAGAAGGCGATCGCACGGGATCGTGTCTGACAGAATGGCACTGGCCATCATGCCGCAGTGGATTTCTAGCATTGCGTCGGGTACAGCCTCAAAAATGAGTCGCTGCCCCGGAAACACCACGCGCTCAAAATACCAGCCAGGAACGTTGGTGATGCGAGCGATCTGGATTTTGCTAGTCGCGTTCACGTAGCAGCAGAGAATGCGAGCTGACGTATCGGTGGGGACGGGATCGATAATTTGCGCCATAGCCGTGAGGAGCCTCGTGTAATTGCGTGGGTGTTTTAACCCTAACATCCCACGATCCCAAAGGCTGTAAACTCAACTACCAACAATCTGTACGCAAAAATTCACGGGAGTGTGATCCCCGCATGAAGTCAACGGCTGTCGACGGCTTTCAGCGCTACCTCTGGCTCTGTTTCGGCATTCTGGCAGGCTAGCGATCCACCATCAGATATTCGTCGAACATCCAGGTATAGAGCGAGGTCGCGTCAACCCACGCAAACCTTCGATAAAGTCGGGCCAACATAAACGCCCTTCAGGAAGGCTATCGTGTTTTTGGGGCTTTCAATCTCTCTGGATACGAAACTTCGATGCACGCCAAGAAAGTCGATGGTATCGTAAAGATATATAAACAAGCGTCTCAGATTCGATACCTGCCTTTTATCGATTTCTCCTCTTATCGGTTTCCATAGAGCGATCTCTACAGATAGACAGATAGACCTTTACGGCTTGACGCTTTCCGACCTCAGATTCACCGGATCAATCAGCATGACAGCGCAGTTGATGTCTCCACCGACACCGCTCACCCGCCGCGATCGCCTCTCGTCTGAGCGGGTGCTTTATGTGCGCCTTCCGTGCAATCCCATCTTCCCTATCGGTGTCGTCTACCTGTCTGACCACGTCCACAAAGTTTTTCCCGACGTGCAGCAGCGCATTTTTGACCTGGGAGCCGTGCCACCGCTGGATTTTGGCCTCGCGCTCGACCGCTGCATTGACGAGTTTCGCCCGACGCTGCTGGTGTTTTCCTGGCGCGACATTCAAATCTACGCCCCGGTTGGCGGCCGCGGCGGCAACCCGTTGCAAAATGCTTTCGAGTTCTACTATGCTCGCAACCCACTGGTCAAATTGCGGGGGGCGCTCGGTGGACTCCGCATGGCCACGTCCTATCTCACAGAACTCTGGCGCAACGAAGGTCTGATCAAGCGCGGGCTAAAGCGGGCACAGCGCTACTGCCAAGAAGTTCGACTGGTGGTGGGCGGCGGGGCCGTCAGCGTGTTTTATGAACAGTTGGGCAATATGCTTCCCAAAGGCAGCATTATCTCCGTGGGAGAGGGCGAGGCGCTGCTCGAAAAGCTGCTGCGGGGACAGGATTTTTCGGATGAGCGGTGCTACGTGGTGGGCGAAACGAAACCGCGCGATCGCCTGATTCACGAGCAGCCCGCCCCGCTGGAAAAAGGCGCGTGCAACTACGACTACATCGCCGAGATTTGGCCCGAATTTAGCTACTACCTGCAAGACCAGGATTTTTACGTCGGCGTGCAAACCAAGCGCGGCTGCCCCCACAACTGCTGCTATTGCATCTACACCGTCGTCGAAGGCAAGCAGGTGCGGATTAACCCGGCGGATGAAGTGGTGGCAGAAATGCAGCAGCTCTATCGGCGCGGCGTTCGCAACTTCTGGTTTACCGACGCGCAGTTTATTCCTGCCCGCAAATTCATCGACGACGCGGAGGAACTGCTGCAAAAAATCGTCGATGCGGGCATGACCGATATCCACTGGGCCGCCTACATTCGCGCCGACAACCTGACCCCCCGCCTCTGCGAGCTAATGGTGCAGACGGGCATGAACTACTTTGAAATCGGCATCACCAGCGGCTCTCAGGAACTCGTCCGCAAAATGCGGATGGGCTATAACCTGCGGACGGTGTTGCAAAACTGCCGTGACCTGAAGGCAGCCGGGTTCAATAGCCTGGTATCGGTCAACTATTCCTTTAACGTCATCGACGAAACCTTTGACACGATTCGCCAAACCATCGCCTACCATCGCGCTCTAGAAGACATCTTTGGCGCAGACAAGGTAGAACCCGCCATTTTCTTCATCGGCCTCCAGCCCCACACACACCTAGAGCAATACGCCTTTGACCACGGCATTTTGAAAAAGGGCTATGACCCGCTGGCAATTCACCTGCCCTGGGTGGCGAAAAAGCTGCTGTGGAACCCGGAACCGCTCGGCTCCTTCTTTGGTGAGGTGTGTCTGCAAGCGTGGCGGCAAAACCCCAACGACTTTGGGCGCGAGGTGATGCGGATTTTGGAACAGCGGCTTGGCCGCGCCGAGCTAGAAGAAGCCCTGACAGCGGCGATTCCCGTAGGAACCGCTTCGCGAATCGCCCCTGCGGTCAAGCGGTAAAGCCCCCACGCGGTCGGATCTACGGGTCTACAGCAAATGGTGGTACTGCGGATCGTCTTGCAGCGCCTTGAGGACTTGCTTGATTTCCTGGGTGCGGTCTTTTTTCACCACCAGCGTCACTTTGTGGTCGCGCACGATCACCGTATCTTCTAGCCCGATGGTGACGATCAGATCTTCGTCGTCGGTTGCATAAAACAGTGCGCCCTGGGTGTCCAGCCCGACGTGACGCGCCAGTTCTACGTTGGGATTGTCGCCCTTTAGCAGCCGTTCGATAGCATTCCAGTCGCCCAGATCGTCCCAGCTAAAGGCAACGGGCAGCACGTAGGCGCGGTCGGTTTTTTCCATCACAGCGTAGTCGATGCTCTGCTTGGGCAGCTTGGGATAGGCTGCTGGGCCGTCTTTCATGAGCGGCTGCATGACGTAGGGCGCGTGGGTTTCCAGTTCCGCCAGCATGACCCCCGCCTGAAAGATGAACATGCCGCTGTTCCAGCTAAAGCGGCCGCTGGCGAGAAACGCCTCCGCCGTGGCGCGATCGGGCTTTTCGGTGAAGCGGCTGACCCGGTAGGCGGCGCAGTCGAGATACATCCCTGCTGGGTCGCCTTGTTCGATGTAGCCATAGCCCGTCGAGGGGAAGCTCGGCGCAATGCCCAGCGTGGCGATCGCCCCCTGTTCTCGCGCCAGATCTGCCGCAGCCCGCAGCGTATTGTGAAAGGCCGGCAGGTCGCCAATCCAGTGATCTGCCGGGAAAAAGCCGACGATTGCTTCCTCTCCATAGCGGCGGGCAATTTCTAGCGTCGCCCAGGCCACCGCCGGAGCCGTATCTCGTCCCTCGCTTTCCACCAAGAGGTTCGCGTCTGGCAGGTCGGGCATCTGCTCTCGTACGCCATCGGCCAGGTGCGCCGCTGTGATCACCCACAGCCCGTCCCATCCACCCGCAAGGTCAAGAAGGCGATCGCCCGTCGCCTGGAGCAAGCTTCTGCCGCTACCGTCGAGGCTTAGAAACTGCTTGGGACGCGCCTTGCGGCTGAGGGGCCAAAACCGTTCGCCCTTGCCGCCTGCCAGAATCACTGGAATCATGCTGCTTGCTCCTCCACGTTTACGCCGCTGCGTTTACCTAATCCCGCCCTATCGTACAAAACTTTTCTCATGCCTAGGGTTCCCAAAACCGCCGACTTTACCGGATTTTTATCTACAGGACTTACGTAGTTGGACAATTTCTCGCGGGCTACGCCCGCGAGAAATTGTCCAAAATTCAAAGAAGAGCTGATCGCAAGTGCGGAAGTCCTGAATCTAGAAAGCCAGGAGACTACTGAGAGCAGCTTTAGGTTAAGGTTGAAGCAGCTTTAGGTTAAGGTCGCTTTGCAAAACCGTCACGCAGCTTACGATGCGATCGCTTGGGGTTTGATAAGGTTATGTCCAGCGGGAGAGTAGGTCATCTTGTCGAGTGACCCAAGGGGATCATATACAAAACGACACATTTGGATAAACTGGTGAAGGGCTAGAACTGCTGCTAAGAATTTCACAGGGGGCATTTCGGAAGCAGCGCAGAGTTTGGATACGAGTTGCAGCCAACGCAGTTACGAGGTGTGAGTCCGAGTGAGACAGTCCAATCCTGAGTCTGAAATTGAGCTTTCTGAACCCGAACAACCTGGTCAAGTCCCCGTAAACTCGCCTTCTCCGCGAGCCTCTGCGACTGGGGTTTCCCCTAGTTCCCCAAAGCGGGCGATCGCTCCAGCCGCCCCGCCAAAGGGACGCAGCGTTTTGAACAAGTTCCTGTGGGTTTTGGCCTTTGTCTCTACGGCGACGGTTTCCGCAACGCTGGGGGCAGCGCTGACGATTCTGATGCCAGAAAGGGGCGATCGCGACTCGCAGAGCGACCTGCGGCAGCGCGTAGGCACAGTATTGGCCAACAGTTTTGGCTATCGGGTGACGCGCCCCGTCAACATTCTGGTTATGGGGGTCGATCACTTTGTGGATGCTCCCGAAGATGCCGAAGACATCCTCCTGGGCGGGCGCAGCGATGTCATGCTGCTGGTGCGGGTCGATCCAATCGCCAATACGGCCAGCATCCTGTCCATCCCTCGCGATACACGGGTGGAAATTCCAGGCTATGGGGTTGCCAAAATTAATCACGCGAACCAGGAAGGGGGCGCAGCCCTGGCCGCCCAGACCGTCAGCCACAACCTAGACGGTGTGCCGATCGATCGCTACGTGCGCGTCAGCACGGATTCCTTTCGGGCACTGGTCGATCTGCTTGGCGGCATTGAGGTCTACGTTCCCTTCCGAATGGAATACGAGGACGTGACCCAGAAGTTAAAAATCGACCTGGAAGAAGGCCATCAATGGCTAAACGGCGACCAAGCAGAGCAATTTGCCCGCTACCGCAACGATGGTCAGGGCGATATTGGACGGGTGCAACGCCAGCAGCAGCTTTTGAGAGCGCTCAAGGATCGATTGGCCAGCCCAGCAACCGTAACCAAACTGCCGCAAATTATCGCGCTGATGCAGGAGTATGTCGATACCAACCTAACACTAGAGGAAATGCTGGCGCTGGGCAACTTTGCGCTGACGATGGAGCGCAGTGACCTGCGGATGGTGATGCTGCCCGGTCGATTTAGCCGGCCCGACGAGTCGATTGCCAGCTATTGGATCTTGAACCGTCGTGAGCGCGATCGCATCATGCGGGACTATTTCCAGGTGCCAGGGATTGATGTGCAGCTAGCCCGCAGCGCCGATCCTAGTTCCCTCCGCATTGCCGTGCAAAACGCTAGCGGCGACGGGCGAGCAACGCGCCGGTTGGTGCGCTATCTGCGCGAGCAGGGGTTCTACAACGTCTACGTCATTCCAGATTGGTCGGTCTGGGAAGGCGAAACCCAGGTGATTGCTCAGCGGGGCGACCTAGAGGGGGCAGCAATCGTGCAGCGATCGCTCGGCGTGGGCGAAGTGGTGTCGGCCTCGATTGGCGATTTGGAGTCGGATTTGACGATTCGGATTGGCACTGATTGGGTAGAGCGAGCAGCGAGCGGACAAGACCACGTTTTGAACTAAGCCCCGTCGCTTCTTCTCAGCGAACCAGCATCGGCCAGCCCTCCAGCGAGGCAGATGCAGTCTTTGTAGGAACCATGAGAAGATAGCATTGGCAGTTACATTGGCAAGCACGGCTGGCAAACACGGCTGGCTAGCCCCGTGAGTAACCCTCGCTGCGTGAGTAAAGCCGAGTGAGTCATCAATGCCTGCTACGATGCGTTTGGGTTCGGTGAGATGGTCGAGCGTCCTGTGAAATCGGTTGTGGCACGCGGGCTGGGGTTGCTCCTGGTTGTGGGGTTGGCCTGTCTGTGGGTGATGCTGAGCGCAGTTCCGGCGATCGCCGCTGTGGACACGGTGAACTACAATAACGCAGACCTCAAAGGGCAGGACTTTTCGCACACAGACCTGTCCGGCAAGGCATTTGTCTCCGCAGAGATGCGCGACATCAACCTGGAAGGCTCTGACCTGAGCAACGCTATTCTCACCAAAGCGGTGATGCTGCGGGCAAACCTGCGGGATGCCAACCTGACCGCCGCGCTGGTGGATCGGGTCTTTTTGGTGGGCGCAGACCTGACCAACGCCATTTTGGAAGATGCCACCATGACCCGCACCAGCTTTGAAGACGTGACTGTGACGGGGGCAGACTTTACCAACGCCATCCTCGACCGCTATGAAATCGCCAAATTGTGCGATCGCGCTGAGGGCGTAAACCCGGTGACGGGCGTGGCTACGCGAGACAGCCTTGGCTGTCGATAGGGCTTGCGACATCCCAGTTAGGGCGCTAGCATGGTTCAAATGAACTATTTTCCGCCATGCGTGCCCGACTAGAAAACGACCTCCTCTTCCTCCACTGCGACGATGTGCCGCCTTACAAGAAGACGGGGTCGCAGGTGCGAAATACCTACTTTTGGGCGCTAAAGGCGATCGCCGCCCATGCCCCCTACGCCCGTGATTGGGAATTTGATCCAGAGGTTTGGGTCGCGTTGCAACGGCTGTTGCTGTCTTTTGCCGAGTCAGGCTATCTGGGTCTGCGTGAAACCCTGCTGGAGTTTCCGCCCGACACCCCGATCCCCGACCCACTTCGCGCCGTGTCTACATGGGAGTAGACACTTCAGGAAGATTGCTCTACACAAGCCCAATTGGAGATTTTGGAGCGGGTTCTAATACCAAACTCCTACTTCTTCTTCAGGGTTTGTGACCCTACCAAATTCGGCATTTTGGGCGGCGGGATGGAGGGCAGCACGCCATCTTTCAGCAGCGATTGAGTAGGCGTGGGAATGCTGGAGAGCGTGTGATCAGGCAGCACCGAAACGCGGGGGGTTGCCACAGAGGAAATGACCTCATTGCCCAGGATTGAGGTATTGACCGGGGGCGGCGCGGGTGGAGTGCTGCCGGAATAGAGAGTGGTGTTGACGGGCGATCGCAGGCTTGGAAACAGGGTAGGATTCAAAACGGACGTGTCTACCTGAACGTCGGGGTGATCCGAGGGATGCTCCGGCAAACGGCCCAACGCTCCATTAATAGGGGGCGGGACTTGGGAAGGGTCAATGCTCATGGCTTTTTCCTTGTCCAGGATTGGCTGAAACCTAGCATATCGTCCACACGGCACCAGAATTGCACTGGAATTATGTCGATCTGTTGCGGTGCTGCCTTCCCTGACTGGAGCGGGCTTCGATTGCCCGCTCCATATTTATAGCGATATCAATAATCTTGATGTTAAGATATTCATTATATTCTTGATGTCAAGTATCTTAGCATCGAGATAAATTGCTAGAGAGCTTCAAATTATGAATGGACGCACCGTTTTTTTGCTGGCCGCCCTTGCGGGGGGCGCGATTTTGCCTGTTCAAGTCGCGATTAACACGCTACTGCGTCGATATGTCGGGGAGCCGATGCAGGTGACGTTCATTTCCTACCTGGCGGGGACGCTGGCTTCGCTGGCGATTTGTCTGGTGGCCCGCTACCCACTTCCGGCGGCGACCTCGCTGGCGCAAACGTCTTGGTGGATGTGGGTGGGCGGCTGCTTGGGCACGCTCTACGTCTGGTCTACGATTTTCACCACGCCGCGCATTGGGGCAGCGCTGGCGCTTTCGCTGACCATCGCGGGTCAACTGATCGCCGCGCTATTTTTGGATCATTACGGGGCACTTGGACTAACCCGCTACGCCGCCAGTCCGACTCGCATCGCAGGCGTGGTGCTGGTGATTTTGGGTGTGTCGCTGGTGTCCTACGTCAGACGTTGAGGGCGATCGCCCCACTCGCCTCAGCTTGCTAGAAAACGCCTAAAAATCTTCGTCCTCATCGTCGTTCAGCGTTTCGATCAGCAGCGTCATCTGCGCCTGCTGCTGCGCCAGAAACGCATCGCACTGGTTCAGTTGCTCAACGGCGATCGCAAACTGGCTAAACACGGCTGCTAGATCCAGATCGCCCGTCTCGATTTGCTCGATGATGTTTTCGACCTGGGCGATCGCCGTTTCATAGTGCCAATCGGGAGTTTTCTTAGGGGGCATGATTTTAATTAACTTTCTAGAAGATTGGGGTTAAGAGTCAGGAGTCAGGCAAACCGTTTTCGGCAACAGTTCCAGACATCAATCGTTTTTACGTCAGATCAGGGAACCTTGCCACCTCTCAACGACCTCTGGATCAGGATGAGCTCGCACCCCTCGCTCCTCCAGGCAATCCACAAAGCGATCAATGCTGATTGATGCTCCAAGCTCGCCTGCATCATATAACCCTTGAAGCCATTTCTCCAAAGAAGGAATCATATCTAAAGGGAAACCCGCGGCTCTGAGGGAACTCTCAAAATCCCAATCAGAAATTGTTGTTCTGGAAATCAAGTCATGGGCTTTGTAACGATAGATGCAAAGGGCGCGGGGTAGGGGAATGCAGGTTGGCATGAGGTCAAAAAGATAAACGAGATATCGGAAGCGTCGGCTTTGACGGAGCCAGTCATAAATCTCCCGCGACTCGGACTGGTCAAGGCAATGCTCCACCTGCATCAGACACCAGAGCCAAATACTTAGACCCCTAACCGCAAGCCAATGCAGAGGGCTTCCTGACCGCTTGCTTTTGAGCTTCGCAATTCTCAACCACTTTCTAGAGGCATTTTCAGCGTTCAGTAGCCAGTCCACACCGCTGCGCTGATTGCTGGGGTACTGCAACCCATATGCCTCAGTCCATAGCGAAGAGAGAATTTGACAGGCTTCCGCATCTAGTTGCTCTAGCTTTCTAAAGTCGCCGCAAGAGCGCTCTGACTGTTTTACCAAATCCTTAAAGGTGCGAATACCAGAAACAAACTGTTCTGATTTCTTCTTGGAAACCAAGCCCCAAAGCAAGGAAACGAGAAATGCTGCCGATGCAACAAAGAGGGCTGCTAAAGCAAGACCTAGTAGGTAGCCTATCACCGTCTGCAAATCTTGCACTTCGTGAAAAACCTGGCCAAATAAGGTTTGTGGAAGGCTCGTTGAATCGAGCTTTAGATCAATAAAATTGGGAAGTGCCAAAACAGGAGCCGCAAGTGCTGCAATAATGCCAAGGCGACGAGTCCATACCTCCAAGCTTTCCTGCGTCATCCGGTCGGCTTGTTGTAGCATCGAATTCACGGTTTCTACAGAGCGTCCAACACTCCCTAACAGTTGTTCGTCCCATTCCTTCAAAGATTGCAGGGGCTGTTTCCAGTAGTGATAAGGGTAAGCATCTAGCAGGGCTTCTCGCAAATCATTGAGATGAGTATCCTGACAAGGAGAATACGTCAGATTTCGATCCCAAAAGTCTTCTGTTCCATCTCGATAGCCGTCGAATTGCCGCTTCAATTGAGCAACATCGCTGCTTACTTTCTCTAGCGAAGATTGAACTTGTCGCAATGGAAGTGAGAGTTTTTCCATCTCCAGGTAAACTTTTTTCAGAAGCCCGCCGCTGATAGTTGGCAAGAAACTGACAGCATTCTTAATCAACTCACTCAGCCCGTCCAGAGTTCCGCCCCACCGAGCTTGTCGAGATCGCAAAGGCTCATATTCAGTAGAAATCAGGCGTAATTCATGCGCGATCGAAAACTCCAGGTAGCTGAGTTGATCAGCAATAAAATGTAAATCTCTTTCTAATTCTTGTTCAGTGAAAATTTTCCCTTTGCGAAGTGGAAAAGTCAAGTATCGGGGATGGTAGAAATCTCTGCTAATTTGGGCACGCCGCAGTGTCAAGAAGTCTCCTTCTAATACGCCCCCGCTTACTTCTTTTGCAAAGGGATCATCAGACCCAAGACAGGTTTTGACTAGGGGATACAAGCTATCCGATTTCTTAGCTGCTAACTCTTCTGGGCAGGAGGGCGAGTTAACATATTGAGCAAAGTAAAAAACGGGGGATATTGCTTCGCAGTCCTTTGCAAATTCTGGCTGTGCTATGCCAAAACCACAGAAGGATCTGATCTTTGCAAAGACTGTTTCCAACTTGCCCCACATCACGTCTTGCAGCAAGAAGCTTGCCTCATCCAAAGACAAATTGGGAACGGCATCGGGTTGAGATTGCAGATCATTAGACGGTGGCGGGGCCCAATAGCCGCCTATCGGGTAGCTGCTCCACAAAGCCAATATCGGGTTGTAGATTAAGCGATCTTGGCTGAGCTTGAATTGAACAAATGAAAGTGACCAGAAGATAGAGCAAGAAGACCAATCGATAGAACTTAGGATTTGCTCAATGTAGAGACAAAGTTGTTCCCCGCGAAGTGTTCCATTGAAGTGTTTTTTTAGGGCTGCCAAAAAGTTCTGGGGATAAAGCGGCGCAAAAAACATACACTGGCGCTTATTAAAAGCGTCTCGAAATTTAGCTTCAGACGACGCAGTTTGAAGCTGAACAGCGTAGGCCTCAAACTCTCTTTTCATTTCATCATTCCACTGCTGAGCCGCCTGAGGGTCTAGCCAATTCCAAGCTTTGCCCTGACTAGATACACCCAAGCTCGCCCCTGGTATGTCTAAGAACAATTGAATTAGTTTGTGGATTGCTCGTGCGTGGTCAGTTGCATCCCTGTCATTCGTGCGCCAGTAGAGCGGGTAGCTAGTCAAGAGCGCGACGCGAGTGAATCCATCTGATGAGGATAATGAGGATTCGTCTGCTCCCTGATTGTTCATTTTATTCATTTGTCGACCTCCCCTAGCCCTTGCCAGTTGAGTACTAATACTTATGTCACTATTGTCGCTCCAGATTTCGGGGCGAGAAGCAGACATTTATTATTCTTTGCACATGTACATATTGTGTCTTATGAGATGCTTTTCACTTCGGCAATCAGTTCACCCTGAGCCAGGGTAATCGTCAGCGTATCGCCGGGGTGGAAGGTTTCGGTGGAGCGGGCGATCGCCCCATTTTCTTGCCGCACCACCGCATAGCCCCGGCGCAGGACTACTGCCGGGTCGAGGGTTTGCAGGGTTTGGCGCAGGTAAAGCGTATGCTGCTGGGACTGCTGGAGCCGTTGCTGGGTGCTGCGGATGAGCCGCTGGCGCAGGGACGCAACGACCTGGATGCGCTGCTGCACCTGGCGATCGAGCCGTAGGCGGGAAAGGCGATCGCGCAGTCGTACAACATGCCGCTGCGCCTGCTCAATCCGCTCGGCGGCAACGCGGTAGAGCGCCAAACACCGCTGCTGATGCTCTTCCACCAGGTCATCTAGAATCGGAACTGCCGCCTCAGCCGCCGCTGTTGGCGTGTGGGCGCATAGGTCGGCCGCCAAGTCAGCCAGCGACTCATCCCGCTGGTGCCCGATGCCCGTGATCACTGGGATGGCACATTCCGCCACTGCCCGCACCACGCGCTCGTCATTAAAACAGTCCAGGTCTTCCGCTGCGCCGCCGCCCCGCGACAGGATTAGCACGTCTGCCCGCCCGTCCCGCTCAACCCGGCGAATCGCCTGGGCGATCGAGGGCGGAGCCAGTTCGCCCTGCACCATCGCAGGCGACAGCAGCACCCGCAACCCTGGATAGCGATGCGACAGCGTGCGCTGAATATCGCCCCAGGCGGCGGCTTGCGGCGACGTGACCACCGCCACCACGCGGGGATGGGGCGGAAGCGGGCGCTTGCGGTCTGGGTCAAACAGCCCCTCCGCCTCTAGCCGATTTCGCAGTTGCCGATGACGGAGCGATCGCAGCCCTTCGCCCGCGGGCAGCACCTGCCAGATTGTGAGCTGATAGCTGCCCCGCGCCGGATACGCCTTGATCTGTCCCAGCACGATCACCTGCTCACCCCGCACAGGCATCACCGCCAGCCGATCAAGCTGGCTGTTCCACACCACCGCGTTGATCGCCGCCTGCTCATCCGGGTCTTGCAGCGTCAAAAACAAGCCGCTGCGGTGAGGATTCACGCTTGATACTTCGCCCGTTACCCACACCTGCTGAAGCTGCTCATCGTCTTCCAGCAAGGACTGGATGTAGTGGGTCAGCCCCCCTACCGACAGGGCTGTATTGGGATAGCGCAGAGAAGAAGACACAGCGAGGCTTGGGGGCTAGGGTTCAAAACTGGGCACACTTGGAGTCTAAAGGCTGACTCGGCAATAAACTTCACAATCAGCGACCTGGCCGACTACCAGGAACAAGATTCTTGTACTAGAATAGTACAGACGTATCGAAATCTCCAGGATTAGCGTATCAAACTTCTAAAGCGTCCTCAGATAAAGCGTCCTCAGACGGCGATCGCAAATTGAATCACAATCAATCAAATCACAATCAATCAAGAGATCAAATTGAGACAGAATCAGATTTAGACTCAAAAGTGGCGTTTCCGAATCCAAGTGAGAGATTTAAACTAAAGATTCATTAGATTCATTGCTGAGATTTGTTAATTCATCTCTGGCTTTGGAACAAGGTGACCCTTTTACAGACTACTTGTCTTCTAGGCTGTTTGCTTTCATAAATAATTCACTCCTGCTCGCTCCTCCCGCATCTGTCCCCTCCTGCATCTAGAAGAGGCCCTAATGGCTAAGGCGACTGACAATAGCAAAGTATCGGAACCCAAAGAATCTAAAGAGAGCGCCGAAAAGCGGAAAGCGCTGGACATGGTAATGTCCCAAATCGACCGCAACTTTGGCAAAGGCACGATTATGCGTCTGGGGGATGCCAGCCGCATGAAGGTGGAAACCATTCCCACGGGTGCGTTGACGCTCGATCTGGCGCTGGGCGGTGGGTTGCCGAAGGGACGGGTAATTGAAATTTACGGGCCGGAGAGTTCTGGGAAAACCACGCTGGCACTCCATGCAATTGCCGAAGTGCAGAAATCTGGCGGTACGGCTGCTTTTGTAGATGCCGAACACGCGCTTGATCCGACCTATTCGGCAAACCTGGGTGTGGATATCGACAATCTGCTGGTGTCCCAGCCCGACACGGGTGAGGCGGCGCTCGAAATTGTAGATCAACTGGTGCGCTCTACCGCTATCGATCTGGTTGTGGTGGACTCGGTGGCAGCGCTGGTGCCCCGCGCCGAAATCGAGGGCGAAATGGGCGATACTCATGTCGGCTTGCAGGCGCGGCTGATGAGTCAGGCGCTTCGCAAAATTACGGGGAACATTGGCAAAACGGGCTGTAGCGTCATTTTCCTGAACCAGCTCCGGCAAAAAATCGGCATCTCCTACGGCAACCCCGAAACCACCACAGGCGGCAACGCGCTGAAGTTCTACGCCTCGGTGCGACTGGACATTCGCCGGATTCAAACGCTGAAGAAAGGAACCGAAGAATACGGCATCCGCGCCAAGGTCAAGGTCGCCAAAAACAAGGTCGCACCGCCGTTTCGCGTAGCGGAGTTTGATGTGATTTTTGGGCAGGGCATTTCCACCTACGGCTGCTTGATGGATTTGGCGGAAGAGACTGGCGTGGTGACTCGCAAAGGGGCGTGGTATAGCTACAACGGCGAAAACATTAGCCAAGGCCGCGACAACGCCATCAAATACATGGAGGAAAATCCCGACTTTGCCAAAGAGGTGGATCAACTGGTGCGGCAAAAGCTGGAGATGGGTGCGGTAGTGTCTGCAAACTCAGTTGCGCCGCCCGACGCGGACGATGAAGACTACGACGAGCTAGAAGACGAGGAATAGCAGTCTGGATAGTCTGACCACAGATGTTTTAGTCGTCGGCGGCGGCACAGGCGGCACAGCGGCAGCGATCCAGGCGGCACGGCGTGGTGCGTCAGTGGTGCTGGTGAGTGAGTTCTCTTGGCTGGGGGGAATGCTCACGAGTGCAGGCGTTAGCGCTCCCGATGGCAACGAACTGCGATCGCTCCAGACAGGACTCTGGGGGGCATTTTTGCGATCGCTCTCGGCACGTCAGCCCGGTGGACTGGATCACGCCTGGGTCAGTTTCTTTACCTATGATCCAGGCGTTGGGGCGGCCATTTTTGCCGATTGGGTGCAGGCGCTCCCCAATTTGCGCTGGATCACGGGGCAAACGCCGCTGGCGGTGCTGCGCGAGGGCGATCGCATTACGGGCGTGCGCTTTCAGGAGTTCACCATCCACGCGCAAATCACCCTCGACGGCACGGAACTCGGCGACCTGCTGGCGCTGGGCGACGTGCCCTACCGCTGGGGTTGGGAGTTTCAGCCAGAGTGGAACGAGCCGAGCGCTCCGCTGCAACCGACCCTGCTGACGGAGCAATATCCCGTGCAAGCGCCCACCTGGGTTGTGGTGCTGCAAGATTTTGGCGAAGCGGAGGCTCCCAAAATTCCGCCGCCACCAGACTATGACCCGATCTGTTTTGAGGGCGCGTGGGATGGCTATGGGCCGGAGAAATTTCTCAACTACGGGCGGCTGCCGGGCGATCGCTTCATGATCAACTGGCCCCATCACGGCAACGACTATGGGCACAACTTGAACCGCTTGGTGCAGTCTGCTAAAGCGCGGCGCGAGTTCGATCAAGAGGCCCGAAACCACGCCCAGGGCTTTGCCCACTTCATCCAGACTGAATTGGGGCGGCGCTATGGGCTGGCGGACAAAACCTTTCCGGCAGCGTCGCACAGAATGGGCAGCAGTGCCTTTGCGCTGCATCTCTATTACCGCGAGAGTCGGCGGCTGCGGGGGCGATCGCTCGTCACGGAGCCGGACATTCTGCCAATCCCAGGGGGACAGGTGGCTGCGCTGCCTGTCAATGAGCAGGGAGAACCCACGGCGATCGCCCTCGGCAACTATCCCAACGATCACCACTATCCCGGCTACGAGTTTCCGCTGCATCCCAAGTCGCTGCGCTGGGGCGGACGCTGGACGGGGACGCTGTTTTCCCTGCCCTACGATTGCCTGGTGCCAGAAGCGGTCGAAGGGATTTTGGTGTGCGAGAAGAATATCTCTGTGTCGCACATTGCCAACGGCGCAACCCGGCTACAGCCCGTCGTTCTGGGGTTGGGGCAGGCAGCGGGCATGGCGGCGGCGCTGTGCATCGAGCGAGGCTGCTCCCCTCACAACCTGCCCGTGCGCGAGTTGCAAGAGGCGCTGCTGACCGATCCCATTGCTCCGGCTGCTGTGGTGCCGCTGTTTAACCTGCCGCCAGATCATCCCGACTGGCTGCACTGGCAGCGCCATTACCTGGATCATCCCGACCAGTATCCGGCCGATGGCAATGTGCCAGGGCGGCCCGTGGTGGGCGCAGCAGCGCGATCGCCCCAGTCCAGATTGCCCGCCTCGTCCGCCGTGCGGGGGCTGATTCATCCCCTCGCGTCGCAGTCCTACACAGTAACGCTGACAGAAGGGGCGATCGCCTCCCTGCAGCCGGTCCAAGCCTTACCCAGTCCCCTCTCTGCCGCCCTGTCGTTAACCATAGTTACGCTGGATGCAGACATTGACGCGCAGCTTCGGCAACTCCAAACGCCGCAGTGGGCCAACCTTTTGGGAAAAGTCAATCTATCAGGCGGTTGGTTTCTAGCAGAAAACGTAACTCTTTTAACGAGTTTTCCTGATCAGTTTGAGGGGTCTCCGTAACAGAGAGTAGAAACCTTTACACGGATGCTCTCATGCTGACCGCCAACTTATTAATCCTGTTTGTTGCGCTGCCAGCGCTCGTTAGCACTCTGGCTGATGCAAATCTGCCCTCGGCCTCTTTCTCTCGGTCGATTTATGGCCAAATGGCAACGGGCGCTACGCCCCCTGCTAGCGATCAATTCCATCGCGGCAGCGGACGTTGCACGACGACTTGCTCCTGACCAGCCCTAACCTGTCTGCGGCTGCACACTCGAAATGCCTCGCCTGCTCAAGCAACCGTTTAAGCAACTGAATTGCCCGAAAACTGAATACAGCGATATCGCATCACTCCCTGCCAACTTCTAGCGCACAAGTATCTGATCAGCGCCCCAGCCAATTTCCTGACGGCTCGTGGCAAGGATTCCGCCAAAACTCGGCAAATTTTCGGAAAATATCCGGCAAATGCCTAGTGAATCGCTCAGGAAACGCCTGGTATAACAGAGTCAGGTTTGTTCGCTCAGATGCAGTTTGTCAAATCAGTAGCAATCATTCTCCTGTGCAAAACGTTCCGGTTAGAAAACGTCTATAAGCCCTAGAACTACGGTTTCCAAGTTTACGAAGCGAAAGTTCGCCGATTTGCCCAAAAAGTTTGCTCCAGCCTTGGCCGGGATTGGGCGATCTCCAGACTGTTTGAAGGGAGCACCACTACCTGTCTGATTTACAAATCTGCGTTAGCAGGGAAACCTGTTGAGCGGCGATCGCAACAAGATTGCAGGATTGCCTTGGCAACTTGCAACCCTTGTAGCCTCCAGCTTAGACCCGCTAAAGCTCTGTTCAGAATTTGGCGATATGGTTTAAGCTAGGGGTATTTTCGTAAAGACTGTACGTTGCCAATCGCACAGTCTGCAACCATTCTGATACCCACTTATTGCAACGGCTCTTCGTAACAAGATGACTAATGATTTGGATCTGATCAAGCGCCTGAGTCCGAGTGCGATGGATCAGATCATGCTCTACCTGGCATTTAGCGCAATGCGGACGGGCGGACACCGCCACGGCGCATTTCTAGACGCAGCGGCCACTGCTGCCAAGTGCGCGATTTATATGACCTACCTAGAGCAGGATCAAAACCTGCGGATGACGGGGCATTTGCACCACATCGAACCCAAGCGGGTGAAGGTCATTGTCGAAGAGGTGCGTCAGGCACTCACTGAAGGCAAGCTGCTGAAGATGCTGGGTTCTCAGGAGCCGCGCTACCTGATTCAGTTGCCCTACGTGTGGATGGAGCAGTTTCCCTGGCAGCCGGGGCGATCGCGCATTTCGGGCAGCAGCCTGACAATGGAAGAAAAGCGCCAGATTGAAGAGAAACTGCCGCCCAACCTGCCGGACGCGCAGTTGATCAACTCGTTCCAGTTCATGGACATCATCGAGTTTCTGCACGAGCGATCGCAGGAAGACCTGCCCGAAGACCGCCGCCTGCCCATGAGCGAAGCGCTGTCTGAGCATATCAAGCGCCGCCTGCTCTACTCCGGTACGGTGACGCGGGTAGATTCGCCCTGGGGAATGCCGTTCTATGCGCTCACCCGCGCCTTCTATTCGCCGGCCGACCGCGAAGAGCGCACCTACATCATGGTGGAAGACACTGCTCGCTACTTCCGCCTGATGCGTGACTGGGCGGAGTATCAGCCCCGCGTATTGCGAGTGTTGGAAGAATTGGACATTCCTGAAGACCGCATCGAAGACGCGCTGACCGATCTGGATCAGGTGCTGCGGGAATGGGGCGATCGCTACCATAGAGAGGGCGGTGTTCCCTTCGTTGTGCAAATGGCCGTCGGCCCCAAGGACGACGCGGAATCGTAAGTTCTGCAACGGTCAGGCAGCACTTCTAGGCAATACTTCTAGACGATGCTTCAAGATAATGCTGCTGGACGATGCTGCACTGCGCGACTGCACCGCCAGCTAGTATCACGAGTTCAAAGCTGCGGAAATAGGTTGGACGCTCGTAGTGGTGACTTCAGTCGCCTAATTTAGGGCTGTCCTGTCTGAAGCAGACTAAAGTCTGCACTACAAACCTAAGCAGACTAAAGTCTGCACTGCAAAACTAAAGTCTGCACTACAAACTTAAGCAGACTAAAGTCTGCACTACAAACTAGAGGTAGGATCACTGCACGGAAACATTACACGACATACTACGCAGCTATACTACACAATAAAGTGGGGCGTTTCGCTCTGAATCGCCTGGCGACTTTTGGCATCAAAGTATAGATCTTCGAGGGAGATGCTGTGTATGGCATCGCGCAGCTTGTCGTGCAGGCGATGCCATAGCGTCAGCGTCACCCAGTCTTCGGCCTGGTCTGTGTCGGGGCTGTGGCGCGGCAGCGGATCGACCTGCTCCCCGACTGCTTCTAGAATTTGCCCCAGCGAAATCTGGGCGGGCGGCCGCGCCAATTGATAGCCACCCTGCACACCGCGCACCGATTTCACCAATCCTGCCTGCCGCAGCTCGATCAGCAGCTTTTCCAGGTAGGGTGCAGGAAGCTGCTGTCGAGTGGCGATCGCCCGCACGGAGGCGGGCCCGCCGCCCGGTTGCAGGGCCAAATCCAGCAGGGCCTTGACGCTGTAGTGTCCGCGAGTGGTGAGCTTCATGCGGAGTTCATCGGAGGTTGGAGTGTTAAACGCCGTTGGCGGTGGCGATCGCCGCGAAGATTAGGAACAGTCCACCACCAAGCAGGGTCAGCGTTTTTTCTGACAAGCGACCGGCGATCAGCCTGCCCCCAATGACGGCGATCGCCGCGCAAATGGCGTGTCCCAGGATTGCGCCGACCGATACCCCAAGGGGATTTTTAGCCGCCGCCAGACCGATAGTGGCAATTTGCGTGCGATCGCCCCATTCTGCCAAAAACGTCAGCCCAAAGGCTTGCAGAACCACTGCCAAATTGGTCGGCCGCTTGGGCAGCACTTGTTCCGACTGCGTGATGGTTTCTATCGCCTCTTCGCAGGCCTCAGTACAGGGGTCGTCAGCCATACGCCAGCCCTTGATCAAAAGCTGGATTCCAAACGCCAGGAATAGTGCTATCTCAGCGTAATGGACAACCGCTGGCGAAAACAGGGACATCACGCGCCCCATCATCACCGAAATCAGCGTCATCGCCGCCAGCGCACCCACTACGCCCAAAAAGACGAGCGATCGCCGATGCCGTGTTGCCAAAATCACGCCAATGAAAAAAGTTTTGTCGCCCAGTTCTGAAACCGTAATCAGCAGCAGCCCCGCAACAAACGCCTCGAACAGACCCGGCTGATACAAACCTGCCTCGACCATGCTCTCATCTCCTCTCAGGATAAAGGTACAAGCCTGAGTGGACTCGATGAGAGGCAGCGCACTCCACCAAGCCCACTCCGACGGTGGACTTAGTGAAGGTCTCACTGAATGCTCGGTCAGCGCTCTTAGCGACAGCCCATGTGCATTACCTGAACCAGGGTCATCCCCAGTGTGTTGATTCAGGTTTCCGGAACGCGCCGGATAGCTACTCCCCTTCAGTCAATAAGTATTATTGCATGGTTTGGAAAAAAGTTGGTGTCGTGCTGCGAATCCTCAGAAAATCTGGGCAGGTGCTAATGTTGCTCAGGATGAAGGAGCGTGGTTGAATCGCCCCCTTTACGCCGCAACAATTAGTCAACCAAAGTCAATCGAAGTTAGCATCAGTCGGCATCAGTCGGCAGAATTAAATTTTTTGAGCTAGGACTCTAGAAAACCCATGAAATTGAGCATGACTATAACCTTGAGCCGGGTATCGCACCAAACTTTAAGCATGAGCTTGAAGTTGATGCTCGCAAGCGCGATCGCCCTCGTCGGATCGCTTGGGCTGCCGCTGGAGGCCCCGGCCCAAGCGCAGACGGCAACAGCCCTTGCACCGGGGGCGATTCCCGTAGGGGTCGCTTCGCGAATCGCCCAGATCAGCGAAGAGCGAGTCGGCCGCGTCAACCCAGCGCGTCCCATTCGGATCGAAATTATCAACGGCGGTCGGGCTACCATTGCCGCCGCCCTGACGCAGCCCGCCTCCGCCGAACGGCAAATTGCCCCCAATAGCCAGACCGCCTTTGGCACGACGACCACCAGCTTTTTGCCACTGCCGATTAACCTGCTGGTCTATCCGCTGGGCACAAACATCGGGCTGAGTGTAGACGTGCTGGTGGAAGGTAACGTGATTCAAGTCATCGTTAGCGAACAGCTTTCGGACGATTCGGGCACGATTAACCTGTCGGTTGACGAAAACGGCACCGTGCTGCTGATTTAAGTCTGAGCCAATGACCGTGCTGCTATTGCGACAGTGGGTGTGTTGCGAGTGTCTGTCGCGGCTGAAGGCGACGATTTAAGGGGGCGATCGCTCTTCTAGTGGTCTGCAAGACCTGGCAAACTGCGGGTCTTCCTGCGAGTCTTACTGCGAGTCTGGCAGTCAAACGGGCGATCGCCCCCACAATTTAGATTTAGATAGAACTTACGCAGTTGAATTAGATAGGACTTACGCAGTTGAAGGATTTTTTGCGGCGCAGCCTACGAGAAACCCTTCAAAATCCAGAAAACTGACCGCAAGTGCGTAAGCCCTGTTAGAGAAAATAGGAGGGAAGAGGCGGACATAAGCCGGGTTCTGTTCTCGCACTGGCAAGCCAGCCGAGGGCAGTTATCTATCTGGGATGCCTGTCGCCAGACACCTCTAGCGGATTGGCAGATGCAGCATACACTGCACCTCGGAGCCGGTAAAAGACCAACCGTTGCTCCTTCGACCTTGCTCCCGACCGGGGTTTACCGAGCCAGCGCCTCTCGACGCTGCTGGTGCGCTCTTACCGCACCTTTGCACCCTTACCCAGGGTTAGGATTTTGGATTTTGGATTTTGGATTTTGGACTTAGGATTGCCTCCAAAATCGCCAATCGCCAATCTCAAATCGCCTGGGCGGTATGTTTCTGTGGCACTATCCTCACGCTCACGCGCACTTGGCGTTACCAAGCAGGTCTGGTCTTTCGGGAGCCCGGACTTTCCTCAGATGCCACCAGAGCCGCAACTGCAACTCCTCAACATCCGCAACCGCCGTCGCCTCCTCTTCCCGATCTCCAGTCTAGTTTGCAAAACTCCCACCCTGCTCTCTGCAATGTTTTCCAAAGAAACCCTCTTCGCCTTGTCGCTCTTCCCCTACCTCGGCTTTTTATGGTTTTTGACAAAGGCAGGCAACACGCCCCGACTGGCGCTGGTGGGGTTTTATATGACGCTGGTGTTTGTGGCGGTGACGATTCCAGCGGGAATCTACGCGGAGCGGGTGGTGGGTGAGTCGCTGGCCAACGTGGACTGGCTACACGGCAGCGCAGAGGCATTTTTGACCCTGGCGAATGTGCTGGTGGTATTGGGCTTTCGGCAGGGCATTGTGCAGCGGCGATCGCCCAATCCGGGGCAAGATTCCTCATCCCACGTCCCGAAATCCTAACCAAATTTTTCCGTTCGGCGGGCTTGGGGTTAGCATTAGCGAAGGGTGTTGCTTTGAAGCGTGAACGGAGCGCGATCGCCAGACTGCTTTTTGCCGCCGCACTAAACAGAACCAAACCAAACGGAACCAAACAATCTATCTTGAGCAGGAAGGCGCGGGTATTGCTGCTCATGCTTAAGCTCTATGTCTAAGGGCTTTATGTCTAAGGGCTTTATGTCTAAAAGCTTTATGCCTAAAGCATCTCAAGCTCTTGGACAAGCTTTTTGACGGTGGGGTTTCAGCCAGCAATACCAGCCGAGTCGGGAATCTCTGGAGGCAGCGGAGTCGTTGTCTTGTTCGCTCCGTTCCGATCCGGGGGACAATGAACCATACGAGCCTCAGTGCGCTACCACCATGACTTGTTGCCTAAACCCAAAGTGTAAAAGTCCTCAGAACCCTGACGATGCCAACGTGTGTCAGAGTTGCGGAGCCACGCTAACGCCACTCCTGCGGGGACGATATCGACCCCAGCACCCCATCGGACAGGGTGGGTTTGGGCGCACCTATCTGGCGCTGGATGAGGATCGGTTGGGGACGCGCTGCGTGGTGAAGCAATTTTCGCCCCAGGTGCAGGGCACCAAGTCGCTAGAAAAAGCGGTGCGGCTGTTCAACCAGGAGGCGGTGCGGCTGGATGAACTGGGCGAGCATCCACAAATTCCCACGCTGCTGGCCTATTTTGAGCAGGACAATTATCTCTACCTGGTGCAGCAGTTTGTCGAGGGGCAGAGCCTGCTCCAGGAAATGCGGCAGACCGGGGCGTTTGGAGAGCGCCAGATTCGAGAGGTGCTGGCGGATATTCTGCCGGTGCTGCGGTTTGTGCATCAGCGCCAGGTGATCCATCGCGACATTACGCCGACCAATATCCTGCGGCGACAGGGCGATCGCCGCCTAGTTCTCATCGACTTTGGCGTGGCCAAACAGCTTGGCGATGCACCCGTCGCCACAGGAACCCGCATTGGCACAGAGGGCTATGCACCCATCGAGCAGTTTCGCAGCGGCCGCGCCTACCCCGCCAGCGACCTCTACAGCCTGGGGGCGACCTGCATTCACCTGATGACGCAGGTGCGACCGGATAATCTCTATGATCCGCTGGAGGGTCGCTGGACTTGGCGAGAATACCTGGCAGAAAAGGGCACGCTGGTCAGCGACCAACTGGCGCACATGCTCAACCAAATGCTGAAGGATCTGGTGTCGGAGCGCTATCAGTCGGCCGATGAGGTGATGCGCGATCTGAATGCGGACTATTTCATGCCGACGAGCCGGCCGGGGCGATCGCCCGCTCCTCAGCCTTCTACCCAACCCTCGGCTTCTCCGTCGCCCCGTGTCGCAGCGTCACCCCAGGCAACTGCCCCTCAGCGAGCTGCATCCCCGGTCGCCTCGCCTGCCCGCCCGTCCAATCCGCCTACCTCTGCGCCGCCCACCTCGCGCCCGCCGCTGGTGCGTCCCACAGTGCCGCAAATTTCAGGCTGGCGCTGTATTCATACTCTGGTGGGGCATGGCTCTTGGGTTACGAGCGTGGCAGTGGACGAAGCGGGGTCGGTCGTGGTCAGCGGCAGCCTAGACGACACGGTAAAAGTGTGGAACCTGACCCAGGGCAACCTGCTGTTTAACCTGGCGGGTCATAGCCGGGGTGTCAATGCGGTTGCGATTAGTCCTGATGGGCGCACCTTGCTGAGCGCGGGCGATGACTGCTTGATCAAAGCCTGGTATTTGCCCACGGGTGCGCCCCTGCGAAACTTATCCGGCCACAGCCGCGACGTGAATGCGCTGGCCGTCAGCCCTGACGGGCGACTGCTGATTAGCGGCGGTGAAGACCGGACGATTCGCCTGTGGAGCCTGGCCAATGGCGCGGTGGTCAAGGTGCTGCCGGGAGTGCTGAGCATGATCAAGGCGATCGCCATCGGTCGCGATGGGCGCACCTTTGCCAGCGGCGGGCTAGACAACAAGGTGCGGATCTGGAGCCTGCAAACGGGCGAACAGCTTCGCCTGCTGTCGGGCCACGTCAGCGCGGTGAATGCCCTCGCCTTCCACCCCGACAGCCTGACGCTGGCCAGCGGCAGCCGCGACAAGAGCGTCAAGATCTGGAATCTGCAAACCAGCGAACTGCTGCACAACCTCGCCGACCACACCCGCGAGGTGAATGCCCTGGCGTTCAGTCCCGACGGTAAGATTCTCTTTAGCGGCAGCAGCGATGCCACAATCAAGCTGTGGGACGTGGCCAGCGGGCGGCTAATCGATACCCTGGTGGGGCATGGCGATAGCGTGAATGCGATCGCCCTCAGCGGCAACGGTCGCTATCTCGCCAGCGGCAGTTCGGATAATACCGTGCGGGTGTGGCAGCATTGAGGGAAGAGGGAAGAAGGAAGAACGAAGAAGGAAGAGGGAAGAAGGAAGAACGAAGCAGGAAGAACGAAGAAGTTTCGTTTTTCGTTCTTCGTTTTTCTTTTTTCTCTCTTCTCTCTTCTTTCCTCTCTTCTCCCGTCATGGGCTAGAAGCGATCGCCAAAGGTGGCAATCAACCTGCTCTCGCCCGTGTCGGTAAAGCCAAACTCTAGCCGACCAAAGCCCAGCGGCGTGCGGGCCTGCAACCCCGCCCCAAAGCCAAAACCCTCGCCAGGTTTGTCGCGGGCGATGGCGGGTTCGCCGATCACGTCATCGGCCGTGCCCAGATCATTGGCGTAGTCGATGAACAGGATGCCACGCAGGTCGATATCGCGGTTAAACAGGTTCAACCGGGCAACCGGAAAGCGATATTCTGCGGTGGCTTGGATAAAGCTGCTGCTGGTGCTGACGCCGCCGCCCGAAAAGCCCCGCACCGAGTTGTTGCCGCCCAGGTTAAAGCCAATATAGGGCGGCACATCGCCTAGGGTTGTGCCCGCCTGCACGTTTAACACTAGCGTCCGAGGCCCCCGATCAAAGCCGAACAGATTCAACGGCAGGTAGTGGGTATAGGAGCCAGTGAACCGGGTAAAGGCATCGTCCGTGTCGATCAGAAAGCCCTGGCTCGCTCCAAACCGCAGCAGGGAGCCTTCGGTAGAATAGGCTCCATCGTTGCGGCGATCGACCGCTGCCACAAAGTCCACACTCACTAGGTCGTCAATCCCGTTATTTTCTACGGTGAAGCGATTGCCGTCTTCATCTCTGGGGAAAATATTGTCTGAAAAGAAATCGTCGCGCACCGACACCCGCTGATAGGTCACGCCCAGCGCCGACTCAATTTCATTGCCAATGGAAAAGGTATATTCCACGCCGCCGCCCAGTCGGTGAATCCAGGGCGTGTCGCCTGTGGGCAGGTCTACGTCGCGATCGCCCCCTTTGAACGCGCCCAAGTGCGATCGCTGGCTAAACACATTCGCGCCAAAGTTGCCAAACACCACGCCCAGGTCGGCTCCCAGCGCCGTAGTGCCACCCACCACCGCCAGGTGAATGTAGCTGTCTGCGCTGAGGGGTTGTCGCAGGCTGGCCACCGCTGACAAACCCGTGCTTTGGATCGTCGTCCGCACCACACGCCGCCGCAGGGGGCTTTGCAGAGCCGTGGGATCGGGCAGATCGCTCGCAAGCTGAAAGCGGAGCGCATTGCCCTGCTCGAAGTCGTATAGGGCAGGGATTTGGGCGATCGCCTCCGAATCTAGCGCCGTCAGAGACGACTGCCGCTGAGCGGGCACAAGGATAGGCGATTCAGACCCATCCGGTGCATTTCGGGGGGAAAACGTCGGCTCGACCTCTAGCGTCTCTTCGACCCACAAATCCTCAGCGCGGGTCGAAGCGTCTGGCATGGGCGCGACGACGGTTTCTGGCTCCGGCGCAGACGGCTGAACACCAGACAGACCCCGCCCCTGGCTGCGCGTCGCCTCTGCTTCAAGCCGCTCCAGCGATTCGGGCACTTGCCCCGCCTGGGCCAACAGTGCAAGTCCTGCTACATCGGCTCCGTCCTGCTGGGGATGAAGCGTATCCTGATGAGTTTTCAAGAGTTCTGGAGTTGCCTGAACCGACAGCGCAGACATCAACACCACGCTGATCGTTCCTGCGACCTTCGTCAGCACGCTCAGCGACATCACAGGCAAATGGTAGAGCCGTTGCATGGACTTTATCTCCTCACATAAAATTTATGAACCCTGCGCCGCCTTTTGTTCTTAGTAAGAGTAAAAGTAAATCGTCAGCCAACCGTCAGTGAACCGTCCTAGTCAACAAGAAGGATAGCGGGTAGACGGATTCGCTGAAATCAGCGCAATCAATGGTGCTGACCTCATCAAAAAATACATCGTAAGCCGAAGCAAAGCAGAGCCGCAGCTTTGCGAACAAATCGTCATGGCGAGTCGATAGACTGCCGACTCGACTTATCCTGCGCGGATTTTCTCAAAGGCAGATCGTCATCCAGCCAGCGGGAGTGAGCCAGATGACGAGACTTATCGAACATCCCGAAAAAATTGATTCAATCCAGTATTCCCAAAGATGGCTGAAGACGATGCAATCCGTACTCAGCTTCTGCTTTGATGATGCTGCTCCTAGGCTTCTGCTCTGAATGCTCGAACGGCTTGCAGCCTGGATTCAATCGCGACACACTGGGTCAGTTTTCGCAGGTCGATGCCGGGGATAAATTGACTGGTTGCCGCAGGCTGATAGCTTGCGCCATCAAGCTGGTAGAGCCGAATCTGACCCTCTTCCCAAAACCATACTTCGGGAACGCCCAGTGCTGGATATCGCCTGAGCTTATCGGGGCCGCCGCTCATGAACATCACCTCGATGGCGAGATCTGGAATCCGTTTCTTTTCGCCAAAGCAGTAGGACTCGTCAGCCTGCACCGAGGCGATCGCCTCCTTTTCTTGAGAGAACGACCCCGTTGAGACAAATTCGATCCCCTGGTTTAACAGGTAATCTTCGAGCAGATAGCCCAGGTTGCCCTTGACAATTTCATGCTCTGGCGAGGTAGACAAAATCTCTAGCTCTCCCTGGTAATAAAACAGCCGCACCCCAGGCGAATCGGCAAACCCCCGCTGAATCGCCTGGAAGCTGTCCCAGCTTACGCCCGTCTGGACGAATCGCTGCTCGGTGGAAGGGATAGAGCTTGGGTCATGGCAACAGTCCCAAAGATTCGGTCTAACTTGCCCAGAGCGCTTGCCCAGAGCGCTTGCCCAGAGTGTTGACCTGCGGCTAGCGGTCAAACTGCTTCAGGTATTCCTCTAGCGCCTGGGTGGTGATGTCGGTCATGGAGAGGCCCTTGTCAGTGGCGATCGCCTTCAGCTTTTCATACACCTCATCGCGGATGCCGATGCGGTAGCGGGCTTTGCCGGGGCGGGCGGGTTTGGCGACCTGGCCAGGCTTATACTTCGCTGCAAACTGGCGCAAGGCCTCTAGACCGACGCGGTGGGCAAAATCCCCAAAGCTCTCGTTGGCGTTGCGCTTTTGTTTGAAAAAGACGAACAGCGGCTCCAGCGTTTTTTCCAGGTCTTGAATCGGCATTTTGTCCATGTAGACTAGGCCGAGTCGAGTCTGGTGCGGATCGGCCCCCAGCCAGACTTGGTAAGCATCCGGCGCTTGGCCGACAAAGCCAATTTCCGCCAGGTAGGGGCGGGCGCATCCGTTGGGGCAGCCCGTCATCCGCACGACGAAATGCTCATCGGGCAAGCCCACGCGATCCAGCAGGGCGCGAATCCGCTCCAGCACGGTGGGCAGGGCGCGTTCCGATTCGGCGATCGCCAGGCCGCAGGTGGGCAGCGCCGGACAGGCCATGGAATAGCGCACCAGCGTATCGATGTCGGTTTCTGCCTGGATGCCGCAGCGGGTCAGGATGGCTTGAATCTTGGGGCGATCGCCCGGTTCGATGTCGTGCAGCAGAATGTTCTGGTGCGGGGTCAGGCGCATGGGCAGCGCGAAGGTCTGCTCAATCTCGCGCAGAGCGGTTTTTAGCTGAAACGTGCCCTCATCCTTGACGCGACCATTTTCTACCGAAATGCCCAAAAACAGTTTGCCGTCGCCCTGCTCATGCCAGCCCAGAAAATCTTTATATTCAAACGGCGGCAGCGGCTTCAGCGGTTGCAGCGGTTTGCCCAGATAGCTCTCCACCATGCTGCGAAACTTATCCACGCCCCAGTCATTGATCAGATACTTCATACGGGCATGACGGCGCTCAGCGCGATCGCCGTAATCCCGCTGCGTCGCCACGATCGCCTTCACCGCATCGTAAATATCGGCTTTATCGACATAGCCAATCGGGTCAGCCACCCGCGCAAAGGTTTCCTCCTTGTTGTGCGTCCGCCCTAGCCCGCCGCCCGCGTAAATGTTGAAGCCCTCCAGATTACCCTGGTCGTCGGTAATCACCACCAGACCCAGGTCTTGGGAAAACAAATCAACGGAATTGTCGCCAGGAACAGTCACGCAGGCCTTGAACTTGCGGGGCATATACTGCGCACCGTAGATCGGCTCTTCATGGTTATGAAAAATCGTGCGATTGCCGTTGCGCTGGCGGGCTGCCACCACGTCGGGATGCTCCTCAGCAGAAACGGCCTTTTCGCCATCCAGCCAGATTTCGTAGTAGGCCCCCGTCTGCGGGGTCAGCAAATCCGCAATGTTGTTGGCATATTCCCAAGCCAGCGCGTATTCGGGGCGATCCTTGAACGGGGCGGGTGGGGCCATGACGTTGCGATTCAGGTCGCCACAAGCCCCAAGCGTAGACCCCAGATTGCGGACGATGGTAGCCATCACCGTTTTCAGGTTCTTTTTGAGGATGCCGTGAATCTGGAAGCCCTGTCGCGTGGTCGCCCGCAACGTGTGGTTGCCGTATTGCTCCGAGAGCGTGTCCAGCGCCAGATAAAGCTGGGCGGGAATAATGCCGCCGGGGCTGCGCGTCCGCAGCATAAACTGATAGTCTTTCTCCTGGCCTTTGACCCGGTTGTCGCGGTTGTCTTGCTGATAGGAGCCGTGAAACTTGAGGATCTGCACCGCATCTTCGGTGAAGTGGGTGGTGTCTTGCCGCAGCTCGGTGGCGACGGGTTCCCTCAGCCCGTGGCTGCGCTCTTTGATACCTTCGACCTTGGAAACTTTGGGAGCGGCGGGTGTGGAAGTAGGAGACATAGACTGGCTGGAGAATGGCGGTTAAATAAGGATCGGCGCGATCGCAAAGGCAGTAATTAAGTAATTCAATGCCCAGTTAAAGTTTAACGCTGGATGGGATGCCGTCGAGGAATATTCCCGGTATCCCGATAGGAATTAAGCCCTATCAGTATCTCAAATTTTATCATCTCATTGGCTGCTGCCCGATTCAGAAAATCTGAGAAAGTCTTCATATCTGCGCCGTATCAGCATCCGTGGATCGATTTCCGTATTCAGGAGTACGCATCTACTGGATGATTTCTGCTTTACTCTTGCGTAGATAGTTGTACGCAAGTAACGTTGACGAAACAATCTGCGTAAGCTATCTTCTCAATCAACCATAAGTCAGCCTAATCCAGCACGCTCTCCGTCGTTTGACGACCAGGCAACAGGCTGGAGCGGAGGAACCAACCGTTGGGGCATATCTTGGTAGGTGCTTGGAAGAAGCATAGGCTCCGGGCGTGTGCAGTATTTCCAAAACCTCAGAGAAGGGCATCTCTCAGCCCTCGCCCGTCAGCTAACTTCGTCGGCTTTGGGAGGAGACTTGACGTTAGCAATCTGTCCTGATTCTCGTCAGTGTCCTGATCTGGTACGTGTCGATTTTTGAGATGCGCCGATTCGCGATCGCTGAGGGAATCTTTTAAGAGATCCACCTCTGGTTTGCGTGTCGGCAAAACGTTAACCATGAGGTGAAAAGCATGTTTCTGACTCAGAAGCATCGTGTTGCTCTGATTTCGGTGGACGGAGATCCGGCGGCTGAGATTGGACAGGAAGAGGCAGGCGGGCAAAATGTCTACGTGCGCCAGGTCGGCGAGACGCTGGCCGCGCAGGGCTGGCAGGTAGATATGTTCACGCGCCGCAGCGACCCAGAGCAGCCGATGATCGTGGAACACCAGCCCCATTGCCGGACGATTCGGCTGGCGGCTGGCCCGGCAGAGTTTATGAGCCGCGATGTGCTGTTTGACTATTTGCCGGAGTTTGTTGAGCAGTTTCTCGCCTTTCAAACGCAGGAAGGGGTTGAGTATTCGCTTGTTCACACCCATTACTGGCTCTCGTCGTGGGTGGGGATGCGGCTGAAGCGCCAGATGCCGTCGCTGGTGCAGGTGCATACCTACCACTCGCTGGGCGCAGTGAAGTATCGCACGCTGGGCGATTTGCCACCGATTGGCGCGAAACGGCTGGTAGTCGAAAAAGACTGCCTGGAAACGGTGGATTCGGTGGTGGCGACCAGTCCCCAAGAGCGGGAACACATGCGATCGCTCGTCTCTACCCAGGGGCGCATCGACATGATTCCCTGCGGTACTGACATCAGCCGCTTTGGTCACGTCACCCGCGCCGAAGCCCGCCAGCAGCTTGGCTTTGCACCCGAAGATAAGATCGTGCTGTATGTGGGTCGATTTGACCCGCGCAAGGGCATTGAAACGCTGGTTCGGGCCGTGGGAGAGTCTGATTTGCGGCATATGCCCAACCTGAAGCTGGTAATCGGCGGCGGCAGTCGCCCCGGCAAGAGCGATGGGCTGGAGCGCGATCGCATCGAAGGGATTGTGCAAGCGCTGGGGCTGACCGCCATGACCCAATTCCCTGGCCGCTTGGGCGACACCAACTTGCATTTGTATTACGCAGCGGCGGATGTATGCGTGGTGCCCAGCCACTATGAACCGTTTGGGCTGGTGCCCATCGAGGCGATGGCCAGCCATACGCCCGTGGTGGCCAGCAATGTAGGTGGGCTGCAATATACTGTTGTCCCCGAAGTCACAGGGCTGCTGGTGCCGCCGAAGGATACTGAAGCCTTTGCGGGGGCGATCGCCCGCATCCTCAAAAACCCTGCCTGGCGAGACAAGCTGGGCCATGCGGGTCGCCAGCGCGTCGAACTCGGCTTTAGCTGGGACAGCGTTGCATCGCGCCTGGGGCAACTCTATCTCCAGCTCATCGCCAATGTGGCGGATGAGGTCGTCCCGATAGAGGTGGAAAACGCCGCGCAGGAAGTGGCGGCATAGCGCTGGCATCCCGCTGGCTTTGCGCCTCGACAAGACGCTCTCTCGACAGCCCATTGCAGCGCCGGGAGAGCGTCTTGTTTGGGAAACTTGTTTGGGAAACTCTAGTTTGGGAAACTCTCGCGATGACAAACAGCGATCGCCCTCCATACCCCCGCCGTCAGCACCGCCCCGCCCCAATCCAAAATCTAAAATTTTCTTGCGTCAGTGAAACGCATCCAGTACAATCGTCCATCAAGCTGCCCGTTGGTTCCCTTCGACGCAGCCTACTTTCCCCCGAAATTTTGGTCGTTTAGTCACTTGCGGTGTCGGTAGATGTTCGCACCACCTACCAACACCTGACCCCTCGACAGCCGATGCCTGTCTCAGGGCTGCGTCCATTGTAGGCCGCCCTGTCCCAGCGCTTCACGTCCGGGGGCGGCCAACATTTCGGGGTTTCCTACCCTACTCGTTTCCTGGAGGAAACCCCAAATGCTGACAATCCAATACACCTGGTCGTCCCCACGCTCGGAGGCGACCCAGTTTTCGCTGCCGCCGCTCACCTGCGAACTGCCCCACCGTCGCCGCCTGCGCCACTACATCATCGGCCTGCCCGAAGATGCCCAGATGGCCATCGACCGGCTGCACCTGCTCCGCTATGCCGAACGCTTTGAGTGGACTCGCGCCCTCGAATTCCCGCCCAACGGCATCGTCTTCGACGGTCGCCCTGGCGAGGTGCTGCGCTATCTGCACCGCGAGATCCGGAGCAATCCTGGCACGAATGAGTAAGAACAGATAAGGGCGATTTTGGGTTTTAGATTTTGGATTTTAGCAGGGCATCCCTTCAATCTAAAGTCCAAAATCCTGGGTGCATCCCACTTTTGTCACCCTCACCCTAAATCCCTCTCCCAAAGCGGGAGAGGGACTTCCAATCCGGCTCCCCTTCTCCCTATTTTGGGAGAAGGGGCTGGGGGATGAGGGCAAACTTGCAGAACTGGGATGCGCCCAAAATCCCCAATCCAAAATCCCCAATTCTCCCCCATCCAAAATCCAATATGCAGAAGGCCCGACCTTAGGTCTTGCCATCCCAACGCCTGCTCTCTCCAGAATGTGGCATTCTGATAGATACTCCAAAAATGCCCCAAAATATTAGATCGACGCAAAATCTAAATTCCCCTGAGTTCAGAGGCAGGACAGAGCAATGGACAATAAGCTGATGTTGATGATTCCTGGCCCAACGCCCGTGCCGGAGTCGGTGCTGTTGGCGCTGGCAAAGCACCCGATTGGCCACCGCAGCGGCGAGTTTGGCACGATCATGGCCGAGGTGACCGCAGGGCTAAAGTGGCTGCACCAGACGGAGAACGACGTGCTGATCTTGACGGCCAGCGGCACAGGCGCAATGGAAGCGGGAATTATTAACTTCCTGAGTCCGGGCGATCGCGTGTTGGTGGGCACGAATGGCAAATTTGGCGATCGCTGGGCCCAGCTTGCCGAGGGCTTTGGGCTAAATGTGGAGCGCGTCACCGCCGAATGGGGCAAAGCACTCAACCCCGAAGACTTCCGCACGCGCCTGGAAGCCGACACCGCCAAGGACATCAAGGCTGTCATCGTCACCCACAGCGAAACCTCAACGGGCGTGCTGAACGATCTGGAAACCATCAACCGGCACGTCAAGGCTCACGGGGCGCTGATTATTGTGGATGCTGTCACCAGCTTGGGCGCAACCAACGTGCCCATTGACGAGTGGGGGCTGGATGTGGTCGCGTCGGGTTCCCAAAAGGGCTTCATGCTGCCGCCAGGACTGGGCTTTGTCGCGGTCGGCCCCAAGGCATGGGAAGCCTACGCTACCGCCAAGATTCCCCGCTTCTATCTCGATCTGGGCAAATATCGCAAAGACGCAGCAAAAAACACCACACCCTTCACGCCACCTGTGAATATGTTCTTTGCGCTGCAAGTGGCGCTGAAGATGATGCAGGCAGAGGGGTTGGAGAATATCTTTGCACGGCATCATCGCCAGATGAACGCCACTCGCGCTGCCATGAAGGCGCTGGGGCTGCCGCTGTTTGCGGCCGATGGCACCTCTAGTCCTGCGATTACTGCTGTGGCTCCGGTGGGCGTAGAGTCCGAGAAAATTCGCTCGGTGATGAAGAAAAAATTCGACATTGCGCTGGCCGGGGGACAGGACGACCTGAAGGGCAAGATCTTCCGCGTGGGGCACTTGGGCTTTGTGTGCGATCGCGACATTTTGACGGCCGTGGGTGCGCTAGAAGCCACGCTGCTTGAGTTGGGGTATGACGGCGTGACCCCCGGCGCAGGCGTGGCCGCAGCCGCTAAGATCCTAAATGAAACGGCTTAGGAGCTTTCCTCATGACGCAAACCACGCTAGACGCTCAATCACTTTTTCGGGCGGCCTACGAAAATCGCTACACCTGGGATGAACATTTTCCAGGCTTCACGGCTGACGTGACGCTGACTCAGGGCGGCGAAACCTATACGGGCAAGGTGCGGGTGAATGCCGATCTGAGCTATGAGGTCGTCGAACTGTCGGATGAGGCGGTGCGCGAGTCGCTCCAGGGAATGCTCTGGGAAATCGTGACCCACCGCAAGCGCAGCAGCTTTGAGCAGACCCACGGCAAAAACTGCTTCTCGCTGGGCAACACCGATGAGACGGGTGCGGTTGAAATCCTCGTCAGCGGCGACGCGATGGGGTCAAACTATAAGCTGCGGAACAACGAGATCTGCCAGGTGAGCCGCGTCATGGGGGGCAATGCCTTTGTGATCAACCACCACAGCAGCCTCGACACGGGCGCGGGCTACATCTCGACGGGCTACGACGTAACGTTCCGCAACGCCGAGACGGGCGAAGTCGTGCGCGAGAACCGCGTAGACAGCACCTACGAAAACTTCGGCGGCTATTATCTGCTGACGCGCCAGGTGATTCACTCAACCCAGGGCGATACGCAGACCACGACAGAGTTTACCCTGTCGAACATCGAACTGCTGTAGGGTTCTAGCAGCAGCCCAATTTTTACGCACCCTGTGCCTCGAAGTTGGGCTGCTTGAGTGGGTGCTTGGTTTTGGATGTGCGAGTTTGGATTTGCGGCGATGGGTAAAAAACTACGCCTAATGCGGGTTGTGGGGATTTTCGGAGTAGGGGCGATCGCCCTTTTGTCCTGTTCACCTGCGCTAGCCAACCTGAGCAAAATCAGCTTTGATCTGTCGCAGATTTCGCCGGAGGGATTAGTGGGGCCAGCGGATGGAGGGCGATCGCTCCGCTACGAGTTTTGCATTCCCCGCAGCGCCGAGCATCAGGCAGAAGTTCAAGCCCTCAACCCGGCGATTGAGTTCTATCCCCACAGTCCGGGGCGCATCCGGTGCAGCGCGGCACAAATCCTCTGCATGGGTGAAACCCACAGCCCAAACTGGCGCGAGACGCTTCTGAACTTGGCGCAGTTGGATTATGTGGAGCGCATTGATGAGTTTTATGGGGAGTAGGGTTTTGGATTTTGGATTGCCGATTTTGGATTGCCGAGCCATTACTCTGCAAGTTCGTCAGTCCTGCCTAAAACCCTTCCTGCTCCAGTTCTTCAATCACCTGAAGCCCGCGCGGATCGCCCAGCTTCAGCATCGACAGTTTGGCATCTTCGCGAACGCCCATTTCTTCGTCTTCGGCAAACGCCTCGATCAGCGCGTCAATCGCCGTGGCATAGACCACATTCGACGGCAACTCGCGGCAAAGCTGACCGATTGACCAGGCGCAGTTACTCCGCACCGCTGCAATGGGGTCGCGGCGCAGCGCTTCGATCAGCGGCGGAATGGCGGCGATAATTTCGTCGTATCCCACAGAGGACATTTGCGCCAGGGCGCTAGCGGCCCACAGGCGGACTGCCGGAATGTCGGTTTTTAGCGCCACTAACAGAGGCTCCAACACGCGGCGATCGCGGCTATTCCCCAGCGCCCACACAATGCCCTTTCGCACGTAGCCGTTCCAGTCTTTTTGAAACTGCGCGATCAGTGGCTCCACGGCCTCGCTGCTGGGGTTTCGTCCCAGCGCGTAGGCCGCGCTCACCCGCACCAGCGGACACGACTCGCTCAGGAGTCGGATCAGATGTGGCACTGCCCGCGCATCTTCCAATTCGCAAAACGCACGCGCAGCCAGCATCCGCTGCTGAGGTTGGGGCGACTCCAGCAGCGCCAGCATTTCATCGGGATCAGGCTTGGGGGCTTCTGTTTCGCTGTCGGACTCGTCTAGCTTGTCTAGCGGACTTTCCAGGTCAAGATCTAGCTCCGCCGCCAGCACAGAAAGGTCGTCGTTGTCGTACATATTGTCACTTTACAGCAATGCGGGGCCGGGGTTAGGCGTGGAAACGGGGGGCCTTCTGACACCTGCTCATTGACGTGTAATTTCGCCAGATCACGTCAGAATCGTGCCGCCCATGAGCTTGCGGTAGCGATAGGTCAGTTCAGACTTCATCAGCGGCCAGCGGTCGAGGGTGGGGTCTTTGGTCATGGCGGTTTCGGCAGCTTCGCGGGCCAGGTTCAGCACGTCCTGATCTTCCACCAGGCTGGCCAGGGCAAAGTCGGGCAGTCCCGATTGGCGAGTCCCGAGCACTTCGCCCGGCCCGCGAAAGCGCATGTCCATTTCTGAAATGAAAAAGCCGTCTTGCGACTGCTCCAGCACTTTCAGCCGCTGGCGGGCAGTTTCCGACTTGGTGCTGCTCATCAGCAGACAGAAGGACTGAGCCGCGCCCCGCCCGACCCGCCCCCGGAGCTGATGAAGCTGCGACAGGCCAAACCGTTCCGCGTGTTCAATCAGCATGACCGTGGCGTTGGGCACGTCCACGCCGACCTCCACCACCGTGGTCGAAACGAGAATCTGGGTTTGCCCCTCACGAAATTGAGAAATGGCCTCGTCTTTTTCGGCAGAGGTCATGCGCCCATGCAACAAGCCAATTTGAAATTCGGGAAAGATCACATCTCGGAGCCGCTGATATTCCTCGATTGCCGATTTGAGGTCTAGCTTTTCCGACTCTTCCACCAGCGGCAGCACGATATAGACCTGTCGGCCCTGGGCGATTTCGCGGCGCATGAGGTCATAGGCGTGCGATCGCTCTTTTGCCGTCAGCACATTGGTCTGAATCGCCTTGCGTCCGGGGGGCAGTTCGTCGATCTGGCTCACGTCCAGGTCGCCGTGCAGCGTCAGCGCCAGCGTCCGGGGAATCGGCGTGGCGGTCATCGTCAGCACATGGGGATGGTCGCCCTTTTGCTGGAGCCGCGCCCGCTGCTGCACCCCAAAGCGATGCTGCTCGTCGATTACCACCAGCCCCAGGCGAGAAAACTGCACCGGGTCTTCGATCAGCGCGTGAGTGCCCACCAACAGCGGCAGTGCGCCCGTGGCCAGGTCTTCATGAATTTGGCGACGCTTGGCGACTTTGGTCGATCCGGTCAACAGTTCTACAGAGAGATGTAATTGGTTAAACCAGCCCACTAGCTTGCGATAGTGCTGCTCGGCTAGCACCTCCGTCGGAGCCATCAGCGCTGCCTGAAAGCCCGCCTGGATCGCCGCCAAAATTGCCACCACCGCCACCACCGTTTTCCCAGACCCCACATCGCCCTGCACCAGGCGATTCATCGGCGCAGTCTGTTGCAGGTCGTTGAGAATGTCGTTGACGACGCGCTGCTGGGCGTTTGTGAGATGAAATGGCAGGATCTCATAAAACTGGTCAATCAGCTTGCCTGTCGGCGCGAGGACGGCGCTGGTCTGTTCCTGGCGCTGGGTCTGGCGGCGCTTGAGCAGTCCCAGTTGCAGATAGAAAAACTCGTCAAACACCAGGCGGCGACGGGCGGCGGCGAGCGATTCGCCCTCTGGCGGAAAGTGAATGTGGGCGATCGCCTCCTGAATGCCCACCAGTCCATACTTTTCGCGCAGACCGTTGGGCAACGCTTCCTGCAACTGGTTCACCGCAGGCAGCGCCCCCAGCACCGCCTTTCGCACCACGTCTGCCTGCACGCCTTCCGTTAGCGGATACACTGGCACCACGCGCCCCACCTTCATCGACTCGATCGATCCGCCGATATGGTCGATTACCTCGATCTGTGGGTCGTCCAGCGTTTTGCCCGATTTGCCTTGCTTCACCAGTCCCGATGCGGCCACCACCGCCCCCGGTGGATACAGCCGCTTTTGCTGCTCTTGCCAGCCGCGACTGCGAAACCGCGCCCCGGCATAAAATCGGCTGAGCTTGATCTGCCCGGTGTGGTCGCGCACGGTCATCTCAAAAATCGCTAGCTTGGGGTTGCGGGGACTGTTGAAGACGGTGCAGCTTTTTACCGTGCCAATCAGCGTCACGGTTTCCCCCGGCTCTAGGTCGCGAATATTCACCTGGCGGGCGTAGTCGATGTGGTCGCGGGGGTAGTAGTAGAGCAGGTCGCGAACCGTGTGTAGCCCTAGCTTGGCCAGACGTTCGGCGTTTTTTGCGCCCACGCCAGGGAGATAGGTCGCTGCTTGGTCGAGCGTCAACCGACTGCTTTTTTCAACCAGGGGAACGGCTTTTGGGATTTTCGTTTTCGGGGCGGTGCGGGTCGGGGTTGTAGCCGTCGCGACGGTGTTGTCTGAATCGTGGGCGATTCCTTCGGAAAGCTTCGCTAACGCCCCTTCAGCTTCCTCGGCTTGCCCTCGATCTTCGGCCAGGCGCTTGGTCTGATACAGCACGCGGCGCGTATCAGCGACCAAATGCTGTCGTTGGGCAAAGGTGAGGTCAGAATAGCGAGAAAACTCTTGGGCGATCGCCCGTAGCCGCTCCTGTTCCACAATGGGCAACTCGGTCGGCGGTTCTCGCAGCGTCAGCGCCAAAAATTCGCTAAAGCGGTGCTGGTTGCCCTCCAGGTCATTAAAGCCCCGCTCTGCCTCGATTGCCAGTGCCTTTTGCAGTCGCAGCCAGTCCATGCTGGAATTCTAAAGTGAATAACTCGGTTTGGCCAGCCTCAATCTTCGTGCCAGGTGGAGCGCCACGCCTGCTCTGCCTGGGCGATCGCCCGTTCGCGAGACTTTTTCTCATATTCTTGGCCAAGCTGCTTGAGGCGAGCGTTTAACCCACGTAGCTTTGAGCGCCAGTTGGCCAACAGCGGCGACCCAAACTCTAGCTCCGAGAGACGCAGACGGATCGCCACAATTCGAGTAATCGAGACCTGATCTGGCTTGTCGCCCTGCGCTTCGATCATCAGGTTCAACAGGTTGGGCGGGCCGAGCGTCGAGTCAGACGCACCCGCCTTGGCCGCCACGTCCATAATCGGTGCCGGGATCTGGTTGGGCAAAATGTTGACCTGGTGCAGCAGGCGATTCGCCGCCTGAGACTGGTCGCGCAGCACTGCGGCGATCCGTCGCTCAATTTTCGCTTGCCACCGCGCCAGACTATCCATCGGCGACGGCGCTTGATTGGAACTGGAAGCGCCTTTGGCCTTGGCTTTGGCGGCTGCCTCGGAGGTTGCCCGCGAGAGAGACGCTGCGGCTGCTTCGAGCAGGTCTTCCGGAGAAGCATTCAGCGCATCTGTAATGGCAAGCTCCTGAGTTGAAGAAGTGGGGGCATCCTGGGGGCGATTCCCGTAGGGATCGCTTCCCGAATCGCCCGCCGCCAAGCCTTCCCCGTTAGATTCCGAATCCTTGCCCAGGTTCTCCGGTGGCTCGTCAAAATACGAGTCCTCATAGGAGTCATCGTCAAACTCCACTTCTGTCAGTCCAAACTTCTCGTTTAACGCGGCTCTCAGTTCTGCCGCCTCATCTTGCGACAAAATCAGCCCCCTAGACTCCTCCGGCGCATTGGTCGCTGGCTCTGCATCAGACTCCCAGCATTCATCTTCGTCTAGCGCCCGCAGCAGACGATCTTGGGCCGCTTGGGCAACCTGACGGAGCGATCGCTGCAAAGCCTCACGCTGGCTCACCGAAAGGCTCAGAAATGCGTCGGGATAGCCCTGCGTGCAGAGGTGGTAGCTGGCCATGATTAGCTGCTGGCGGGTCGTCGTTCCTAGCTCCGTGAGATAGCCGCGATAGACCTGTTCAAATTCTTGCTGCAATTTGGCGATCGCCCCCACCAGCGCCGCCAGATCTTGCTCAATTTGCTCAACCGTTTTTGCCATAGCCGTCCCTCATGCAATGCCAAAAGACTAGAGCATAAAAGCGACTCAGACCCTCCAGCCTGCTGCTTTCACACCCTAGCCTTTTTCAGCGTTCGACAAAGCTTTTCGCCCGAATCGATCAGACGGAGCGTTGGAATCCGAGAACTTGAACTCAAGTTCTCAAAATCCAGCTCTGCCCAGCCCTGCTCTGATCCTACTTCTTCTTTCTCTTCTTCTCTTCCTTCACCTCAGCCTTGGGTGCAGCCTTAGGCTCAGCTTTCGCTTCAGCCTTAGGTTCTTCCTTCTGAGCTTCAGTCTTAGGTTCTTCCTTTTGGGCTTCAGCTTTGGGTTCTTCCTTCGCACCAGTTTGGGCAGCCACTTCTGCGGCGAAGTCGGTCTCCTCCTTCTCAATGCCTTCACCCATCACAAACCGGACAAAGCGGCGCACCTGAATGTTTTCGCCCAGGCTGGCAATCACATTCTTGATATGCTCCTCAACGGTAATGCTCTGGTCTTTAATATAGGACTGATCCAGCAGCGACAGTTCCTTCAGGCGCTTCTCAATGCGGCCTTCCACAATCTTGGCGCGGACGGCTTCCGGCTTATTGGACAAGTCATCCTTGCCCGCCTCAATTTCCTTTTCCTTCGCAATCACGTCTTCAGGAATATCAGCCACCTTCACATATTCCACGTTGGGGCTAGCTGCAATCTGCATCGCCACATCGCGCACCAACTGCTGGAACGATTCGTTCCGCGCCACAAAGTCAGTCTGGCAGTTGACCTCAACCAGCACACCAACCCGGCCGCCCGTATGAATATAACTTCCAACCAGTCCCTCTGCCGTCGTCTTGCTCAGCGCTTTTTCCGCTTTGGTGATGCCTCGCTTCCGCAGCCATTCCACCGCTTTTTCAATATCGCCATCGGATTCTGCAAGGGCTTTTTTGCAATCCAGCATCCCTGCGCCAGTCTTGTCGCGCAGTTCCTTGACGAGCTTTGCCGAAATCTCCGCCATGTTCGTTGAGTCCCCGTGTGCAAGTGGTTGAACTGTTGCTATCCAGGTCTTAGGTTACAGGGATCAGGGGCCAGGTGTCAGGTGCTTGCTCAAGCCCGAACCCGACCTGCTGATCCCTGCTTCCTTCACCTCCAATGCCTAGTTTTCTTCGCCTTCTTCATCGTCTGCGAATTCGGCATCTTCGTAGTCGTACTCTTCTTCAGCGCCCTCGTAGTCGTACTCGTCTTCTGCATCCAACTGGCCGTGGCGACCCTCGTAGATGGCATCTGCTAGACGACCGACGATGAGTTTGATTGAACGAATCGCATCGTCGTTGGCAGGAATCGGCACGTCTACCAAGTCAGGATCACAGTTGGTATCCAGCAGCGAAACGATGGGAATACCGAGCTTTTGGCACTCCTGCACGGCGTTATATTCCCGGCGCTGGTCAACAATCACCACAACATCGGGAATCTTCCGCATCGCTTTGATGCCGCCCAGATATTTCTGGAGTTTCTCTAGTTCGCGGCGCAGCATCGCGGCTTCCTTCTTGGGAAGCAGGTCAAGCTGCCCCGTCTCTTGGCGACGCTCCAGTTCCTTCAGGCGATCGACGCGGGTTTTAATCGTGGCCCAATTCGTCAACATGCCGCCCAGCCAGCGCTGGTTTACGAAGTAGGAACCGCAGCGAAGGGCTTCTTGAGCCACAATGCCCGCAGCCTGACGCTTGGTTCCAATGAACAAAAACTTGCTGCCCTTTTCGGCTTCGGTACGGACGTAGCTGTAAGCTTCATCCATGTACTGGGCAGTCTGCACCAAGTCGATGATGTGTACCCCGTTGCGCGAGGTGTAGATGTAGGGCGACATCTTGGGGTTCCAGCGGCGAGTTTGGTGCCCAAAGTGAACCCCTGACTCAAGCAACTGAGCCAATGAAACAACTGGCATGAATTTAATCTCCTTTCGGGTTATTCCTCCATCCGGGAGCATCCTGAACAGGTGATCATGGAGAAGCGCAGCGCAACACTCAATCCACTGCAAATGCTTTGAAAGCCTTGATACCTGGGTCTTCAGAACACCCGAAAGCCCGGATGTGCGAATTTAGACAACTTCTCTAGCGTATCACAGCGATCGCCCACTGTGCCCCAGAAAATTTCGACTCTGCACAGCAGCCGCATTACCCACGCTTCCTAACCTTCGCGGGCTGCCAGTCGTTCGGACGCTGCGGATTGAGTCGGCAGATTGGCTGCTTTTTCTTCTTTCTCGGAGAGGCTACGCTGCATCGCTTCCACAAACTGGCTGACGCGGATCGGGTCGATGGGCTGCTCGATCTGTCCGTGGCGCTTCAGCGAACTGGACACGATCACGCCATCTGCTGCCTGAATCAGGCGAGGAATATTTTCCCAACTGGCTCCGCTGCCGATGAATACGGGCGTGTCGCCTGCTGCGGCGCTGGCCAGTTCCAAGTCTTCCAGGCTGGGCGGGCTGCCCGTGGCCCAACCGGACAGAATCACCGCATCCGCCAGACCCCGCTCGATGGTTTCCTGCACCGCCGTCGTCAGGTTGGGCGACCCTAGCGGGCGGGCGTGTTTCACCAGCACGTCGGCAAAAATCTTGACCTCGCTGCCCAGTTCTCGGCGATAGCGCAACAATTCGTGGGCGCGGCCTTCGATTAATCCCTGATCGGTCGCCATTACGCCCGTCAGCACGTTGACCCGGATAAAGTGGGCGCGGGTGCAGGTGGCGATCGCCATCGCGCTCCGAGCATCATTCCGCAGCACGTTCACGCCGATCGGCAGCGTCACCAGGTTCATCAGCCGTTGCACCACTAGGCTCATGGCGCTGACCACTGCGGGATCAACAGAGTCCTTTGTAAAGGGCACATCAAAAAAGTTTTCCACGATTAGCCCATCCACGCCGCCGGATGCCAGCGCGGTTGCTTCCTGCTCGGCCCGCGCAATGACGGCTTTGAGGCTGTTTCCCCAGCGTGGCGATGTGGGCAGTGGCAACAGATGCACAACCCCAATCACCGGATGCTTTGTTTTGAAGATCTGCGTTAAGTCCACGCGGCTAGATAATTGACGAAGCCAGTTCTAAGATGTTCGCTGTGGGTTGGCGATAGAAAAGTCGCTCAAATACCTGACTAATCTACGAATCGGCGAACTTGCTGAACAACGAGCGAACTGCACACAGTCCACCCGCATACGTTCAACTTTACAGCAACAAGGGTACGATGACGGCAACCCAAGGCCGCTGAGAATTGTCTACACTGGAAGCTAGTCGGTGCGCGGTTTCGGCTAGTCATCCTCTGCCAAGTACAAGGTCGAATTCAAGGTCAGCGTAAATTCAGTCCTGGAGTTTTGATAGAGTTCAGTGTGTCTGGCGCTACCACAATATGTCGCCTGACTCTATCTTTTGATAGGTATTTTGATGAAGTATGCCTGAAATGTATAGTTATGTAATGTTTTAGGCTATAGTAAGAATCAGTTTAGATTGATGCGATTGCGTTCAACGGTATTCCCTACGTCTCAATTGGGCGGGCTATATAGCCTGAGAGGGCTGGGGATAAAGGCGGTGAGAACTTCACTGTAACGGGCGATCGCTCCATATTCGTTCTGTTCACCGTTCAACACGCGCATTATTCCAATCTGAATGAGTATTAAGCCAACAATTGCGGTTTCTCACCTGGGCTGTGAGAAGAATCGAATCGACACGGAGCATATGCTAGGGCTGCTGGTGCAGTCCGGCTATCAGGTTGATTCCAATGAAGAATTAGCCGATTACGTCATTGTCAACACTTGCAGCTTCATCCAGGCGGCCCGTGAAGAGTCCGTGCGAACCCTAGTGGAGCTAGCTGAGGCGAACAAGAAAATCGTGATTACGGGCTGCATGGCGCAGCACTTCCAGAAAGAGTTGCTCGACGAAATCCCAGAAGCGGTAGCAGTGGTGGGCACTGGGGATTACCACAAAATTGTGGAGGTGATTCAGCGGGCGGAGGCTGGTGAGCGCGTTCAGGAAATCTCTGCGGAGCCAGTCTACATTGCAGACGAAACCACGCCTCGCTATCGCACAACGACCGAAGGTGTAGCTTACCTCCGCATTGCCGAGGGCTGCGACTATCGCTGTGCGTTTTGCATTATTCCTCACCTGCGCGGCAACCAGCGATCGCGCTCGATCGAGTCCATCGTGGCAGAAGCCCGACAGCTTGCAGCCGAAGGCGTTCAGGAAATTATCCTGATTTCCCAAATCACGACCAACTACGGCGTAGATCTGTATGGCGAACCCCGGCTGGCGGAACTGCTGCGGGCGCTGGGTGAGGTGGAAGTGCCCTGGATTCGGATGCACTACGCCTACCCGACGGGGCTGACCCCCAAGGTGATCGCGGCGATTCAAGAAACGCCCAACGTGCTGCCCTATCTGGATTTGCCGTTGCAGCATTCCCATCCAGAGGTGCTGCGGGCGATGAATCGTCCCTGGCAAGGACAGGTGAACGACGGCATCATCGAGCGGATTAAAACTGCAATCCCCGATGCGGTTCTGCGAACCACGTTTATCGTCGGTTTTCCTGGCGAAACGGAGGAGCATTTTCAGCACCTGCTGGCGTTTGTGCAGCGGCACGAGTTTGACCATGTGGGGGTGTTTACCTTTTCTGCCGAAGAGGGCACGCCCGCCTTTAACCTGCCAAACCAACTGCCTCAGGACGTAATGAACGACCGGCGCGATCGCCTCATGCAGGTGCAGCAGCCGATTTCCCTGCGGCGCAACCAGGCACAGGTTGGGCGAGTGGTAGATGTTCTGATCGAACAAGAAAATCCTGAAACGGATGAACTGATTGGGCGATCGGCCCGCTTCTCTCCAGAAGTGGACGGGCTGGTCTACGTCCAAGGCGATGCTCGGCTGGGATCAATGGCTACGGTAGAAATCACCGGAGCCGACGTGTATGACCTCTACGGGCAGATTGCCGATGCCCGCACGCAACTCAGAGGCGCGCTCAGCCGTGTCTCAGCAAACTGAACTCTTTTAAGGAGACCTAATGACGCTTTCATTCACTAGTCTGGGTTTGTCTGAGGCGCGGGCGCGCCATCTAGAAAAAGCTGGATTTGCCGCACCAACGCCGATTCAGGCGCAGGCAATTCCCCATCTGCTGTCGGGGCGCGACGTGGTGGGGTTGGCCCAGACTGGAACGGGCAAAACGGCGGCCTTTTCGCTGCCCATTTTGGAGCAGATTGATGTTAATAACAACGCGGTGCAGGCGCTGATCCTGACACCGACCCGCGAGCTGGCGATCCAAGTCTATCAATCGATTCGGACGCTGACGGACGATCGCCGCCTGCGAATTTTGCCGACCTACGGCGGACAGTCCATCGACCTGCAAATCAGCCGCCTCCAGCGGGGCGTGCAAATTATCGTGGGCACGCCCGGCCGGGTGCTGGACTTGCTGAAGCGGGGCGACCTGAAGCTGAATAAGCTGGGCTGGCTGGTGCTGGATGAAGCCGATGAAATGCTAAATATGGGCTTTATTCAAGATGTGGAGAAAATCCTGAGCCAGTCGCCTCCAGAGCGGCAGACCGCGTTTTTCTCCGCCACGATGGACCCGTCGATTCGGGAACTGGCGGCTAAGTTTTTGCGATCGCCCGTCACCGTCAGCATCGAGCAGCCCAAGGCCGCCCCGACGCGGATTAATCAGGTGGTGTACATGGTGCCGCGCGGCTGGACGAAGGCCCGCGCTCTCCAGCCCATCCTGGAGCTAGAAGACCCCGAATCGGCGCTGATCTTTGTCCGTACGCGCAAAGCCGCCGCCGACCTGACCCGCCAACTGCAAGCCGCTGGACATAGCGTGGATGAATATCATGGCGACCTCAGCCAGTCTCAGCGGGAACGGCTGCTGCTGCGTTTCCGGCAGCGGCAGGTGCGCTGGGTAGTGGCGACGGACATCGCCGCCCGCGGTCTGCATGTGGACGACCTCAGCCATGTGATCAACTACGACCTGCCCGACAGCGTGGAAAGCTATGTCCACCGCATCGGCCGCACGGGGCGTGCTGGCAAAGAAGGCGTTGCGATTACGCTAATTCAGCCGCTGGACAAGCGCAAGCTGCGGGACATCGAGCGGCACATCCGCCAGCAGTTGCAGACAGGCACCATTCCCACCCGCGCCCAGATCGAAGCCCGCTATCTGGAGAAGCTTCAGGGTCAACTGCGGGAAGCGCTGGTGGGCGATCGCCTCGCCTCCTTCCTGCCGATTGTGACGCAATTGAGTGAGGAGTACGACATGCGGGCGATCGCTGCTGCGGCCTTGCAGATGGCCTACGACCAGACGCGCCCTGCCTGGATGCGCGGCGACCATGCCTACTCCGACGACGCGCCCGTGGAAGAGAGCCGTCCCCGCAGCGACTATAGCAGCGGGCCCAAGCCGAAGCCCATCAAGCGCTCCAAAACGTCGGTCAATGAGTAGGCTGCCTGCGTTGACTGTCGCCTTGCCGCCTACCAGCGGTCGGTCAGCGCCAGATTCTTCGCGTGGCTCCAATAGTTCTACGGGCTTCTTCGAGAAGACAGCCTGAGCAATCCAAGCCCGTCACCAAAAACTTTAGAGAACTTTTAGGGTGAGATGAGTGAATTTCGTCTTGCCCGGTTCTTCGTGTTTGCTAAAACGGATAAAATCGCGCTTAGCGGCTTTTTTGGGTGTTTTGGTGTTTCTGTTGGCGTTTCGTCTGAACGTTCCGTCTGAAAAAGATTCAAGGGCAAGGTGGCTCAGGTTCAAATTTCTCGACAGCAGTTGTTTGCAGAGGGGGTTCTCCACCAGTTTCTCAGCGTAGAATCTGACACGGCGATCGCCCAAGTCATCCGCACCATGAGCGAAACCCGCAGCAGCTTTGCGCTGGTGCTTCGGGCAGGGCAACTGGTGGGAATTTTTACCGAACGGGATGTCGTGCGGGCGATCGCCAGGGGTTCGCTCCAGTCCGCCGAGGCGATCGCCACTGTGATGGTGTCTCCCGTAATCACGCTGGCTGAAACAGACCTGGATGACTTGCTCGCCGTGCTGCAAATCTTTCGGCAGCACAAAATTCGCCACTTGCCCATTCTTGGCAGCCAAGGCGAAGTGCTGGGAGTGATGACCCCGAATTCGATTCGCAATCTGCTCCAGCCCAGTGACCTGCTGAAGTTTCGCCAGGTGTCGGATGTTATGGTTAGCCGCGTGGTCTCGGCCCTGCCCAGCACCTCCGTCGCAGATCTGGCCCACCAGATGACGCAGCATCGGGTGAGTTGTGTGGTGATCGTGCCGACCTTGCCCCAATTGCCCGACGCACCCGAAAAACAGGCAGCCAAATCCGGGCTGACCGACGGTTCCCAGGGCGATGTCGCTCCCTTGGGCATTGTGACGGAGCAAGACCTTGTGCGACTCCAGGCAGACGGACTCAACCTTGCCCAGACCTACGCGGGGGAAGTGATGAGTACGCCCCTGCTGCAAACCAGCCCACAGCAATCCCTGTGGAGCGCCTATCAGCAAATGCAAGAGAACCAGATTCGGCGGCTGGTGGTGGTGGGTAGCCGGGGAGAACTGGTGGGGATTTTGACGCAAACCAGCGTTGTTCACATGCTCGATCCGCTGGAACTGTGCGAGGTGATTCGGGCGCTGCAATCGACCGTCACCCAGAAGAACGACGCACTGCACCAGGAAATTCGGCGGCGACAAGCGCTGACCGATGCCCTCGCCAGCAGCGAGGCACAGCTAAAGGAGGCTCAGGCGCTCATGCACATGGGCAGTTGGGAACTAGATGTCGCAACTCAGACGCTCTTTTGGTCTTCCGAAATTTTTCATCTGTTTGGGCTTGATCCAACACTACCTCCCCCCACGCTGGCAGAAAATCAGCAGCAATACCACCCGAATGATCGGCCCCGGCTGCGTCGAATCTTGTCGCAGGCGATCGCCACTGGACAGCCCTTTCGGTTTCAGGCCCGCATCCTTCGTCCCGATGGCTCGATTCGCTATATCGAAGCTCGCGGCCGTCCCCGGATTTCTGCTGAGGGCACAGTTATCAAGCTATTCGGCACGGCCCAAGACATTACCGATCAAAAGCAGCTTGAGCAATTGCTGCGATCGCAGGTGCAGCAGCAGCGGCTCCTCGCCTCGATGACCCAGCGCATCCGCCAATCGCTAGATTTAGACGCAATTCTCAATACTACGGTGCAAGAAGTGCGGCAGTTCTTTCAGGCTGATCGAGTGTTGATTGGTCAGTTTAGCAAGAGCTGGCGCTGTGGGGTTGTGGTGGAATCTGTGGCACCTGGTCAACCCCAAATGATAGGCATGAGCATTCTGCCAGAGCAGGGGGGAGATTGGCTCCAGTTCTATAGTCACGGCAATGCCAGAGCAATCGCTCATCTAGATCAGGCGAACCTATCCCCAGAGGCGATCGCCTACTGGAAACAATTTCAAGTGCAAGCGGCGCTGACGGTGGGGCTATTGCAGGGCGATCGCCTCTGGGGGCTGCTTTCGGTGCAGCAGTGCCATCAGCCGCGCACCTGGGAACGCGCCGAGATCGACTTGATCCAGCAGCTTGCCTTGCAGGTAGGTATCGCCATTCAGCAGTCGGAATTGTATCGCCAGTTGCAATATGCCAACCAAGAGCTAGCTTACCTAGCCACTCACGATCAGCTTACCCGCGTGGCAAATCGTCGCTACCTCGACGACTATCTCCAGCAGGAGTGGAACCGCGCTACCCGCGAAGGCACGCCGTTATCGCTTGTGCTGTGTGATGTGGACTACTTCAAACAGTACAATGACACCCACGGGCATCTTGCGGGCGATGAGTGTTTGGTGGAAATTGCCGCCGCGATCAATCGAACCTTGCGCCGCCCCGCCGATTTTGTCGCTCGCTACGGGGGCGAAGAATTCGCCATCGTGTTGCCCAATACGAACCAAGCTGGCGCGGCTTGTGTGGTGCGGCGCATTCAGCGAGAACTTCGCAAGCTCATCAATCCGTTGCCGTCCCCTGTGACGAATGCCCCGTCTACTCTCAGCTTTGGAATTGTCAGCGTAATTCCGTCCTCCCTTAGCTCGCCGTTGAAGTTACTTGACCAAGCCGATCAAGCCCTGTATCGAGCCAAGACTCAAGGGCGAGATCGATATTGTATAGAATAAATATTGCGTAGAGTAAATTTGCATAGAGCCAGCAGAGTCAGCGATTTTGGGTTTTGGGTTGGGGCTTTTAGATTTCTGAGCTAACCCCTCACCTCTGGGCCTTTCCCTCTCTGTAAGCTCAGGAGGCTGACCAGCAGGGCGATCGCCGCCGCCAGGTAAAACACAGACGGGAGTCCAACGTTCTTCCAAATGGGGCCCAGCAGCAGGGGGGCTGAAAACAGGCCCAGCGAGTTGAACCCGGTGCCGATGGCTAGCACGCTGGCTCGCAGTTCTGCTGGAGCCTGATCGGCTAGTAAATCGTAGAGATTTGGCGTAATGATGCCGAAGCCTGCGCCAAATAGGGCTGCAACGGGGAGAATGACGAAAATCTGCGTGAGCGACGGAATTGTGGCAATGGTCAGCCCCATCAGGCAAAAGCCAAGGGCGATCGCCCCCCGTCGATTGTTCAACCGTCGCGCCAGCCGACTAGCCAGCACCGCCGAACTCACCGCCGCCCCTGCCGCCCGCAGCCCCAGCACCACGCCGTTGAGCGCCGGGTCTGCACCGATGGTTTCTTTCAGGTAAATCGGCGCATAGGCCACAGTGGCCTGCATCACCAATGCCGCCGCCGCCAAAAAGAAGTAAATCATCAGCACCGACGGCTGGCGCACCACCGGCAATAGCCCGCCTGTATCAGACAAGCCCGCCCCGCTCGTATTGCGAGGCTCTTCCCGAAACACCAGCGCGGCGATCGCCATCAGCGGAATCCCCAGCAGGTAGAGATAAAAAGCGTGCTGCCACTGGTTGCGCCCGACCCAGCCGCCCAGCAGCGGAAAGATAATCGCCGCCGTGGTCATGGCGCTGGTGGCAAAGCCCAAAATGCGCGATCGCTCGTCACCTTCATACATCGTGCCCAGCAGCCCAATCGTCGCTGCCGCCACCGCCCCACTAGCCGCACCAATCAGCCCCCGCATTAGCAGCAGCGTCGGCAGCGTCGTCATGAAAATCGTCGCCACCCCAAACAGCGCGTAGCACAGCAGCGCAGGCAGCATCACCGTCCGCTTGCCCACCCGATCGGCCAGAATGCCGAAGACGGGCGTAAACAGCGCCGTCGTCAGGGCATGGGTACTGGTCAACATGCCTGCCCAGGAGCGATCGAGCTGCAAATCTCGCACAATTTCTGGAAAGACTGGCGTGACGACACTACCCGTCATGGTGGTCAGTCCGCCCGCCGCCAGCAGCACCAGCAGTTGACGAAATCGCTTGGACGCAAAGAGCTTGGCAAAGTTCATGCAAAATCATCCGGTCTGGCGGATGCACCAGGGTAGGGTAGGCTGTCTTCAATATAAGGGGATGGGATGAGGGGCAGGTGAGCGCGATAGGGAACGGGGTGCTGAAGTATGCTGACGAGCTGCCGTGTTGCACAGGTTCCTGTTTCCTTCATCAGATTCATCTCACCGTGAAACCACAGCCAGCGTCAGCCTTCAGCCCCCAGACCAATAGCCCGTTACGTCGTAGCCCAACTCAGCAATCATCTGGCGCAACAGCGGCAGGCTAAGGCCGATGACGTTGCTGTGGCAGCCCATGAGTTTCTCCACGAACAGCCCGCCCCGACCCTCCAGCGCGAAGCATCCGGCGCAGTTCATTGGCTCCCCAGTGGCAACGTAGGCTTCAATCTGGCGATCGCTCACGTTGGCAAATTGCACCTGCGTCATGCCGCATCGCACCAGCATCTTGCCCTGCGCCCCGTCAATCAGCGCGTGCCCGGTATATAGCTCACCGACTCGCCCCCGCATCTGTTTCCAGCGGGCGATCGCCTCTTCTGCGTGGGCGGGCTTGCCGTGAATCTCGCCGTTCAGCGCCAACACCGAATCGCAGCCCAGCACCAGCGCATCGGGAAACTTGGGCGCAACTGCCCGTGCCTTGCCCTCCGCCAGCTTTTGCACCAGCACGCTGGCATTCGGCTCCCGAATTTGCGACTCATCAAAGGCGCTGGGATACACAATCGGCTCAATCCCCGCCAGTTGCAGCAGTCGCCGTCGGGCAGGAGAAGCAGAAGCAAGGACAAAGGGAGGCAGCATGGGCAAAAGGAAAGAGAGAAAAGTGAAGAGAGAAGAGAGAAAAGTGAAGAAGTTTCATTCTTCGTTCTTCGTTCTTCGTTTTTTGTTCTTCGTTCTTCGTTCTTCGTTCTTCATTTTTTCCGCCCTCCCTTACCACGGGGCCCAATCCGCCCAGTCGAGGTTAAAGATCGACGTGTCGGGAAACTCGATCGGGTTGCCGTTGCGGACGAGGGTTCGCTGGAGTTGCTCAAGCTGGGGTTCGCGGCGGGGCAGGTCGTCCACCAGTTGGTAGGGCAGGACGTTTTCCCGCAGGGCAAAGGCGGCCGTCGTGCCCGCAGCCGCGCCGACAGACCACTCAAAAGAATGAACCCGGTAGGCAGCGGCGACCATCGTGCTGGTGGCGATGCTCTTGCCCGCAACCAGTAAATTATCCAGCTTTTGGGGAATCATCGCTTGCAGCGGGATTTGCCCCGGGTAGGCTTGCCCGTGGCCCTGGCGCGTGCCCGGCCGCTCGATGTTTCCCGGTGCTTCGGGCGGCGAGTAGGCCATGCAGGGGTGAAAGTCGATGGCGTATTGGGCAATGCCCACCGCGTCGGGGTAAATCGTCGAGCGAGTGCGGCGCTGAATCTGGTCGGGGGGCGTGTTTTTGGCGATCGCCGACACAGTTTCCAGCCCCGCCAGCGCAATCCACAGATTGCGATACATCTCTGGCGACAGGTTTTGGCGGTAAAAATCGGCGCGGAAGTCGGCCTTAGAAATGTCCAACTCGTTCATGCTAAAACCGTTGCGGTAGCCGTAAGTTGGGCGACCGATGATGCGCCGCCCTTCGCGGATGTAAGGATATTTCGACAGGCCGTGAACCGTGCCCATTGGCGACTCCAGCCCTGCCAGCAGGCGGTGATTGGGCGCAGGCTTTTTCACCCCGTCCCCCAGTTGCGAATCCGTCGTGCCCATCGTGAACCAGTAGTAGTAGCCCAGGGCCAGTTCCTCGCCCGCCGCTAGGGTTTCCGTCCGCAGCCCGCCCAGCCAGCCACCCGGAGCAAGCTGCCCCCGTTCTTGCAACTGCTGGCGGGTGTAGATTAGATTGTCGCGGGAAGTGCCAGGGCGATAATCATTGCCCCAGACCCAGTTCTGCATCGAAATATCGCCCGGTTTGGGGCGCGACACGCCAAACACCCGCTCGGTGGAACGCGGCTCTGGACTCCAGATGCGGCGATAGGTAAACACCACGTCGATGTCGGCCAGACGCGGGTTGGGGTCATAGCCGTAGTAGGGTTCATAACGCTCATAAAAGGGTGGCTTTTGCTGGGGCTGGGGTTCTGCCGTGCGCTCCATCGCAAAGGTGTAGGTGAAGCCCTGGGTGCAGTAGGGGTCGCCTGTGGTGGTGGGCAGGGATGGGTCGAGGTGCGATCGCGGATCGAGGCCCAGCCGATAGGGCACGTCCGCCAGGGCAATCAGCTCCCCAGTTTCCGTTGCCTCCACCACATACCAATCTGCCACACCGGACTGCCGCCGCGCCTTGGGCACGAAGCGAATCACCTTCTTTTGCAGACGGCTGGAATTTTCGTAGCGGTAGGCATCTTCGATGATTTGCGACAGCGGCTCCGTATTCAGGGGCGGCGTGTTGGGGGCGGGGCTATGCTGGATGGCCATAGCGGCGGCGATCTGTTTGCCGTCGGCGGTGTAGTCCAGTTCCTTGATCACAGTCGAGGGAAACCACTTGAGCCGGCCTCGTCCCTTTCGCGCCGCGTCCCGCAGCATATCTTCCAGAATCTTTTCGGCATCGCGGGGCAAAAAGCAGGAAACGCTTACCCAGCAGTCGCCAGGGCTGAGCCGACGATATTTCTTCTGAATGCGATCGCGCAGTTCTAGATAACCCTTGGAATAGTGGAGCAACTGCCGCTGTCGCCGCGCCTCATCCAGCGCCGATGTGCCCTGGGAGGTGATCTGTCCACCCATCCAGTCGGTGAGTTCCGTCATGCAGACCGTGCGCCCGGCCAACAGCGCTTCGTAGGAGGTGGCCACGCCCGCCAGCCCGCCGCCGACAACCAGAATCTCGCAGTCTACGGTTTCATTTGGGGTGGGGCGATTGGGAGACGCTGGAGCCTGGGCAGATGCCGCTGGGGCCAGGGCCGTGAATCCGACCAGGGAGGTCAGAAAAGCCGCAAAGGAGCGCGTGCGTTTGTTTCGAGTCATACCGGGTGTCAATAAATCAGGGTCGGGGGTTGGGGCCTAGGGGTGGAGCTTGAGGCTGGAGCTTTGGGGGTGCAGAGAGATTCACTCGTCTTGTCTGTATTTGAACCGTGTCGGGCCTAGCTTTTGCAATGGCTAGACTAGCGCAATTGGGGCAAATGGCGGTGTGATGGGGGTGGCGTTGGCGTCAGCGTTGCGGCGCAACATGGCTCAACGGTCTGCACCACCCCAACAACACCCGATTCCTCCCACACTCCGCCACTTTTAATCCCTACGCTCGCTGTTCTCGCTCGTCAGCAAGGATTGCACTAGCTCATACAGGTCTGGCTCTGGCCGCCCTTCAAGCTGGCGATTTTTCAGGTCGATCAGGCCTTGGGCCAGCGCAGGGGCGCGGTTTTTGTAGGTGCTGTTGGCGGTCAGCAGGTCGAGAAACACTTCCCGTTCCACTTGGTCGCGGCTGGCCTCTTCCCCCACAGGCGATTCAAACGTCCGTACATCCGCCTCAAACTTCAGCAGGAAGATCAGCGCGTTGCTCAAGGTCTGGAGCTGCTGCTGGAGCGATCGCACGTCTAGCTCTGTCCGCTCAAATCCGACCTCGCCCTCCAGCCGCAGTTCAACAATTGGCTGCGTGGCAGGCTGGAGTTGCCCCAAGGAGATGGCTTGCTGAACCAGGGCGATCGCCGTTTGCTGCACGTCCTCGACGGTTTCCGAGCCGCGCAGGGTCTGCCTCAGCCGCACAATCGGCCGCTGGCGATAGTCGCGCTTCAGTTCTGCCCGGATGCCGTCTGGGCAAATGTCCACCAGATACGCGCCCCGCTCAAACCGGGCTTCGTCTATGCTGTTGGCTTCTAGAGATCCGGGGTTAAACACCCAGCCTTCCATCTCGTAATTTTTGTGAATATGCCCCAGCGCTAAGTAATCCACGCCCGCCTGCTTCAGCGGCAGCAGATCGCTATAGCGCAGCGCCCCCTGATAGCGAGCGATTTGCCCCTCCAGCCCGTGGTGAAACAGCAGCACCGTCGGCCCTAGCGCAGGCGGCAATTCCCCAATGGCAGCGGCAATTTGCTCGATCGCCCTAGGAGCCGTCGAGCCATACCAGCTTGACCCCAGCACCCGCACGCCGCAGGGCAGGTCGATGTAGCCGCCGTGCTTCGTCTCCGCATCCCAGGGCGAATAGAACGGTTCGCCCCGCGCCACGTCCCCCGGCTCCAGCAGGTACAGCATTTCCCAATCTGCCAGATAGCGCAGCCAGCTTGTATTCACGCCGTAGGGTCGGTTGTCGTGGTTGCCCTCGATGGCCAGAACGGGAATGCCTGCGTCTTTGAGGAGGGATAGCACCGCCTGCGCCTGATTCAAGATGTTCGGCTGAAGATTGCGATGCTCGAAAAGATCGCCCGCAACTAGCACAAAGTCTACCTGGGGGGCAATCGCATACCGTTCGACCACATCCATCAGCGTATAGAAGAAATCCTGCGTCCGCACTTTGTTGTCGTAGCGGTCGAAGCCCAGGTGAATATCGGCGATGTGAAGGAATCGAGGCATTGGGGGAACTGGAGTATGAGTGTTCTATCACGCTATTTCTATAACGCTATCTCACCTTGCACCGCTCTGGCACTCTGACCTTCACACTCCCCGCCCAATCGCATCCGCCACGCGGCACACATCCCGCATCTCAGCCACATCGTGGACGCGCAGGATATCGGCTCCGTGGGCGATCGCCATCGCGCAGGCCGCCGCCGTGCCCCAGATTCGCTGCTTCGGATCAGGCTGGTTGAGGATATGCCCAATGAAGCTCTTGCGGGACGGGCCGATCAGGATGGGGCAGCCGAGGGGCTTGAAGACCTCGATGCGGCGCAATAGCTCCACGCTTTGGGCGGCGGTCTTGGCGAAGCCGATGCCGGGGTCGATGGCGATATGGTGGTGGGAAATGCCGTGGGCGATCGCCATCTCGACGCGACGCGCCAAAAAGTCGTAGACTTCCTGCACCACATCCTGATAATCGGTCAACTGCTGCATGGTTTTGGGCGTGCCGCGAATATGCATCAGCACAATGGGCACGCCCAATTCGGCAACGGTGGGCAGCATTGCGTCATCAAAGGTGGCTCCCGAAATATCGTTGATGATATTGGCTCCAGCGGCGATCGCCGCTCTGGCCACGGCGGCCTTGGTCGTATCAACGGAAATCAGCGTATCCAGCGGCGCAAAATCGGCAGCCCCCCGGCGAAGTGCCTGGATCACCGGAATCACCCGGCGCAACTCTTCCTCCAGCGCCACATCTTCGGCCTGGGGACGGGTGGACTGGCCGCCAATATCCAGCACGTCTGCACCGTCTTTTGCCAGTCGATGCGCCTGCTGGAGTGCGGAGTCTAGCTGGTCGAACTGGCCGCCGTCGCTAAAGCTGTCTGGCGTGACATTCAGCACGCCCATTAAGTACGTGCGATCGCCCCAAATAAGCTGGCGATCGCCAGAAAATTGCCACATTTCCACACTTTCAACAGTTCTTAGTTTGAAGCTTGCGTATGCTTTGCGTTAAAAATTCTGATCCTTAGTCGAGAATACTGAGATTTCGGGCACTCTAAAACTAAGCCTGGAGACAGTCTCGCTGCAACTCCGGGCGAACACAGAACTTCATCTACCGCATTTTTACTGAAAAAGCGACTTACTGCATTGCTGTTGCGAAATCAAGGCTGTTGGGAAACAGAGACTTGCCTGGGGCGATCGCCCGACCTTCAGGCACGGCTTTATCCCAGCATCTACCCCTGACCATCTAAGCCAGACGAAATCAAACCAAATCAATCGCAGACCGAATCTCGATTTTTGAAGCGAATCAGGGAATTAGTAAAGAGAGCCAAAAGAGAACCATTGGGTTAAACCGAATTTAGCACCGAACTCCAAGCCAAACCGCAAACCGTTCAGTTTTCAACCGTTTGGGCATCCTCATTTCAGCATCCTCAAAGGCTCACACCAGCCCTTGCAGAGGATTGGATTGTTCGCGTCATAGAGCGCGTCTAGACATAGAGCGCATCTAGCAAAGTCTGACAAGTTCGGCAATCCTGAATGAATGAATGCAGTCTGGCTTTTAGTCTCAACTCAGCCTCTCACCTTTAGCACCTGACCCCAGCACACACTAAAGAGGGTGGATATGGAGAAACTTGGGCAAAACCGCACCACCGAGCGGATTAACTTAGTGGCGCTGCTGCTAATTTTTATCCTGCCGTTTGCAATGGTGGTTTACCAACTGGTGGCGGAAGTCAACCAGCGAATTAACTTTGCTCAATATGAAATTTTTGGCAACGCCTACCTGCGCCCCCTAGAGCAGTTGATGCTGGATCTGCCTCAGGGACGACGACTGGCCCAGCAGGCAGATCAAGATTCGTCCTTGGAGGCGCCAACCCAGTCACAGGAAGCGTTTCAGAACCAGATCGACCTGGATCTAGCACAACTGCAAGCGGTTGAACAGCAGTTTGGGCAGCGCCTCCAGACCCCAGAGCGCTACAGGGCATTGGTGCAAAGTTGGGAGACGCTTCAGGCAGGGGTAGATGCGACAGGCACGCCGCTCAGCCCAGATGAGGTGCAGGCTCGATATGCCCAACTGATTGCTCAGGTGCGCGGGCTGATCTCCCAGGTAGGCGACGCTTCTAACCTGATTCTTGATCCAGATTTGGATAGCTATTATCTGATGGATCTAGCCCTGCTCAAGCTGCCCAGCGCTCAAGACCTGATGGCGCAAGTGCAGCAGCTTGGGGAGTTGGTTGTGCAGCGGCGATCGCTCTCGCCGGAAGAAAAGGGCCACCTGCTCGTGCTGATGGGTCGGCTTCAGGAAATCGTGCAAGACAGCCGCACTAACCTAAACACAGCCATTCACAATAACCCTGCGCTGCAAATCCCTCTGGAAGCGCCGATGCAGACGCTAACCCAACAGACCGATCGGTTTCTGGCAGCGCTAAGGGAGGCCATTGCCCAGTCCAAAACCGTACAGGTGCAGCCCACGGCGTATGATCCCGTGGCGTATGAGGCTGCTGCGACTGAAATGCTTGCCGCCAGCCATGCCTTCTGGCAAGACACCTCCGCCCAGCTCGATCGCCTGCTAGAGCGGCGAATTCAGAGGTTTGCCCGCAAGATTTACACCGTTGAAGCGTTTGCGCTGCTGGTGCTGGGAACAGTGTTCTATGTGTTCATCTCGCTTGCCCGCAATTTGGTCAGCCAGCGGCGATCGCAGACTCGCCTCGCCACCCAACACGCCCTCACCCGCATCCTGTCGGAAGCCACCACCCTGGAAGAATCTGCACCCCAAATTCTTCAAACGATTTGCGAAAGCTTTCACTGGGACGTGGGTGAACTGCGCCGCCTTAACCCAGAAACCAAAACGCTGGCCTATGTGGCAGGCTGGCATTGCCCACATCTCGACGCAGCCCAGCTTGAGTCAGACTTTTGGAAACGTCCCTTTGCCGAAAGCGAAGGCATCATTGGACAGGTCGCTACAAGCCGCGAGTCGCTTTGGCTGGGTGATATCGCTGGTGACGATTTCTTTCTGCAAAGATCCGTCCGCAGATCCGTGATCGAAGCACTGGGGTTGCGGAGCTGGTTGGGGTTCCCCATTTTGAATGGAGATGAGGTGTTGGGCGTGATGTGCTTCCTCAGCCGTGACGCACAAAAGCCCGATGCCGACCTGCTCAAGGTCATGACGACGATTGGCAGCCAAGTGGGGCAGTTTATCAAAATTCGGCTGTCGGAGGAGGCGCTACGCCAGAGCGAGGAACTGCAACGAATGGCGCTGAGCGCAGCCAAGATGGGCGCGTGGGATTGGAATGTTCTAACTGGCGAAGAAAACTGGTCAGAAGAAGCAGAGCGCATTTTTGGGCTGGAGCCAGGTGGCTTTACTCGAACCTATGCCGACTTCTTTGAATTTATTCATCCTGAAGACCGCGACAAAGTGAACGAAGCCCAAGCGCGATCGCTCCATGACGGGGTAGATTACGCGCCAGAATATCGCGTCATTTTGCGCGACGGCAGCCTGCGCTGGATCACCAGCCGTGGTCGGGTGCTACGCGATGCCGAGGGCAACCCCACGCGGCTAGTCGGCGTGACGATGGACATCACCGAGCGCAAGCGGTCTGAACTGGCTCTAGCCGAGAGCGAACACCGCCTGCGGGCCGCCGAAGAGAAATACCGCAGCATCTTTGAAAACGCAGTCACGGGCATCTTCCAGACCACAACCGACGGCTACTATCTCAGCGCTAACCCCGCCCTGGCCAAAATCTATGGCTACGAGTCTGTCGAGGCGCTAATGGAGGCACTGCAAGACATCGAGCATCAGCTATACGTAGACCCCACCCGGCGGCAGGATTTTATCGACCAGATGGCGGCCCACGGCGCAGTGGAGGATTTTGAGTCCCAGGTTTATCGCCAGGATGGAGAGATTATCTGGATTTCTGAAAATGCGATCGCCGTTCGAGATGACCAAGACAACCTGCTGTATTACGAAGGCACAGTCGAAAACATCACCCAGCGCAAGCAGGCTGAAGAAACCCTGAAGCGACAACTGGCAGCAATCGAGGCATCTGCTACAGGCGTGGGCATCCTCAACGCAGCAGGCGAATTTCTTTACCTCAACAGCGCTCACGCCACCATCTACGGCTACGACGACTCAGCAGAACTGATTGGGCAATCCTGGACCGTTCTCTACCAATCCAAAGAGCTGGCGCGATTTCAGCAGGAGGTCATGCCGGAGTTTGCCCAGACGGGGCAGTGGCGCGGCGAAGCAATCGGCACCCGCAAAGATGGCAGCACCTTTCCCCAGGAGGTATTTCTCACGGCGCTAGACGATGGCGGGCTGGTGTGTATTGTTCAGGATATTACCGCTCGCTACCAGGCCGATGCGGCCCTGCGCGAACGAGAAGCCCGCTTTAGCTCCCTGGTGAACAACATTCCGGGCGTGGTCTATCGCTGCGCCTGCGATGAACACTGGACGATGGAATACATTAGCGACCCGATTCGTAACTTGACGGGCTATGAGCCAGAGGAGTTCATCGGCAATCGACTACTGAGTATCAATGACATCACTCCGCCGGAGTATCAACTGATCATTGCCCAGACGGTGGAAGAGGCGATCGCCCAAAAGCAGCCCTATATCCTGGAATACCCCATCCAGCACAAAGACGGCAGCATCCGCTGGGTCTACGAAAAAGGACAGGGAATTTACGAAAACGGCGAGTTGCTGTGCCTAGACGGGGTGCTGTTCGACATCACCGAGCGTAAGGAGACCGAGGAGCGCTTGCGCCTGCTGGAGTCGGTCGTGGTCAATACCAATGACGCGGTGATGATCATGGAAGTGGGCGACCCGGCAAACCTCAAGATTGTCTACGTGAACGAAGCCTTTGCCCACATGACGGGCTACGCGCCGGAAGAAGTCATCGGCAAAAATCCTGCTATGTTCCAGGGGCCGGGCACTGACCGAGAGACAGTGGCGCAGGCGCGGGCCGACCTAGCGCAGTGGAAGTCGGTTCAGCTAGAGCTGATTAACTACCGCAAGGATGGCTCGGAATTTTGGGTGGAAATCGAAATGGTACCCATTGCCAACCAGCGGGGAGAATACACCCACTGGATTTCGGTGCAGCGGGATATCAGCGATCGCAAAGCAGCAGAAGAAGCCCTCCGCAGGGGCAAAGAAGCCGCCGAAGAGGCCAACCGCGCCAAGAGCCAGTTCCTCGCCAACATGAGCCACGAGCTACGCACCCCGCTCAACGCCATCATCGGCTACAGCGAAATGCTGCAAGAAGATGCCCACGACTTTGGCTATGGCGACATCGTGCCCGATTTAGAAAAAATTCGCGGTGCAGGGCAGCACTTGCTGGCGCTGATCAACGACATCCTCGACATTTCCAAGATTGAGGCTGGCCGCATGGAGCTATACCTGGAAACCTTCGAGCCAGAGTTGCTCTTGCTGGAGGTGCAGGCGACCATCGAGCCGCTCATGGCCAAAAACCACAATACTTTCTCGATTCACTGCCCCGACGATCTGGGCACCATGCACGCCGACCTGACCAAGGTGCGCCAGTCGCTGTTTAACCTGCTCAGCAACGCCGCCAAATTTACCGAAAACGGCTCCGTCACCCTCACGGTCGCAAAGCGCGAAATCACCAGCCTTGCTTACGAAAACCCCGACGCGCCACTCAGCCTTGCGCCTGCCACTTTTATCTTGTTTCAAGTATCCGACACGGGCATTGGCATGACGGTCGAGCAGATGGCGAAGGTGTTCCAGGCATTTACCCAGGCGGACGCTTCGACCACGCGGAAATATGGCGGCACGGGGCTGGGGCTGGCCATCAGCCGCCGCTTTTGCCAGATGATGGGCGGCGACATCACGGTGTCGAGCGAGGTGGGCAAGGGCAGCACCTTTACGATCTGGCTGCCGATGCAGGTGGTTGACCCCAAGCAGATCGAGGCGTTGCCCGTCCTGACCCCTGCTGCGGACACGGCTCAGGAGACTCCTCAGAAGGGCGATCGCGACAGCGTTGCGGAGCAATATCGCAGCACTGTTGCGGAGCAGTATCGCCCGTCTTGCGACAATGCCCACCCCGATCCGGACGATTTGGGAAGCGATCCCTGCGGGAAGCGCAAAACCGTGCTAGTGATCGACGACGACCCCGCCGTGCGCGACCTGGTGCAGCGCTACCTGACCAAGGAGGGCTTTCGGGTAGAAACGGCCGCCAACGGCACAGAAGGCTTGCAGCTTGCCCGCCAGATTCACCCCGATGCAATTACACTAGACGTGCTGATGCCTGACACAAACGGCTGGAGCGTGCTATCGGCTTTCAAAGCCGATCCCGACTTGGCAGAAATTCCCGTCGTCGTGATGACGATTGTGGACGACAAAAACCGGGGCTTTGCCCTGGGCGCAGCGGATTATCTCACCAAACCCATCGACTATCAGCGGCTCACCCACCTGCTGCAAAAGTTCCAGTCCAACAGATCAGGGGATGCGACGCAAACCCGTCGGGTGCTGGTGGTCGAAGACGACTCCGACATCCGTCAGATGTTTCGCCGAATGCTGGAGCGGGAACACTGGCAAGTAGCCGAGGCCGAGAACGGGCGCGTGGGGTTACAGGTTCTCCAACAACAGCGCCCCGATTTGGTCTTGCTCGACTTGATGATGCCAGAGATGGATGGCTTTCAGTTTATCCACGCGGTGCGAGAGAACCCCGAATGGCGATCGCTCCCAATCGTCGTCGTCACAGCCCTCGACCTCACCCCGGCCGACCATCTGCGGCTAAATGGCTATGTGGAGCAAATCTTGCAAAAGGGCACCTACAGCCGCGACGAGCTGCTGCATGAAGTCCATGATCTGGTGTTAACCTGCATTCGCCACCGTCCCACCAGGGTTCGGGAGGTTTCCCTATGAAACTGGGCTGGGGATCGGTACTGGTGATTGATGATGAAGCGGTAACGCGCCTGCTGGTGGCCCGTCGCCTCAGCGATCGGGTGGCCTCGGTGACCACCGTAGAAAGCGGGCAAGAAGGGCTAGAACTGCTGCAAAGTCAGCCGTTTGACCTGGTGCTGCTGGATATCATCATGCCGGGCCTCAGCGGCGTGCAAACCCTGGAAAAGATGAAGGCGGACCCGGCGCTTCAGAGCATTCCGGTGATTATGATTTCCGCCGCCGATGACTTGGATAGCGTGGTGCGCTGCATCGAACTGGGAGCCGAAGATTATCTGCTCAAACCGCTGAACGCAGTGCTGCTGCAAGCGCGGACGGGAGCCTGCCTAGAGCGCAAGTGGCTGCGCGACCAGGAACAATCTTACCTGCGGCAGCTCCAGGCAGAAAAAGAGTCGGCCGAAGCCGCCAACCGCGCCAAGAGTGTGTTTCTAGCCAACATGAGCCACGAACTGCGAACGCCGCTGAACGCCATCATCGGCTACAGCGAAATTGTGCAGGAAGACTTGCAGGCGGAAGGAATTACCCATCTGATTCCCGATTTGCGGAAAATCCGTACCTCTGGGCAACACCTGCTGGGCATCATCAACGACATCCTCGATATCTCCGCGCTGGAGGCAGGCACAGTGTCGCTGGATCTGGAGACGGTGGTGCTAAACCCACTGCTGCAAGAAGTGGTGAACACGGTGCGTCCGCTGGTGTTGGAGCATGGCAACACGCTGCAAGTGCAGTGTCCCGATCATCTGGGCACGATGTACAGCGACCTGTCGAAAGTGCGGCAGATTTTGGTCAACCTGCTAAGCAATGCTGCCAAGTTCACAGAGCAGGGTTCTATTACGCTGACGGTGGCGGTGAAGGGGCTGGAGGCGGCGGGCTGGGAGGACGGAGCAAAATTTGCGGCAGAGGCAGCGTTCCCTGTCCCCGGCGGAGCGTTTGTAGAGTTTCGGGTGAGCGATACGGGGATTGGGATTGCTCCATTACAGCGCGAGAAGATTTTTCAGCCGTTTGCTCAGGGCGACGAGTCTTCTACCCGACGCTATGGCGGGACGGGGCTGGGATTGTCGATTAGCTATCGCTATTGCGAGATGCTGGGCGGCACGATTTCGGTAGAAAGTGAGCCAGAGCATGGGTCTACGTTTACGCTGCGGCTGCCTCTGGTCAGTCGCGATCGCCCTTCCCTGTTCTCCCCGGTCTATCAGCACCAGGAACCCTCGACGCGCGATCGCCCGCTGGTGCTGATCATCGACGACGACCGGGGCATCCGCGACTGGATGGTGCAAAGCCTGAACCAGGAGGGCTATCGCGTGGTCACGGCCTGGTGCGGGCAGGAGGGCCTGCGGCTGGCGCAGGAGCTACAGCCAGAGCTTATTGTGCTGGATGTGCTGATGCCCGCGCTGGATAGCTGGGCGGTGCTGGCGACCCTCAAGGACGATCCGCTTCTGGCCGGCGTTCCCGTCATGCTGACCGCCACACCCCCTGACGAACTGCCCGTCAGCCTTCATCCCCCCAAAGGAATGGTATTGGGCATTGCCGACCAGTTCACCCGGCCCGCAGACTTTGCCCGACTGACGGCCCTGCTGCAAACCTACCAATCGCCACCCCCGTCTAAAACAGGCAATCGAGCGCTGCTGGTGCATCAAGACCGGGCCACGCGCTCCATCCTGCGACAGGTGCTAGAGCAGGCGGGTTGGCGCGTAACGGAGGGCGATCGCCCCCAGGACACCCTGCCCCATCCCAGTCCACAATCGTCCTCAGCCGTGGATGCGCTGCTGCCCGATGTGCTGCTCGTAGACTTGCTGGTGCTAGCCAAAGAGGGGTTTCAGCATGTTTATCCGCTGCGAACAATGGGCGGGCGCGTTCCCCCGGTGATCAGCCTGCTCACCCGCGACCTCAGCCCGGCCGACCAGTCTCGGCTGAATGGTCGGCTAGAGCAGTTTCTTCAGCAGGATCAGCATAACGCTGACGCTTCGGGTGATTTTCTCAACCAAATTCGCGACGCTGTCCTCCTTCACTTGTCGAGTGCGCTATGAAGCTTCAACTCCGCATCCTGCTAATGGTGACCTCGCTGCTGGCGGCAACGGTCGCAGTCACCACAGGCGTGTTGTCCTGGGGCACTCGCCAGTCGATCCTGGCGCAAACGGAATCTAACGGATTACTGATTGCGGAGTTTTTGGCGCGAATGTCGCGGTTTGCCAACCAGGTTCCTGCCGATGTGGATACGATGATGGGCGACCAGATGCTGGCTCAGGCGGCGCTGACCGCACGGCTGGTGGCGATCGCCCAGCGAGCCAACCTCAGCCCCGCCGAAATCAATCAGCAGCTAGAGGAAATTACCCAAACCACCGCGATCGACGAATTTTGGATTACCGATCGTATGGGCACAGTGGAATACCAAAACCAGTCTATCCAAGGCATTCAGCAACCCCAGGCGCTCAGCTTTCAGTCTTTGCTGATGGGGGGAGCGGCCACGGTCGATATAGATGCGCGAGCGCGGGACACCGACGGCAAAATCTTCAAGTATGTCGCCGTGAAGGGGGTCGATCAGCCCCGTATCGTGCAAATCGGGCACAATGCCGAAATCCTCAAAACCCTGCCCCAGCAGATTGGGCTAGAGCGCCTCACCAATGAACTGGTGGATGGCAATGCAGTGGTGGGCATTCGGATTGTCGATCGCCAGCTCAACAACCTGGCTCGCAGCGTCACCTCCAGCAGTGGCAATATTGTCAGCCTGTCGGCGGGCGATCGCACTAAGCTAATTCGCGTGTTGGCAACTGGACAGTCCGACACCTACCTAGACGAAAACCTGCTCAAGGTCGCCGTGCCGATTCGGGGCAACGCCAACTGGATTCAGGGAGCAACGCTGGTCTATCTGGCCACCGATTCTGTTCGCAGCGCTCTCCAGCGCGATCTCTATCACATTGCCCTGGCCTCAACGGGCATCATGGCCGCCGGCCTGCTGGGGTCGCTGCTCCTGTCGCGGCGCGTTACGCAGCCTGTCGCTCGCCTCACCGATGCTGCCGACGCGATCAAGGCCGCCATGAAAACAGAAGACTTTGACACAGAAACGCTGGCAGACGTGGCCAGCCGCCAAGACGAACTAGGCACGCTGGCGCGAGTGTTTCAGCGGATGGTGGGGGAAGTGCGCGATCGCGAACAAGGGCTACACCAGGCCAAAGCTGAACTGCACCGCCGAGAAGAATATTTTCGCTCGATTATTGAAAACACGTCCGATATCGTCATGCTGCTCAGCGCCGACGGCCAGCTCCGCTACAGCAGCCCCGCCCTCAAAGCCGTCCTGGGCTACGAGCCGCAAAATGTGTACGGTAAGCCCCTGCTTGAGTTCGTCCATCCCGACGACCACACCACCGCCCGCATCGCCATCCACCACGCCGTCCACCAGCCCGGAATTACATTGCCCTTTCAGATCCAACTGCGCCGGATCGATGGCTCTTGGGCCCGGCTAGAGGCCGTGGGCACGAACCTGCTGGATAATCCGGCGGTGGAGAGCATTATCCTGACCTTGCGCGACATCACCGAGCGGCAGCGGGCCGAGGAACTGCTGCGGCAAAAGGAAACGGCAGAGCAAGCAAACCGCGCCAAGAGCCAGTTTTTGGCCAACATGAGCCACGAACTCCGCACGCCGCTGAACGCCATCATTGGCTATAGCGAAATGCTGCAAGAAGAGGCAGAAGACCTAGGACAGGCGGATCTGGTTCCCGACTTGCAGAAAATCCACACTGCCGGACGCCACCTGCTCAGCTTGATCAACGACATCCTGGATTTGTCGAAAATCGAAGCGGGCAAGATGGATCTGTATCTGGAAGAATTTTGTCTGCCCGATCTGCTCAGCGAGGTCGTCCACACGGTTAGCCCACTGGTGAGCAAGAACAACAACACGCTGGTGGTTCAAGCCAGTCCCCAACTAGAAACCATGCACGCCGACCTGACTAAGGTGCGGCAAAATCTGCTGAACCTGCTGAGTAATGCCGCCAAATTCACCGAAAACGGAACAATTACGCTCACAGTAGACAAGCACCCGCATCCTGACACGACCGCACCCATGATTTGCTTCCAAGTAACGGATACGGGCATCGGCATGACCGAAGCGCAACTAGAAAAGATGTTCCAAGCCTTTACCCAAGCAGACGCTTCGACCACCCGCAAGTATGGCGGTACGGGGCTAGGGCTGGCGATCGCCCAGCGGTTTTGCCAAATGATGGGCGGCGACATTACCGTTACAAGCAAGTTGGGCGAAGGCAGTACGTTCACCATGACGCTGCCCCAGGTCGTTCATCATCCTGACGCTGCACCCGATGCTGACGCAGATCGGATGGCAGCGGTTGACGAGGGCGAGGATTGTGGAGAGAGTCCGCCCCGCCCCGATCGCCCGATTCTGGTGATCGACGACGACCCGGCGATTCACGACCTGCTCCGCCGCCAGCTTGCCCGCGAAGGCTACACCGTCCACAGCGCCCTCACCGCCGAAGAGGGGCTGACTCTGGCGCAAAGCATCCGCCCCATCGCCATTACGCTAGACGTGATGATGCCCAAGATGGACGGCTGGATGCTGCTGTCGGCGTTTAAGAGCAATCCAGACCTGGCCAATATTCCCGTGATTATGCTGACGATGCTGGACAACAAAAACAGGGGCTATGCGCTGGGTGCGTCGGACTACTTGATCAAGCCGATCGATCGCCACCAGTTGCTCTCGGTGCTGAAAAAGTATGAGTGCAATCGCCCCACTTGCCCCATTCTGGTCGTGGAAGACGACCCCGCCAACCGTGACCTGCTGCGCCAACTTTTGGAAAAAGAACACTGGCAGGTGATCGAAGCCGAAAACGGGCGTGTGGCCCTAGAAAAGCTGCAAACCGTCCAGCCAGAGCTAATCCTGCTGGATCTAATGATGCCGGAACTGGACGGTTTTGGTTTCGTCGCAGAATTGCAGCAGCACGAAGAATGGCGATCGCTCCCCATTATTATCATCACCGCCAAAGACATTACGGCCGAAGACCAGTTTCGCCTGCGCGGCTACGTTGAACAAATCCTGCAAAAAGGAGCCTACAGCCAGGAAGACCTGCTGGTGAGAATTCGTCAGTTGGTGGATGCCTGCCAGCAATCCGCATGACAGCCAGGATTGAGAGATAAAGAGATGATGGGAGGAGAATCTGAAAAATGCCTAAGATACTCTTGGTAGAAGATAACGAAATGAATCGGGATATGCTCTCGCGGCGGCTGCTGCGGCGGGGCGCGGAGGTGCTGATTGCAACAGATGGAGCGCAGGGAGTCGAAATGGCCCAAGCGGAGCGGCCGGACTTGATTTTGATGGACATGAGCCTGCCCGTGATGGACGGCTGGGAGGCAACGCGCACGCTCAAAGCAGCATCCGAAACGAAGGAAATTCCCATTATTGCCCTGACGGCCCACGCAATGGCGGGAGATCAGGAAAAGTGTCGAGAAGCGGGATGCGATGATTACGATACAAAACCAGTGGACTTTGCGCGGCTGACAGGCAAAATTCAGGCGATTTTGGGGGAAGGCTCGCTGAAATGACTCCTGAGCAAGGCGTTCTGCTAGTTGTCGATGATAACGAGATGAACCGCGATTTGCTGTCTCGGCGGCTCCAGCGCCAGGGGCATACGATTGTGACGGCGAATAATGGGCGCGAAGCCATTGACAAGATGCGATCGCAGCCTTTTGACCTCGTGCTTTTGGACGTGATGATGCCGGAGCTAAACGGCTACGAAACGCTGGAGCAGTTGAAGCAAGACCCCGACCTGCGCCATATTCCGGTGATCATGATTTCGGCGCTGGATGACATCGAGAGCGTCGTGCGCTGCATCGAACTAGGGGCCGAAGATTACCTGTTTAAGCCGTTTAACCCGACACTGCTGAAGGCGCGAATCGGCGCGTGTCTGGAGAAAAAGCGGCTGCGCGACCAGGAACAGTCCTACCTGAAGCTCATCCAGGCAGAGCAGGAAAAATCTGAACGGCTGCTGCTGAACGTGTTGCCCAAGGCGATCGCCGACCAGCTCAAGCAAGGCTCCCAAACCATCGCCGACAATTTCACCGAAGTCACCGTCCTGTTTGCCGATTTGGTGAACTTTACAGAACTCTCCTCCAAGCTTTCCCCCGCAGAACTGGTGGCGCTGCTGAACCAGATTTTTTCCACCTTCGACCAGCTTGCAGAACTGCACGGTCTAGAGAAAATCAAAACCATTGGCGATTCCTATATGGTCGTCGGCGGGCTACCCTTGCCCCAGGCGGGTCATGCAGAGGCGATCGCCCAGATGGCGCTGGATATGCAAAAGGCGATCGCCCAGATTAACATCAGCCATATCCACCCCGGCTTTGGCCCCCTGCAAATGCGCGTCGGCATCAACACCGGCCCCGTCGGCGCAGGGGTCATCGGCATCAAAAAATTCACCTACGACCTTTGGGGCGACACAGTGAACATCGCCAGCCGCATGGAGTCGCTCTCCCTGCCCGGCTGCATCCAGGTCAGCGCCACCACCTACGAGCGCCTGCAAGACAAGTTCCAATTCGAGAAGCGCGGCCCCATCGAGGTCAAAGGCAAAGGCGAGATGACGACGTACTTTTTGCTGGGAAGCTAGCAGGGGAAAAAAGAAGAGAGAAGAACGAAGAACGAAGAACGAAGAGGGAAAAATTTTCGTTCTTCGTTCTTCGTTTTTCGTTCTTTGTTTTTCCTTCTTCCTTCTTACGCCATACTGAGCGACATCAGCTCGTCCGACATTTCAAAATTAGCCGTGACGGACTGCACATCGTCCAGGTCTTCCAGCGCATCCATCAGCCGCAAAAGGTCAGAAGCCTGGGCGGGGTCGCTGACTTCAACGCTGTTGTTTGGGAACCAGCGCGGCTCTGCCTGGATAACCGGATAGCCTCGGTCTTTGAGGGCTTGGGTCAGGGCTTCTAGGTTGGTCGGATCGGTGAAGACTTCTGCACCGGGAATGTCGTCTTCTAGCGCAATTAGCTCATAGGACTCTGCGCCGCCTTCCAGAGAGGCTTCCAGCAGGTCATCCTCGTCGATCACAGGCAGTTCCTTTTTGCTGGCGGGCGGCGGCGCTTTCACCGTCACCACGCCCTTTTGCTCAAACATCCAGCCGACGCAGCCCGTCTCGCCCAAGTTGCCGCCACGCTTGTTGAAGGCGGCCCGCAGGTCGGCGGCAGTGCGGTTGCGGTTGTCCGTCAGCGCTTCGATCAAGATGGCGATGCCGCCGGGGCCGTAGCCTTCATAGCGAATGGCTTCGAGGTTGTCGCCCGCCAGTTTGCCTGAGCCTTTGGCGATCGCCCGCTCGATGTTGTCATTGGGAATGCCCGCTGCCTTGGCGTTTTCGATCGCCGTGCGGAGCTGAAAATTACCCGCCGGATCGGGCACGCCGTTTCGCGCCGCAATGATAATTTGTCGAGAAATTTTTGCGAACGTTTTGCCCTTGACGGCATCCACGCGAGCCTTTTGCCGCTTAATGTTCGCCCATTTACTATGTCCTGCCATGCACTCGATCGGTAAAACGCTTCTCTACTCGTTCACGGGGTTCAGTTCCCGGAGTTCTCGAAGAGCCTCGAAACCCGTTTCCGAAACCCGTCTCCTGAAGTTGTGTTACGCCCTGGAACCTGCCAAAGCAGCCTGCCCAACGCAAACACTATCCTAGAATAACTAGACTCAGATTCAACTGGAGGACACTCCGATGGTTGTTTCAGAATTGCAACGGTCTAGGGCTTCCGCCGCCCCACAGTGGGCGATCGCCCTACCGCCTGCCCTCCGCACTTGGCTAGAAGCCGCATTGAGTCATATATCTGTGCCCCTTTGCTTGGATTTTTGGGGACGTGAGCAACTCTGGGTTCACTGCAATGCCGACAATCCACCGCCATTGACGCTCCAGATTTGGCATCCCGGCATCGTGCGATCGCTCTTGCTGCGTCGCGATCCGCTCATCCTGGTAGAGGGCTATCTCAACGGCGACTGTGACTTCGTAGGCGATTTGGAAACACTGGTTATTGCAATGCAGCAGTTGGGCCGAGTGCCCATGCCGCTCAACTTCGCCACACTGCAAGCCGCTCGCGCCGCCCTGTCGCTGCCTTCCCTCAAAACCCAGCCCAGTTCTACTCCCGAAAAAACGCGCCACACGCCAGAGCAAGACCGAGCCGCCATCCATCACCACTACGACATGGGCAACGACTTTTATCGGCTCTGGCTTGATCCACAGATGGTCTATTCTTGCGCCCATTTTGAAACCGAGGAAATGTCGCTGGCCCAAGCACAGGAGGCAAAGCTAGACCTGATTTGCCGCAAGCTGCGCCTGTCGCCAGGGGAAACGCTGCTGGATGTTGGCTGTGGCTGGGGGGCGCTGCTGCGCTGGGCGGTAGAGCGCTACGGGGTGCGTGGCGTCGGCATTACGCTCAGTCAGGCGCAACTGGACTATAACCAGGCGAAAATTGCGGAACGGGGCTTGGGCGATCGCCTCCAGGTGCAATGGATGGACTATCGCGACTTGCCCCAAACGCCCACCTTTGACAAGATCGTGTCCGTGGGCATGGTGGAACATGTCGGTCGCAGGAACCTGCCCGTTTATTTTCAACGCATCGGGCGATCGCTCAAACCAGGCGGGCTATTCCTCAACCACGGCATCACTGCTAGCACTGAGTGGAACGGCAGCAGCCTGGGTGAACGGTTCATCAACCGCTACATCTTTCCCCACGGCGAATTGCTGCGCCTCTCAACGGTGCTGGATGCCGCTGAGGCGGCCGGCTGGGAAATTGTGGACGTAGATGGATGGCGACTCCACTACGCCAAAACCCTGCGCTGCTGGGAAGCCAATCTGCGAAACGCTGCTGCTCAGGCAAAACGGCTCCTGGGCGACGCAATGCGGAACCGAATGCTAGAAAACGGTGAGCGATCGGGCCGCTGGCCCAGCACTATGCCTGAAACGCTGCCCCATCGCTATCTGCAACTCTGGCGGGCCTATCTGCTTGGCTCTGCCCTCGGCTTTGAACAAAATCAGATGGGGCTTTATCAAACGCTGCTGCGTCCAAAGTCTGAGACCTGCTGGAATTTGCCGCTGACTCGCGTAGGCTGGCTGGCTTAGCGCCATCGGCTGGCTCAGCGTTATGCCGTGATGAAGTCTTGAAGCAAAGGCGCAAAAACTAAATCCGGCTTTGCAGATCCCAAAACCACTCGCTGGGCGGCGCTTTAGGCAGCGCTATCTGTGAGCAGCTTCAAGATTTGCAAAACCGGATTCTGGAGGTCGCGCTCTGGCGATATTGGCAAGCTGATGAGGTTTGTTAGAGCGAATTTAGAGCGAATGTGGAATGCTCAATAGGGCGATCGCCCCACGACTCATCCCGAACCATTAACCCCTGAACCCCACTAGCGGCGACCGCGATAGGGCACCTTGTTCAAATAGTCGATATCGTTGGCGCGAAGCGTTTGAGCATAGTTGCCCTTGGCACCCACAGCGGCGGCCATGTCGCGATACTTGCGGGGGTCGCCCTCGGACAGCATCCGCTCCTGAAACTTGCGGCTGTAGAACTTTTCCACCACAAAGCGCCAGTCGGTCTTGGTGGTTCCCACTTTGTCGCGAAACTCTTCGCCATAGCGCGGCGTGACCAGGTTAAACGGACGACCCTCATCGCGGTTGCCCATGCGCTTGCGCTGGTAGGGCACAGTGTAGTCGCCAAAGGCGTTGGTATATTCCTCGCTGTCTAGCAGCGCGTCCACAAAACCGTCGAAGCCCTTGGTAGCGATGACGATTGACCAGGCAATGGTTTCGTCTTGGTTGTAGGCTTTGCGACCCAGCAGGCGGCGCAGCGTAATGTCCACCAAGCGATAGTTGTCGTTCACGCTCACGACCTGGCTATAGAAGCGCTCAGACAGCGCCAGCCCGCGCACAAAGTCGCGCACGGTGATCACACGGTTCTTGAGCTGAGATTCCAGCGCGGGCTGCCGGTTGAATTTGAGGATCTGATGTTCGCTAAACACCTGACGATAGGCCGCCCAGATGACTTGCTGCATATCGGAATCGTCCGCAGCGTCTTCGAGGCGATAGATGTACGGAGTGTCCTCGTTCTGGTCAGCAGCGCCAAAGCTGCGAACCCGTTGGTTCTGAGTGGTTGGTTTATAGTCAAGCAACGGCAACGCCATTCAAGTATCTCCCTTCAGTTTTATGGAACGTCTGAAATGGTTCAAGCCAGCAGTCTAACGACAGTCTTTGGCTTATTATCCCGTGGATTGAACCCCTAGACTCCATCTGCAATCAGCTTTTTTGCAAATGAGAGCTAGATTACCCTGCGGCTCCGGGCAGCGAACCCACCAGCGCCAGCACGGCCAGCATCAGCACCAGCGTCAGCACAACAATCGACACGCGCCCCCAGTTGGCCGTCTTGAGGAAGGCTTGCAGGTCGAAGGGCTGGTCAAAGTTCAGGGCAAATCGACCGACAGGGACATAGGGGCGGGGCTTCGGCAGCTTGTCGCGGTAGGCGGCTCCATAGCGCGGCGTGAAGCTGAAGGGGCGATCGCCCATCCGTTTGCGCTGGTAGGGCACCACGTTGTCGCCAAACGCCTGAGCGTATTCGTCGCTGTCGATCAGCGTATCCACGAAGCCGCCCCAACCCTTGGTGGCAATCACAATCGACCAGGCGATTTCTTCGTCTTTGCTGTAGGGCGCACGACCAAGGAGCCGCTTCAGGCACATTTCCACCAGACGATAGTTGTTGTTTGGCTCCACCACCAGCCGATAAAAGCGCTCAGATTTGGCCAATCCGCGAATAAAGTCCCGCACGGAAATGGAGTGGTTGCGAAGCTGGGTTTCCAGCGCAATTTGCCGGTTAAACCGAAGCTGCTCTTGCTCGTTAAACACCTGGCGATAGGCGGCGTTGATCAGCTCGTCTACTTCATCGGCACCACGAGAATCTTCGAGCCGATAGACATAGAGAATGTCGCCGTTGGTATCGACCGTGCCGAAGCTGGAAACCCGCTGATTTTGCGTGGTTGGCTTGTAGTCTAAAAGAGGCAATGTCATCTCGATTTCTCCTTCAAAATATGAAAGGTGAAGAGACTTCTTGCACAGAGTTGAGAATCAGGAATTCACGCTGGCTTGAATCAAAACGAGCAGTGTTTTGTTCAGGTTTAGGGAACTGGAGGGATTGGATGCGGTAAGCAGGCGATCGCCCTTTATCCCAAAAACTGTAAGCCAAAATACACACGCTTTAAAACAAACGAACAAACTCCTGACAAAAAAACGAACGGTTCTGAAATGCAGCTTAGTCAACGTTTAGAAAGCTAGCGAGAAAACCAGCGTGAATCGTATTTTGAATTGACTAAACCCAGTTGCTCTCATGCAAGAGGTCACAATGTTAGGACGGAAAGTGTAAAACGGGAAAGCGCATATCTTAAAACCGGATTTCAAGTGTTGGCGGTTGATCCGCAGTCTGCACAAAAAGCCCATACCCAAAAGCCCGTACCAAAAAGCCCGAACAAACCACCAACACCTGAAGTCCAGACCTTTAGCGGACAGGGAAACTGGCCGAAGGACTGATCGATACGGGCACGCCCGCTGGGGTGCTGCTGCGGCTCATGTCGGGAATTTTGATATTCGCTGTAGACACCGAGGTGAATTGCATCGGCTTCGGTTGTACGGCCTTCGCCATTTCGAGGAAGTTACGAACGTCGCCCCACTTGTAGCGCTCGGCTTCTAGGCGATCGCGCCAATAGTCTCCATAGCGGGGAGTCACCAGGTTAAAGGGGCGATCGCGATAGCGCCGCCGCTGGTACGGAACCGTGTTGTCACCAAAGTTGGTGCTGTATTCGTCGCTGTCTAGCAGTTGATCGACAAAGCCCTCAAAGCCCTCGGTGGCAATCACAATTGACCAGGCAATTTGCTCATCCTGGTTGTAGGACGCACGGCCCAGCAGGCGCTTCAGCGTAATGTCCACAATCCGGTAGTTGGAATTGGTTTCCACCACCAGCTTGCGGTAGGTTTCCGACTTCGCCAGCCCGCGAATAAAGTCCCGCACTGTAATCGAGCGGTTCTTTAACTGCGATTCCAAATCACCCTGACGGCTGCTTTTCAAAATGACGTGCTCGCTGAATACTTGGCGATAGGCCGCCCAAATTAGCTGCTCGATGTCGGAGTTATCGGCTGCGTCTTCCAGGCGATAGATATAGGGGGTGTCCTCGTTGCCGACTTCATAACCCGGCACGCGCTGGTTTTGAGACGCAGGTTTGTATGCAAGAAGGGGAATGCTCATGTTCTTTGAGGGGTTAGGGATTAGGGGTTGTTGCTCCGCAACGCTAGCGCGAGGGGGGTTAGGGGGCAGAGGCTGGGTCAGGTTTTTGGGCGTTGAGAAGGCAGGTCTGTTGCCTGGCTCCTGTTCGCGTAGGCGTTGCGGAGCAATCTTTCTGATCCCTAAGTTCTGACCCCTGTCACCTAGTTCTTCTTCAGCGGCGGGATGTAGCTGTAAGGCAACCGAGCGGCGACAGGTTTGACAGTGGGCTTGGGGGTGCCGTTGTCTTCGCGGCTCATGTCGGGCACCTTGATGGCGCTGGAGGTGGAGCGGGCGACATCGCGCTGGGGCGTAAGCTGGGGCGTGATGATGCCCTTTGCCATGATGAAGAAGGATGCCGGAATCGCTTGCCGCACCACTTTCTTGTCCAGTTCGCCCGCCTGATACTGCCGCACCTGGTAGTAAGAACGGGTCATCATTTCCCGCTCCAACAGGCGACCGCGCCAATAGTCGTTATAGCGCGGGTTCACCAGATTAAACGGTCGTGCCTCCATGCGGCGGCGCTGGTAGGGCACGATGTCGTCGCCAAAGTTAGAGCGATATTCATCGCTGTCTACGATCGCATCGATGAAGCCGTGCAGACCCTTTGTGGCAATCACAATTGACCAGGCGATTTGCTCCTTTTTGCCGTAGGAGGGGCGACCCAAAAAGCGCTGCACCGTCAGCTCGACGACTCGATAGTTGGAGTTGAGTTCGGCGATTTGCTCTCGATAGACTTCCGACTTGCCCAGCCCCCGAATAAACTCGCGCACGGAAATCGCGCGGTTCCGCAGTTGCGATTCCAAAAACGCCTGCCGATAGCTTTCCAAAATCAGATGCTCACTAAAAATCTGGCGGTAGCCAGCCCAAATGATGTTGTTGACATCGGTGTCGGAGGTAGCATCCGTCAGGCGATAGATCCGAGCGTCATCCTCATCTGGAACGTCGTAGCCGGGTACGCGCTGGTTCTGGGTTTTGGGTGTGATTTCGAGCAGGGGAATTGACATGGTGGTTAGAGGTTTAGGGGTTTGGGATTGGGGTTTGGGAGCTAGGGAAACTGTTGGGAACAGGCTGGGGAGATTGCAGCGTGGCGATCGCCCACTGAACCCGCGCCTGCACGGCAATATCCGAGTCTGCGAGAGTTCGCAGCGTTTCGAGAATCTGAGGCTGCAAGTCGGGTGCGGACTGTCCCAGGGCTTGCAGTCCGGCGATCGCCGCATAGCGGATTGACCAGTCGGCATCGTCCAGGATGCGAACCAGCGTATCGTAGGTGCGAGATTGGGCGATCGCCCGCTCGGAGTCTGCCAGCTTGAGCCAGTGCAACTGCCCCACGCCCTTGGTGGCCGCGCGGCGCACGCTGGGAGCAAAGTCCGTCTCGGCGGCCGACACCAGCACGTCCAACGCGCGCGGATCGGCGATCGCCGCCAGCGCCCGAATTGCGTAAGCCCGCGCGCCGTAGTTGTAGTCGTCCAGCAGCGTCAGCAGGGGCATCACCGCCGCTTCGCCCATCTGCACCAGTCCCTTCACCGCCATCACTGCTGCGCCAGGATTGTTGAACCCCAGCGCTCGAATCAGCGTTGGGATGCCCTCTTCTAGACGCGCCGCCGCTAGCGCCTGCACTGCCGCGATCAGTCGTTCCGGGGAATCGGCCCGGTCGATGTCGGCAATAAGGGTGGCAAGCGGGGTGGACATGAGCAGAGCAGGGGAATAGGGAGGGAGCGACGAGATTAGCGTGAATGGGACACAGCGTTGAGAGATAAAGATGCAGGGCTTTTTTCCCCACTGCTTTCTTCTTCAACTGACAACCTGGCAGATGGCTTAGAGCATTCCGTCCATCAGCGTCATCACTTTGACCGCATCGGCGCTGAGGCTGTGGGGCGACTGACGCATGGCGCGTTCCAGCAGCCCTTTCAGGGAAAAGAGCTTGAAGCTGTTTTCGGTGGCAGCAGTGGCGATCGCCTCGGCGGCAGGCAGATAGCCCACAGCACCCAGATCCGACAGGGCGACGCGGCGCAGGTTGATGTCGTCGCTTTGCAGCGCCGCCACCAGGCGATCGCCGTAGGCCGCTTCTTCCGTCAACTGGTACAGCGCCCGCACAGCGGAATACTGAACCCGCTGGAGTGGATGCTCAGTAAAGGGGCGAATTACCTCAATGGCTTCAACGGCTCCCAATGCGCCCAGCGCCTCCAGAACAGCTTCGTAGGGCTGCGCCAGATGGGGCCGCCCCGGCACCTTCACCGCCGCCGCCACGCCGCCCGCCAGCAGAGACAGCAGCGCGGGCACGCAGGACGCATCGCCCAGCATTCCCAACGACTGCGCCGCCGACTCACGCACGTAGAAGTCCTCACAGCCAAGACACTCCGTCAGCCCCGGAACGGCACGGCGATCGCCCAGCTTCCCCAGGGCCCGGGCTGCGTTCCGCCGCAGCGGGTAGCCGCCCAGTTCGGTTCGATCTGACTCGTCGCGGAGTGCCGCAATCAGCGCATCCACAGCAGCCGGATCAGACACACGAAACTTCCCCAACCACCATGCTGCGTAATAGCGCAAGCTGGTGTCGGCATGGGAAAGATTGGCGATCGCCTGCTCCACCGTCAGCGCTTCTGCGCCAGCGGCTTCCGATACAGCGGTCGATTCTTCAAACTGCGTCTCCGATGTTCCGTCAAGCATTCCTGAACCTGGGGGGTCGCGTTCCGTCCGACGGGCGATCGTGTGCTTATGAATCACTCGTCAGCGGTTCGATTTTGACAATCTTGCCGCCCATCCGCAGGATGCGCTGCATCTCTTCGTTCATGCGGTTGTAAGGAACCGTGAAAAAGACGCTGCCGCTGTTGCGAATCGCGTAGTTGTTCTTGTCTGTCTCTTGGCTCTGACGCAGACCCACGACTTCATAGCGAAACATCCGCGCCCCAGAAGGCGAATTTGCGGCACTTCCCACAGCAGTTTGACCGTACATTGTCCTGTTCTCCATTGTTTAGAGGATAAAAGGGAGGGATCAGGGTTCAGGAGGTTCAGGTCAAGCCGCAAGCCTGGAAGCCAGTCAAAGGCTCAAGCGCCAAGTCCCAAACCCTGATTCCTGAAACCTAGTTTGCGCTAGCTAGCGACACACTAACAATGCGACCGCCCTGGCGCTGGATTTGCTGCATCCGGGCAGAGAGCTGATCGTAGGGCACTAGGTAAGCAGTGCTGCTGCGGCGCAGCTTGGGATAGCCAACGCCAGAGCCGCCGTTTCGCAGGCCTGCCACTTCTACCCGATAGACGCGGGTGTTTTCGCCCACGGAGCCACCTAGGCACTTGCTGGGAGCCACATCGTCTGAAGCACGGAAGAAGGCAAAGCTGCCGACCCCAGAGGGGCTGACAATAGAGGTCGGTTTGTTTTGAGCCAGGTCGCGGGCCAGGTGAGACACGCGGCCCTCTGCCTGAGAGCGATCGCTGTTGGCATAGCCGCGATAGAGACGGAACATACGGTTAAAGGCGACCGTGCGGGCCCCGGCATAGTACTCGAAGCCGCGATAGTAGGGCACGATGCTTTCGCCGAAGTTAGACTGATACTCCTCGGAGTCGATGTAGGAGTCGATATCAGCATCAAAGCCCTGGGTTTCGTACAGATCGAGGTGGAAGATGACTTCCGACTCGTCGTAAGGCGCACGACCCAGCAGGTGCTTGTAGTTCAGCTCGATTACGCGGGTCTGGAAGTTGCCATAAAGGAACTTCTGCTTGTAAAGGTCAGACTTGGCAACGGCGCGAACAAATTCACGGACGCTGATGTTGCCGTCGCGGAGGAGCGATTCGGCGCTGGTGAGTCGTTCGGACTTCATCAGGTAGTCGTTGCCCAACACCTGCCGATAGACAGCGCGGATGACGTTTTCGACATCCTCTTTGGTGTAATTGGGGCGGAGTTCTACCCGGGGCGCTCCGTCATACGGAGATGTTCCCAAACGGGATGCTGCTGCGGTAACTGGCACGGTCGATCTCTCCTTCGTGTTTGCGAATGGCTTGGAAGCGGTTGGCGCTTGAAGCTGACCCCAAACCCCAACCACTAGAAACCGGAACTCAAACGGGTAGCGGGCGATTCTTGAGGCTACCCTGAACCCTTAGACGGCGCTGATGCTAAGCACCCTACCGCCTGCGCGATTGATCTGCTGGAGGCGCGTGGAAAGCTGATCGTAGGAAACGAGCAGGTCGCGATTGCTGAGCCGCAGGGGGGCCCGGCCGCTGGCGGCGGACTGGGTATAGCGGACTCGATAGAGCTGGTCGCGATCGCCTGCCGCTGCACCCACCAGCCCAGATCCGCCGCCGACAAACTCGCTGACGCGGCCTGTGGAAGGCGGCTGGATCGGCATGGGCAGGTTGCGAGCCACTTCCTGCGTCAGCCGGGGGCGATTCTTGCCATACTGAGCGCGATCGCTGTTGGCATAGCCCCGATACAGCCGAAACATGCGCGTAAAGCCGACGGTCTTTTGCCCCCGCTGCGAGTTGAACCCGCGATAGGACGGCACGACCGAATCGCCAAAGCTTTCCTGATATTCTGCCGAGTCGAGGTAGGAGTTAATCTCTGCCTCGTAGCCCTGCTGGTTATATAGGTCAACATGGAAGGCGATCTCGGACTCATCGTAGGGTGCGCGACCCAACAGATGCTTGTAGTTCAGTTCGATGAATCGAACCTGGGGATTGGAATAGAAAAACTTTTCCTTATACAGTTCAGACTGGGCGATTGCCCGCACAAAATCGCGGACGCTGATCTGCCCCTGACGCAAGAGCGACTCTGCGCTGGTCAGGCGCTCGCTCGCCATCAAATGGTCATTTCCCAGCACTTGACGATAGGCCGCCCAAATCACAGCCTGCACGTCGTCTTCTGTCCAGTTTGGACGCAGTTCTACGCGATCGCTTGGCGAAAACGCAGCAATGCCCAATCGATCTGCCGCAACCAGACCGCTCATCTCAAATTCCTCCTCCTAAAACTGGCACTCGGTTTTTGAAAAGCCCTTGTGACGAGAGGATGCTCAAAGCTCAGCGCCCGATGCAGAAAATCAACTCATCAGGCTAGAACGAACGCCAGAACAAGAATCTCAGAAGCCCGAACTAGCAGAACTTCACTGGCCCTGGTCGTTTGCGTTCCCAGACTGCTTCCGCCATTGCCACAAGCGCGTCGAAATAAACACAGATCTTCAATCGCAAATGGATGCGAGCGTAGCGGATTGGGCATAGCTTGGTGCAGAAGTTCGCTCAGACCCTGCAACTTAGACATCACCCACCCAAATCTCGCGCATAGATATAACAATGCCCGGAAAGGTAAACCCCTGCCAGTCATGAACCAGCAATTGCTTACCTTTCCGGGCAAGCACAATCAACTAGCTCAGGGCGTTGATTGCGTAGTCGATGTAGGTGTTAGCTTCGTTCGCAGCCTGACCCGACAGACCGTGGTTAGCCTTGATGTACTTCAGAGCTTCCACATACCAGCTGGGAGACAGATCGAAGGTGCGGTTGATTTCATCTAGACCAGCGATCAGGTACTCATCCAGAGGACCGGTGCCACCCGCAACCAACGAGTAGGTGATGATCCGCAGGTAGTAGCCGATGTCACGAGCGCACTTAGACTTGCCGCGAGAATCGGAAGCAAAGTTTGCGCCCTGCATCTGGGTGGTGTAGGGGAACTTCTGGTACACGGCATTAGCAGCACCGTCGATCAGTTGCTGAGCGTTGTTGGTCAGCGCACGAGCAGCTTCCATGCTGGCAGCGGCACGCTCAAAGCGACCGTTGACAGCTTGCAGTTCGGTGTTGCTAAGGAAACGGCCTTGGGTATCTGCTGCGGCGATCGCTTCAGTAATCGGGGTCTTCATAGTCGAGATATCTCCCTAAAAAACCTAAAGTTGTCCTTGAGTATTTTGAAAACCGTCGGCAAGAAGCCGAGAACTTAGGCTAGAGCCTGAGGCTGCACAGGACAGCGGTGGCCCATCACCAAAGCCAAATTACGCAACCGCAGCAGCAGCGCGATCGAAGTAGCTAGCGATTTCAGACACCAGCGCAGAGCAGTCACCTTTGGTGATGCCGTTGGGGTCGTTGACGATGGCGATCGCAGCGTCCTTCATTTTGGCAACGCCAGCAGCCACAGAACCACCGGGCACGCCCAGCGCTTGATAGGTTTCGCGCAAGCCGTTCAGGCAGCGGTCATCCAGAACGCTAGAGTCACCCGCCAGAGTTGCATAGGTCACATAGCGCAGGATGATTTCCATGTCGCGCAGGCAAGCAGCCATGCGACGGTTGGTGTAAGCATTTCCACCGGGCTGGATCAGCTGGGGCTGCTCTTCAAACAGAGAGCGCGCAGCGTTTGCAACGATGGTGGAAGCGTTGCTGGTCATGCGGTTAACGGCATCCAGACGCTTGCTACCATCCTTGACCACGTTGCTCAGAGCGTCGAGTTGGGCGCTGCTCAGAAACTCTCCCTTCGTGTCAGCCTGGGAAACGACTTTAGCGAAAGCATCTAACATGGACTCAATCTCCTAATCGTTTTGGTTGAGTTCGGTCTTAAAAACTGGATGAAAGGTAGCCCAGTCTTCACTGTTGCTGATGGATAGCAGTGCTGAGTTAACACGGCGACACATACAGCCTGGAACGGCTTCCACAGACTAAGAGAGAACAGCTTAGCCGCTGGACTCATCTTCCCGGACGCAAGGCGCTTCTCATAAATCTGAGAAAAACTTCACAGTTAGATGAGAAGGTTTAGAACCTGGCAAACCAGCGAATTGTCGTACTCTGTCTGTGGTTTGTACCCTTCCGAATCTCTTTATACAATGCGGTTAACCCATTTACTTGTTACAAGTTATTAAATTGTATAGAACTGCTCAGATGTTCCCATCAAGCCTTGGTGGGCAAGGCTTTTCGGCATATTTCTGCAAATCATTTTCGACATATTTGTTTACATTTCCGCCTCTACTAATTCCCCATAGAGGCAGAATTTGGAGTTTTAGATTCTCTTAAGAATTCTGGAAACCTTTGCCTAGACGAAGGTATAAATACTCTCTGAGGGCGGTCTGAGTCCACTCATAATCTTAAGCAATGTAAACAAGTCCTTCGCTAATTTGAGATTTGTCACACAAAACGCTGTCGCAAAACGCGCAAAAGCGTCGAAAAAGAGTCCGGCGGCGGGGCGATCGCCTCAATCTCTTTCTCAGAAATCGGGTGATACAGCCGCAGTTTCCAGGCATGGAGCGCCTGCCCCGGTAAGTTCACGCCGACAGATTTGCCGCCGCTGTAGACCGGGTCGCCTACCACCGGATGCCCCAGGTGGGCGCTGTGGACACGGATCTGGTGCGTGCGCCCCGTTTCCAGGTCAAATTGCATCAGCGTGTAATTGCCCAGGCGTTCGACCACCTGCCAGTGGGTCACGGCGCGTCGCCCGCCGCGCTCTTCCGGCACGATCGCCATTTTTTTGCGATCGATTGGGTGGCGACCGATGGGCGCATCTACCGTGCCCGACTCTGACTTGGGCGCACCGTAGACCACCGCTAGATAGGTGCGTCGGGCGGTTTTGGTTTTGAACTGAGCCTGCAAACGCTGATGCGCCTGATCAGTCTTGGCGATCGCCAGCGCACCGCTGGTGTCTTTATCCAGCCGATGCACGATGCCTGGCCGCTGCACGCCGCCAATGCCCGCTAGGTCGGGACAGTGTGCCAGTAGCGCATTCACCAGCGTCCCCGTGGTGTGGCCTGGCGCAGGATGCACCACCAGACCCACGGGCTTATTCACAATAATCAGGTGTGCGTCTTCAAACAGGATGTCGAGGGGAATAGCTTCGGCTTGGAGCGTCATCGGCTCGGAAGGCGGAATAGACACAGTGAGGCGATCGCCCCCCTGCATCTCCGCTTTTTTGGACGTGCAGGGAACCCCGTTGACGCGCACCTGCCCCTGCTCGATCAGCTTTTGCAGGCGGGCGCGGGACAGATCGGGCAACCGGGCTGCGAGATAGCGATCGAGGCGATCGCCCCCATCGATTCCCGCATCCACCACTAGCTCCAGATCGGCTACATCGGCGGTTACATCGACGGCTGAATCGATGGCTGCATCAATGCCTTGGGACGCTGGCTCTAGGTCGTCAAACGCTTCATCGTCAACCGCTTCATCGTCAAAATCGCCTGAATCAATGCTCGGACGGTTATCCACAGTGCCTCCGCAGGCTGTCCCCATCAATGCCAGGTATCTTACTCAACATCCGGGCCGATTCCATCTTCTGGAAATACCCACTTGGGCGGCTCCATCGCTTTGCGGCGCAGCGCTTCCTCTGCCATTTCCAGCATCTTATCCAGCGACGTGGTTTCGATAAACTGCGATGCCTGGTTGCGATATTCCTGATTGGGACAGCGATCGCCCAGAACGCAGCCGTTTTTACACGCTTCGGCGCAGTTAATTTCGGTGGGGGTCATGGGGTGTTCTCCTTTTGAGTCAAGCGTTCAACAAATCTGGACAGGATCGATTTTGGATTTTGGATTTTAGATTGACGATTTTGGATCGCCAATCGACCTACATCAGTCTTGCACAGCGCTCTTGATGCTTCCACCCGCAACCCAAAATCCAAAACCCAAAATCCAAAACCCAAAATCTGCCCTTTGCCCCCTGCCCTTACTTTGGCCTAGCGGTCGAGCGGCTTCACCATCCAGATAGACTGTGGCGCATAGCCTAGCGACTCGTATAGCCGCCGTGCAGGCTGGTTTTGGCAAAAAACGTGCAGCCCAATCTGGCGATCGCCCCTGGTTCTGGCCCAGCCCTCCGCCTGCCGCATCAGCGCAGTGCCAATGCTCCGGCGGCGATGCTCTGGCGTGACGTAGAGCAAGAAAATGTGGGCATGGCGATCGCCCCGCACCTGATCCACCGCGCTGCCCATCCACAAACAAGCCACCGGATCGGGAATTCGCAGGCCCCTATCTGCATGAGAACGAACCCACCACAGCGGCGTGTCGCCAGAGAAATATTGCTCGACGGTGTGCGCGAGATGGTCGAACCCTTCGCCAGGAAACAGTTCGCGGTAGGTGCGCTGCATAAACTTAACCAGCAGCGCTCGATCAACCCCAGTGCTGCGGTAAATCATATATCCGGGGCATAGGTCAGCAGTGTCAAGCACGGGTCATCAGAACGGGTTGCAACTGCTTAGCTTGCCGGGGCGATCGCCGCTTCATCCGGCAGCCCATGAATCAGCACATCCAGCGAGGAAGCCGTTTCTAGGGCAGTCAGGTCGTCGGAATGACCCAGCCCAACCTGTTCCCCTGCTTCGATCGGCGCGGGCACAGCCATGTCTTCGGGCAAAAAGATGCGGGCGCTCACTACCACCAGCGCCAGCACAAACATCAACACCACCAGCAGCGGCGCAATGTATTGACGAAAAATGGCCATTTCCTTCAGGTCCTCTCGCGTATAGATTGGGGGTCTACTCTCATCCTATCGCTGCTGAGGGGGCAGCACGGTATCCGGGCGATCGCCCCGCCAACTACCCAAACCCACCCAACCCTAAATCTCAAACGACGGCTGCGGAATCTGCATTGCCCGCGCCAGTTCAGCCGCCACCAGCGGACGAGAAAACTCTGGCGGTGGCAGTTGTCCGTTTCGCAGCATTTCCCGCACCTTCGTCCCCGATAGGTGAATCCGCTCTTCGGGGGTGCTAGGGCTGGTTTTGGTGGTCGCCATCTGGTTGGTGCGGGTGCAGTAGAAAGCGTGTTCAAACTTCAGCGGCGTGATGCCCAGCGCTAGCGGGTCAAATTCGTCGAAAATATACTGCGCGTCGTAGGTTCCGTAATAGTCGCCCACGCCCGCATGGTCGCGCCCCACGATGAAGTGTGTACAGCCATAGTTTTTCCGCACCAGCGCATGGAAAATCGCCTCTCTAGGGCCGGCATAGCGCATTGCAGCAGGGTTGATCGCCAGAATCACTCGATCCTTCGGGAAGTAGTTTTCCAGCATGATCTCGTAGCAGTTCATCCGCACGTCTGCTGGAATATCGTCTTCTTTGGTTGCGCCCACCAGGGGATGCAAAAACAGCCCGTCCACCACTTCCATCGCGCATTTGATAATGTATTCGTGGGCCCGGTGGATGGGGTTGCGGGTCTGGAAGCCGACGATCGTTTTCCAGCCCTTATCTCGAAACAGTGCCCGCGACTCGGCCGGGTCGATTTGATAGGTGGGAAAACGCGGATGGGCATCGCGCTGAAGCAGCCACACCGGGCCGGCCAGGTTCACCGGTCCCTGGCGATAAACCACCTTTACACCGGGATGCTTTTCTTCATTGGTGCGATAGACATGCAGCGCCTCGTGAACCTTGTCGTAGGTGTACTTTTGCGTCAGTTGCAGCACCCCGACAAACCGCCCCAGAGAGTCATCCAGCCGCACCAGCATCCCCTCTTTCAGCGGCGTGGCTTCTTCTTCCGTCACCGATAGCGTGATTGGGATCGACCACGGCAGCCCATTAGCCAGGTGCATTTCATCGACCACGCGCTGATAGTCTGCCTGCTCCATGAAGCCCGTCAGGGGGCTAAAGCCGCCGATCGCGATTAGCTCCAAATCTGACACGGCCCGCTCATCGAGCCGGAGCCGGGGCAAAAAGTCGGCTTTATCCAAAAACTCTTGCCGTTGCTCTGGAGTGCAGATTCGGTTAATCAACGTCCCGCCGTGGGCAGGGGCCGGATCGGGGAAGTGAGTCATGACTGCTTTAGGTTTTGTTTAGATTTGCTACTAGCCTTCATCCTACCAGCAGGGGCGATCGCATTTGAATTGCCCACTGGCTCCTCCCAGTCCCCCTAGCCCCCAGATCCTCTCCAAAGCCATGCCGCATAATCGAGTGATAGAAGGCAAGCATCTGAGCGAAATGCAATCCTTATGGTTTGAAATATTGAATTTGAGAGGTTGAATTTGAAATATTGAACTAAAAATATTGAACTAGAGGTTGAATGATGGTTTCTCAACTTGCCCCCCCCACTAAATCAACGCATCCCGGCCTCTCTTGAGCAGATTGCTGAGTTTTGCCATCGCTGGAAAATCATCGAATTTGCCCTCTTCGGTTCCGTGTTGCGAGACGACTTCCGCTCTGACAGCGATATTGACGCACTTGTGACCTTTGCCCCCAGCCCAGGTTGGAGCTTATTTGACTGGGTGGATATGAAAGATGAACTTGAAGACCTATTCAGAAGAAAAGTGGACATAACCGATAAAGAAGGGCTGAAAAATCCCTATCGACGGCATGAAATTTTGCGAACCCATCAGGTGATTTATGCAAGCAAATAACCGCGATGTTGGGTCGCTGTGGGATATGGTCAGCGCCAGAGGTGTTGAAAGATAGCTCAACATACAAAAAATGGGGGCAGAATGT
>NZ_JACYLP010000011.1:0-145156 GCF_015272455.1 Thermoleptolyngbya sp. C42_A2020_037
GTTCTTCGTTTTTCGTTCTTCGTTTTTCGTTCTTCGTTTTTCGTTCTTCGTTTTTTGGTTTCGTTCCATCATCTCATCATCCCTTCCCCCCCTAACTCCGCATCTCCTCGAATCCTTTGAACGCCCGCAGCCGTTCATGAACCGTGTGATACAGCGTTGGGTCGTCGCCCTTGAAGCCCACCAGACTGTAGAGCATCACCTTCTCGTCCTTGCGCCCTTTGAGTTCCTGTGCGCCAATGGGGACGACTTCCACTCGATCTTGCACCAGGGCGTAGAGCGAATCGGTGATCAGGATGTCAGTCCAAAAGTTGCGGGTGAGGGCTTCGACGCGGCTGGCAATGTTCACCGCATCGCCAATCAGGGCAAATTCGCGGCGGCGGATGGAGCCGATGTCTCCGGCGATCGCCTCACCAAAGTTAATCCCGATGCCGTTGAACAGGATCGGTTTTCCTGCCCGCTGCCACTCGGCTTGCAGAGCGGAGAGCGATCGCCGCATCGCCAGCGCCGCCCGAATCGCGTTCAGCGCATCGGTTTCTGCACCGTGGGAAATGGGCGAACCAAACTCCGCCATGATTGCGTCGCCGATGAACTTGTCAATCGTGCCGCCTGCTGCCAGGATTGCCTCCACCATTGCATTCAGGTATTCGTTAAGCTGCTCAAGCAGTGCTTCTGGCTCTAGCTCCAGCGAGAGCGTGGTGAAGCTGCGAATGTCGCAAAACATCACCGCCGCCTGCACCCGCCGCCCTTTCAGGAGGGATTGAAAATCGCTGGAATGGTGTGTCAAAATTTCCTGCACGATGGGCGCGGCGACGTAGCGCTCCAGGGTGGTTCGCAGGCGACGACGCTCAAGCTGGGTATGGATCGTGCCTGTGGTGAGGCAGGTGGCACCGCTGAGGAAGAGGCCCAGGCAGGGCACGGCTACGGGCCAAATCTGCTGACCTGCGGTGAAGCTGAGGTAGCCGATCGTGCCCCAGAGGGCGATCGCCCCCACTGCCAGACTCATTTGCATCACGGGCTGCCGAATCAGCGCCATGAGCGCCAGCCCGCCGCCCCCCACCAACGCCAGCACAAACCAACCCCGCCCCTGCGCCGTCGGCAAGGCGTTCTGGATCACGCGGTCTTGCATCAGCGTGGCGATCGCATTGGCGTGAATTTCCACCCCTGGCATCGTTTCCGAAAAGGGCGTGGGGATGAAATCGTTGCCGACATCGTTGGAGAGCGGCCCAATCAGCACGATTGCATCTCGAAACGTGCCCTGGCGCTGGTGAACAGCCCAGTTTGTGGGGTCGAGGACATGCCAGAAGGGAACCCGCCGAAACGTCGTGGGTGGGCCGTAGTAGAAAATGTCGCCCGTGGTCACTGCCGGAATTTCAAGCTGCGCTGCCCGCAGCGTCGCCACCGCGAAGGAATCCAGCCCCTCGCCCATGCCCTGGGGTTGCAGCACTTCGGCAATCAGATTGTCAGACAACTGGTACACTCGCTTGTCGGCATCGCGCAAAAAGTTAATCAGCCCAATTTGCGACATCGCCGCGCCAAAGTCGGGATTGGGCATGACGATCTGGCTCTGCTCGCCGCCGTCGGGCGTGCCAAACACCTCATAGTTTGCCGCCAGTACGGCTCTGCCCGGATGCCGCCGCAGCGCCGCCGCAAGCTGGCGATCATCCTCAACCCCATAGAGGCTGGGGTCGGTCAGCACCAGATCGACCGCCACCGCCCGCGCTCCATTGTCTAGCAGCCGATTGATGACCTGGGCGTAGGCTGCCCGCTGCCAGGGCCAAATTTCAATCGGAGCCAGTTCGGGATAGCGGTCGGGGTCTGCCTGCACGTCTGCTCCCCGCGCCAGCGATTCCTGGTCAATCGCCAAGATTACGATATTGGCGGGTGGCTCTACCTGGCCCCGCAGCCGAAAGAACAACACCTGCGCCTGTCGCTCCATCCACTGCACCGTGCCCAGGTCAATGCCCGTGGCGATCGCCCCCGTCATAGCCCACAGGCTGATTAGCCCGTACCCCAAAATCTGCCAGGGCGATCGCTCTAGGGGCGTTCGGTCTGCCGGAGTCGTTTCGGAACGCAACGCGGGCAAGGGGCGAACGCGGCGCAGTGGTTTGAAAAACATGGTGAATCACCCTTAACCGTAGAATGAGAGCGACCTTATGACGTGCGATCGCCATTTGCCAAACGAAGGACACCCAGCATGATCAAAGCCATCATTTTTGACCTGGATAACTGCCTCAGTGCGGCTGATGAACCCGGAACCGCACTCCTTGAGCCTGTATTTGACGCCATTCGGCAAGCCAATCGGGAAACCTTGCCCGACGACGTTCTGGAAGCCGCGTTGACCGACTGCTGGTATCATGCGCTCGACTTTGTGGCCAAGAAACACGGCTTCTCAGACGAGATGCTGGCGGCGGGGCAGGCCGTGATTTCGCAAACTCGCGTCAGTACGCCGATGCGGGGCTACGGCGATCTGCACGTCTTAGCAGAACTGCGGGGCGACCCGCTGCCGATGCTGTTTCTGGTAACGTCGGGCTTTCACCAGCTTCAGGACAGTAAGATTAAGGCGCTGAGCATGGAGCAGCCTTTCGAGCAGTGGTTTACCGGAATCTACGTCGATGCGGTTGATGACCCCAACCGCACTAGCAAGCAGGACATCTTTCAAGCCATCCTAAACGCCCATCAGTTCAGCCCTGCTGAGGCGCTGGTGGTAGGAGACAATCCCGACTCGGAACTGGCAGCGGGCGATTGCCTGGGCATCTCCACGGTGCAAATCCTTCGTCCCGGTGTAGCCCCCACCAATCTGGCTACCCATCACATCCATACCCTGCACGAACTCAAGGCACTCGTTTCAACCCAAACCTAGAAGAACGGTATCCGCACTCCTGGCACAGGCAGCCGCGGCACTCCCGGCAGCGACAGCCCCGGATAGATCCGCTGGAGCGTGCTTTGAATTGCAGCGTACCCCGGCAGCGATTGCAAATAGCCGTTGAACAGGCTGCCCGACAGAATGGCGTTAATTTCCTCCAGCGTGAGGTCTTCGACAGGGCCGAGCGGAGAGCCGCGCCGTGTGGCGACCTTTTGCCCTGCCGACAGCACGACCCTATTCTCTGGATCGGCTGACTCTATGGCCGGAGCGGGCGACGGACTGGGCGAGGGGCTGGGGCTGGGCCGGGTGGAAGGAATCCCAACGCCAGGAACGCGGGGAATCGAGAACTGCTTGGCTCGTAGACGAGGAGGCAATCGCCGTTCTATCCAAAGGCTGGGTTCAATAGCGCCAATGTCATTCTTCGTCACCACGACCTCACCTTCCAGCACCTTGATTTCTTCGCGCCCGTCGTCGTCTACCTCCAGAATGTAGGTCGTACCGCGCACCCCAGCCGTTACAGACGACGTGCAGCCGTTCACAGCGCCATTCACCAGCAGCACACCGCGCTGAAGCTGAGCGCATTGCCCGACCGTCAGCACCGAGTTACTCGACAACCGCGCCACGGCTCCCGTGTTGAAATTCACCTGGGCGCGGGCGCGACCTGTCCGCACCTGCTGCCCCCGGTTGGCCACATCGTTGACTCGCGCCTGCCGGTTTTGAATGAATACCTGATTGCCGTCTAGCACCTCTGTAATTGTGCCGCGCGTGACGCTGGTCTGTGCCTCCGACACCTGCGCCACTGCCCCCATCACCAACACCACCCAAAACCCAATTACCAATCCCGACACAAAGCGCTGCCGCAGTCCCAAAATTCGCCTCAAAGCTTGCCCTAGTAAACCGATCGACGATTTTCGATAAGGCATGATTGCACCTGCACATCTACAGAACTCCACTGAATCCATTCAGGCATTTGCGCGGAGATTCCGTGAAAAACTTCCGTGAAATTTGGGAGATGTTTCGGTAAAAATTTTGGATGTTTTTTACACCGCTGTAGCCATTTTGCGATCGGTGGCTCAGGTTTCAATGGCAAAGTCGGTTGGGTCGATATCCCAGTTGACCCAGCGGGCGGCTTCGCGGGCGGTTTGCAGGGTTGGCGGCACTCGAATGACATGAATCTGGCCGGTGCTGGGGCAGGTCATCTGGAGCAACAAAAATGGCTCTAGGTCTGGGTGGGTCGGGATGGCGCAAAGCACGTACTCGCGCCAGCGATCGACGCTGTTGGTCTGAAGGGTGCGGGCAATGCGCTCATAGCCAATGCCTCGAATCAAGATCTGGCGTAGGGTTGCGTTGGTTTCCCGGAGGAGCCAGCGGGGCTGCCAGTTGGCAATGGGGGTCTTTCCATAATTGGGCGGCAGGAAGACCCCGTGGTGTGCGTAGAGGCGGGCACCATCGGCAAAGGCGAGGGCAGGCTGTCCGTCTGCGTGGAAGCGTCCCTGGCGATCGCACTTGAGGCAGATGGGGCGATCGCCCACCCAGCAGGTTCGTCCCCCTGCGATGACATAGCCTGTGGATTCCATCAGTTGGCGCAGTGCCCTCCAGCGCACTGGGTCAGGCTGATAGCCCAGTTCCGCCTCGCAAAAATCCAGCATCGTGAAATAGGGAGCCAGCAGGCTAATTTCTAGAGAGAATCGTGCTAGCAACTGAGCGTTACGCCATGAGCCGCTGGATAGCACAAATTGCCATTGAGCCTCCGCCCACAGGCGTTGATCAGCTCGTCGAGCCTGCGCCTGCCAGTCCTCAAACTCACGACGATTCAAAAAGTCTCTGGCAAAGTGCGAGCTATAAAGTTCATCCTGGGGGCGATCGCTATTGATACAGACCTGCCAGACGGCTCGCAGCACCGACTCCGGAAGCTGCCAGTGGAGCCTCTGAAATTCCCACAGTATCCAGACTTGCCAGAAGTTAATTCCGTGCGGGGGCGATCGCCAGTCCGTGCCAACCCAATCCGCCACTTGCCGCCATTTGGGGTCGGCTTGTGCCCTGGGGCTGCGGAACCCCGACCGATGGACAGGGCGCTCGGTACATTTCAGAAAATGGCGATCGCAGACTGTGGTCACCAGAGCGCTCACAGACGAACACAAAACGCCCAACAAAAACATTGCGGCAATTCCAGCAGGCAGCGTTCCCCATAGGGTAATGCGGGTCAGCAGCCTGAGAGAATCATCCACCGCTTTTCCTTCAAGTTCAGACACCACAGCAGTCAGCAGACACCGGATAAACACCACCGCCCCGCCGCCCCAGATCGTGCTGACGACGATTGCCACCCCTATTGTTGATATCCACTCTTCCCAGTTAGAGCGCATTTTTTGCAATCGCTGGCCCAGCAGGCGATAGGTCAGCGCATCGGTCATTGCGCTGATCACCCCCGGACACACCACCACATTAGGGACTGGCTGCCCAAACGCCGCATAAAACTCCAGCACGCGCTCTGTCACCTGCTGGGCATCGACGGGTTGCGTTGTCTGGGCCAGGTCAATCCACGTTTGGCGGCAAGCTTGCAAGCGCGATCGCTGTTGAGGCGTAAGTGGAGCAAGCAGATTGGTCATACCTAAAGTGATTTCGCTCGGCTAATCTTCCACAGGGCGAAAAACAACCTGCGGCTGCTCGGTTCCCACATACTCGCGCTGAATGCGAACCTGCCAAATCCCCATTGGAACGTCAATCGGCTTGTGTTCTTCGTGAACCAATCGAGCAGATTCCGACCGGACGTAGAGATACAACGTGCTGTTGCGTTCGTATAGCTCGGCATCGCCGTCTGCAATCCGGTGTCGATGTCCAGTTACCTCTCCTTCTGCCAGCGTCAAATGGTTCAGTCTTTGCGCCCGGTCTAACGGGGCGGGTTGCCGCTGTGCCAAATTGCCGGACTCCACAGTGGTCAAAATCACATCACCTTGGCGAATCGGATTCATACGACTTCCTCCAAATCAAAATTCTCGAAACCTGCGGTGCAAGTTTCAAGTACCTATTGAGTGCAGGCGGAAGGGTTATGCCTCTGGCTGAATGCGATGGGTCTGATCCAGCTAAAGCGGAGGCTGTTGGCTTAGCTTCAGGTAGGCCTGTTGCGCCGCAGCCTGCTCCGCTGCTTTTTTGGACTGTCCCTTGCCAATTCCGACGCACTGATCCTGAATCCAGACTTCTGCGATAAAGCGTTCTGGATCGCCATAGTCTTGCCCTACTTCGGTCACGCGATATTCTGGCAGGGCGCGATAGCGACTTTGGGTGATTTCTTGCAGTGCGCCTTTGTGGTTTTGGCGGGTGGGGTCTTGGGCAATGTCAGCGGCGATCGCCCGAAAATGGCTATCTAGCCACGGGCGAATCAGGCTGAGATCCTGGGTGCTGAGGTAAAACGCCGCCACCATTGCCTCTAGCGCGTCTGCCAGACGGGTTTCTCTGCCCACCGGATTGGCATGGGCAGCGGCTCCCATCAATAGATAGCGCTCCAGGTTGTACTGATCAGCGATGGTGGCCAACGTGCGATCGCTCACCATGATGCCCCGAAACGCCGACAGTTCCCCCTCTGGCAATTTGGGATATAGCTCATACAGCAGTTCCGCCGCCGCCAGCTTCACCACCGCATCGCCCACAAACTCTAGGCGCTCATAGTTCTTGCTAGCCGAAGCCGTCGTATGGGTCAGCGCCTGATCCAGCAGCCCCAAGTTCACTGGAGCCATTGCAGACAGCCCCAGCTTTTGCAGCAACCCACGCAGCTTCGTTTCACGAGAAGGATGGACAACAGTCATTTGTTACTCTTCCTTCTTCGTTCTTCCTTCTTCGTTCTTCCTTCTTCCTTCTTCATTCTTCCTTCTTCGTCCCATCCAGCCTCGTCCCCCGCACACAGGCTCCCGACAAATTCGCCCCCTCCAGATTCGCGCCCTCTAGCTCGGCGCAGAGCAGGTTTGCGCCGACCGCGTTGGCTCCGGCCAGGTTCGCGTCTTGCAGGTCGGCAGATTCTAGGTTCGCCTCGGTGAGGACTGCACCTTGCAGGTTCGCCTGCCGCAAGTTGGCGTGTTGCAAATTGGCATTGCTGAGGTTTGCGCCGCGCAGATCGACCCCGCGCAGATCGACCCCGCTCAGGTTCACCCCCATCAGGTTTGCGCCGCTGAGGAATGCGCCCGTGAACACAGCGCGGGTGAGGTTTGCCTGCATCAGGTTTGCGCCGCGCAGGTTGCTGCCGCGCAGGTCAGCTTCGCTGAGGTTGGTCTGCATCAGGTTTGCGCCGAGAAAATTGGCCCGCAGGTCGGCGCGGCTGAGGTCGCAGCCCATCAGGTTTGCGCCATCGAGCCGCGCCCCGCTCAGCTTGGCGACGGTGAGGCTGGCTCCGGTCAGGTTAGCTCCAGCCAAATTCGCCCGCGACAGGTCTGCGCCTGCCAAGTCTTCGTCTTGCAGGTCGGCTCCTGCAAGCTGCTTTAGGGTTCCGGCGTGGATTTCTTTGATGTTCATGGGCGGTTCAGCGCGTTCAAACCGGGACGTTATGCAAAGGGGGACATGATGCAAACCGGGGCACTATGCAAATTGGACACTATGCAAATTGGACACTATGCAAATTGGACACTATGCAAATTGGGCACTATGAAAACCGGGATCCTGTGCAAACCAGGAGGTTAAGGCGCTTCGACAGGGCTGGCAGGCCGCGACAGCCCCAGCACATCCTCCTCCGAGTGGGAATCGAGCAGCCACAGTCCAGAGGCGATTTTGGGTAAGGTTGCAGGCAGGCTGAGTCCTTGCTGGATTCCGGCAATTAGCAGCGACAGCGTTTCCACCAGCTTGGGGTCCCATTGCTGGCCCTGTTCGGCTTTGCACTGGTCGAGGGCGGTGGTCAGGTTTTGCAGGGGGTCGGCGTTGGACTGGGCATTGAGCCGGGTGACGTGGGCTTGAAAGGCGATCGCCAGCCCCAGGATTCTCGACTCCAGGGGAATTTCGTCGCCGCGCAGCCCAGCCGGATAGCCCTGCCCGTCCCAGCGCTCGGTGTGGTGGGTAAGGATGGTGGCGATCGCCTTTAGACGGTTCATCCGCCGCAGCAATTGGGTTCCTGGAATCAGCGGACAGGACAGAGGCACCGTTGCGTCTTCGTCATAGCGGGACGACACGCCCGGACTCAGAACAGTGCTGCCCGAGTCGATCTGCGCGATGCGGTGCAGCAGGCTGGCCAACTGGAGCCGATGCAGTTGCCAAGCGGGAAGATCGAGCAAATTGCCCATTGCCTCGGTGAGCGTGGCCACTTCGGCGGCCGCCATCGGATTGCTGAGGTCAGTCAGGTCAATCAGTTGAGCAATTCGCAGGTAGGCTTGCAGTTCGTTGGAAATCAGGTTGTCGTTGACCGAAAAGCGATCGCGAAAGTCTGCCTGGAGGTCGTTGGCGTGGTGCGTTTGCAGATAGTCCACCACCCGCGTCACGATGTCGCCCAGATTATCTGCCGTGGGAGAGCCGCAGAGCGCGTCGGCTTGCTGCACCTGAGGGGCGATCGCGCTGAGTTGCTGGGTCAACTGCTGCTGAAGTTGGGGATTATAGCGGCCAAGGTGGGCGATCGCCAGTTCTGCCGTTTCTAGCACCAGCGACGGCTCAAAGGTCCAAAGCCCGTAGAATTTGCGCTCTAGGTCGTGGGTCGGCACGCCCGCTTTGAGATAGTCTGCTTCGGCAAGTTCCTGACACAGCACCATCGCTGTATAGTTTGGCGAAATGATAATCAAATGCCACTCCTGCGCCACCGGGTCGGCATCCTCCAGCCTCACCAGCGCCACGTTGTCTCGCCGGCTGGTGGGGTGTTCGGCAAAGCCCGCGTCGTCTGCCGCCAGGATGACGATCTGCGGAGACTTTTCGGCAATCTGCCCATAGCGGTCGGCTTCCTGCAAATACCACTTGCCCCGCTGAAACGCCGTAATCATCAGCGGCGAGTAGTCATGCTCCAAAATCGAGTCTTCTAGCGCGTGGCACAGGGCGACGAGCGTGTTTTTGTAATAAACCCCAAAGTTGAGCGGGCGCTTGCCCTGAGACTGGCTCCCTTGGTGAGCATCCCTCAACTGTTGCAAGATTGATCCGGTTAGCATCCTGGCGATTGGCAGTGGTGCAAGACTTCTTGCTTCGATTCTCGCAGACTTTTCCGGTTCATAGGAAATCTCTATGGGTCGCGTTTAGAACTCTCTGGGTGAAGGCGCTGCCACCAGGGGAGATTGAGAGCCGGAAACTGCTGGGTTGCCTGACGGAGCCAGTCTGCCACGATGGCATCGGGAGGCAAACTGCCGTCGATTCGGATGACGGCCTCTTCAGCGTCCACCGATTCAAAGGCGGCAAGCTGGCTTTTCAGCATTTCCAGCTTCATGTAGTGGTTCAGGCGATTGGATAGCCGCCGCTCTAGCTCCGCTGGGGGCACATCCAGCCAGACCAACTGCACCCCACCCGGCGCGGCGAGTTGGGTACGGTAGGCCCGCTTGAGGGCAGAGCAGGTAATTACGGTTTCGCGGCGGAGGGCGATCGCCCGCTGAATGTCGTCCTGCATATCCAGCAACCACTGGCGGCGATCGCCCTCGTCGAGCGGAATCTGGGCCTGCATTTTGGCGATATTGGCAGGAGAATGGCGGCGATCGCCCTCCAGAAAATCGCACTCTAGCCACTGCGCCAGCCGCCGCCCTACGACGGTCTTGCCGGAACCTGCTACACCCATAATGAGCCAAACAATTGGGGAGGGGGTCATAGGAAAAGGGAAATGGGGAGGGGGGATGGGGTGACAGGGGGGGAAGGGATGATGAGATGATGGAACGAAACCAAAAAACGAAAAACGAAAGACGAAAAACGAAAAACGGAACCTCTTCGTTCTTCGTTCTTCCCTCTTCGTTCTTCCCTCTTCGTTCTTCCCTCTTCGTTCTTCGTTCTTCCCTCTTCCCTCTTCCCTCACTCCCGCGCTCCAAACACACCATCCAAGCCCTAATCCAGCTCTTGCTGAAGCACAGCGGCGATCGCCTCTTTCGCTTTTAGCTGAAACTCTTGCACATTCACCCGATCCAGCAGGCGCACAGCAAACAGCATTCCCAAGATGGGCAGGGCAAACACAAAGCTGTAGGCCAGCACAGGCGACCCAAACAGCACCCGCCCTGCATCCAGCGCCGCACCGCCCAGCACCGCCGCCACTGCCCGCGACATGGCCTGCGCCAGCCCCCACGCGCCGACGAACGTACCCGCCGTTTCTGCCGCAGTTAAGTCCAGCATCAGGCTGATTGCGCCGTTGGTCGTCACGCCGGAGGCCAGTCCAAAAATCAGCATCGCCAGGTTTAGCATTTTAGGATTAGCTGAAAAGCCCGCCAGGATGATCAGCACAAAGCTGGCGGCGACAGCATAGCAGCCCAACTTGGCGGTGCGGTGTTTGCCAAGGCGCGGCACGATCAAGAAACCCGTCGTGGCAATGCCGATCAGCGTGCCCAGTCCCCAAAAGGCGTTGAGCCGCGTCGATTCGGCGATCGACATGCCAAACACCTCGCCGCCGTAGGGTTCCAGCACCGACTCTTGCAAAAACAGGCTAAGGGTCATCATCATCAAAAAGCTGAAGAATAGCCCCGTCTGGCGGCTGGCCGTCAGCACCTTGAGCGATCGCCCCAGGGTAATGCTGTCTTCCCGATCGGCAATCATCGAGCGCGATCGATAGCGCGAAAAGGTCTTTTCAACGCCCCAGGTGGCAATCAACGTCAGCCCAAACACGATCGCTGGGATGATTAGAAAAATCCGGTTGATGGAAGCTCGTACCAGTTCCAAGGGCGCGTCTGAGTCGATCTGGCGCAGCAGCCCGCTAGAGGCGATCGCCCCCACGATAATCCCTACCATCAGCATCGACCAGACAATGCCCACCAGCTTCGGGCGGTTGTCTTCATCCGACACATCCACCAACAGCGCCGTAAAGGGCGTAGAACTGGCGCTAATGGCCAGCCCATACAGCGCAAACACCAGCGCCAGCAGCGCAATCCACGCATAGGTCGCAAAGCCCCAGCCCGCCGCCTGGATGCTGTAGTTTAGCCACCACACTACTTGCACCGCCAAAAACGAAGCCGTTGTAAACAACCCCGCCCCCAGCCAGATATAGCCCGTGCGGTGGCTCTGGCCCAGCGGCTTGGAATCGGACAGTTGCCCAAACCACACCCGCGATGGCGCGACAAACTGGTTCATGGCGATGGTCGCCGCCACGATGGTTGCGGGCAAGGCCAGTTCTTTGATCATGACGCGGTTCAGCACGCCCAGCGTCAGCAGCGACATAATGCCTAAGCCCATCTGAAACAGACCCAGCCGAAACATGGTGGGTAGCCCCAGCTTGACCGTCGGTTGAGCCACTGCTGAGCTTATAAACTCTCCTTTAGCCATGAATGTGTCCTAGCAAGTTCATCAAGTAAAAGAGTCAGGGATGGCGGGGACTGTGATCGATGGTGCGGCGAGTGACGGGGGACGAGAGGACAATGAGCGTTGTCACCTGGCTATTGGTGAATCGGTCGATCAAGGACTCTAGATGAGCCACAGAGGCTACGGCGACCTTAGCAATATAATCGTCGCTGCCCGTGACGCGGTGGCACTCCAGCACTTCGGGCATGGCCTGGAGGCGATCGCTCAGGCGGGCAAACTCGCCCGGAAACGACTCGATTCGCATAAACGCGATGATGCTATAGCCCAGTTTAGACAAATCCAGTTCGACGCGATAGCCCGTAATGATGCCCAATTCTTCCATGCGGCGGATGCGATCGACGACTGCTGGAGCCGACAGCCCCACGCGCCGCCCCAGTTCGCTATAGGACAGTCGTGCGTCTTCCTGGAGCGATCGCAGCAGCGCCCAGCTTGTGTCATCCAGGAGCCTTTCTGTTTCTAAGCTCATAGGGCAAAAACTGCTTTGTTTTTAAATTTATTAAGCGGTTCCACCTTTGGTTCAGGCTGTGCATTCCCAAATCTACCTTCTATTCTAGATATAGAAGGTATTCCACGGATGGATATGCCTGATTTGAGTTCAGTTTGGAGGTTGAACTTATGAAATCGATCAATCTCTTCACGCCGATTGCTCATGGTTTTGAGGTTCTGTTCCGTGGGAAAACTCAGTCCGTGTCATCGCTACGCCCTATGCAGCCGTCCGATGACCTCGCTACTCAACTTACGTTGAGTCTGAAGCAGCTTGAACAGTTCAAAGCAGCCGCGACGACTCAGTTTACTCCCACGGCGGATTCCGCTCAGCGCCAGCGCAATGGATGGCAGGGATTTGTTCGTTGGTTGACCCAAGCGCCAGAACTGCGCGTCTGGCAGACCCGACATGCCAGCGGGCAGGTAGACTGGCACGCCTATGACCCAGAGCGCGATCGCCGCTTTTCAACCGATTCTGAAGACGAAATGCGGCGCTGGATCGAGGCCCGCTACGCAGGATAGAGAGCGCGGGGGCTAACCCCTAATCTCCAAAATGCTGAAACCCCCGATCGAGACTCAGCGTTTCATCGGGGGTTTCGCCCGTTTCGTCTCGCAAAATCACATCGCGGCCGGGAACAATGTCGCCGACGATGGCGGAACCCGGCAACTGAGCCTGGAGCGCCTGGGCGATCGCCCTTGGTAGGCACATCACCAGCTCAAAGTCTTCGCCGCCATACAGCGCCCAGGCGATCGCCTGCGGTTCCCCTACCCAGTCCAGTAGCCCAGCGGGCAGCGGAATCTGGCGACGATGCAAAACTGCTCCTACGCTGCTGGCCCGGCAGATTTGCAGCACCGCGTCGGCGAGTCCGTCGCTGCTGTCCATTGCGGTGAGCGGGGAAGGGGGGAGGTTAGATCGCTCTTTTCCGTGCGTCTCTCGTTTACCTACTTCCACACACGCCCATAACAGCGGAATCACATCCAGCCGGGGCAGAGGACGCTGATGGGCGCGGATCAGGGCAGCGCGATCGCCCTCGGTGAGGCCCTCGCTTTGCTCAGGATGGATCAACAACTTCAGCCCAGCGCGAGAGGCTCCGTGGGGGCCCGTGACCCAAATTACGTCGCCGGGTTGAGCCGTAGAGCGGCGCAGGACGCGGCTGGGGTCTACTTCACCAAAGGCGGCGATCGCCACGGTAAACACGGGCGATCGGCAGAGATCCCCACCCACAATCGGCGTGTTGAATCGGCTCAGGCAGTCGGTCATGCCCTGATAAAGCTGCTCGATCCAGTCCACAGGCAGATCACCGGGCAGCCCCAGCCCTACGGTAATGCCCAGCGGCGCAGCGCCCATCGCCGCCAGATCCGACAGGTTTGCCGCCACAGCCCGCCAGCCCGCATCCGCAGGCGACGTGGTGATTACCCCCGGCGCAGCCAGCCCAACGCTGAAGTGAACGCCATCCACCAGCAGATCTTCGGTGACGACGAGCGATCGCCCCGGCGAAACCGTCAGCAGGGCCGCATCGTCGCCAATCATCCCCGCCGGGCAAAAGGTCTGAATTCGGCTGAGCAGGCCCTGTTCGCCGAGGTGTTTGACTTGCAAGGATTCGGATACCATCAGAAAAGCGGATTGGCAAGAGTGGGAATGCAATTTATCGATCAGGCGGAAGTCGAAGTTGAGGCCGGCAAAGGCGGCGATGGGCTGGTGGCCTTTCACCGGGAGAAATACGTGCCTGCGGGCGGGCCGTCGGGCGGCAACGGCGGGCACGGCGGCTCAGTGATTTTGGAGGCAGCGACGGATTTGCAGACGCTGCTCGACTTTCGCTATGCCCGCAAGTTTAAGGCAGAAGACGGTCAGCGCGGCGGCCCGAAGAATATGACCGGGGCTTCGGGGAGCGATCGCCTGATTCGCGTCCCCTGCGGCACGATGGTTTACGATGCCGAAACCGGCGAACAACTGGGCGATTTGGTGCAGCCTGGTCAGCGGCTTGTCGTCGCCAAGGGTGGCAAGGGCGGGCTGGGCAACAAGCATTTTCTCAATAACTTTAATCGCGCCCCGGAAAAAGCCCTGCCTGGTCTTCCTGGCGAACACCGCATGATTCGCCTGGAGCTAAAGCTGCTGGCGGAGGTCGGCATTATTGGTCTGCCCAATGCGGGCAAGTCTACGCTGATTTCGGCGCTGTCGGCGGCGCGACCCAAAATTGCCGACTATCCCTTTACGACGCTGGTGCCCAACCTAGGGGTTGTCCGCAAGCCCACGGGCGACGGCACGGTGTTTGCCGACATTCCAGGGCTGATCGAGGGGGCACACCTGGGCACTGGCCTGGGGCACGACTTTTTGCGACACATCGAGCGGACGCGCGTGCTGCTGCACCTGATTGACGCGACGCAGGATGACCCGATCGCCGCCTACCAAGTGATTCAGGACGAACTGGAAGCCTACGGCCGCGGACTGCCCGATCGCCCTCAAATTTTGGCGCTGAACAAGGTGGATGCGCTGGGAGGTGAGCGGGAACGGGTGGGGGCGATCGCCAGTGAATTGCAACGCCTTAGCGGACTGCCCGTGTTCCAGATTTCTGCGGTGGCTCAAGTGGGTCTGGAGGCGCTGCTTCAGGAAGTCTGGCGCGTGCTAGATGGCGTAGAGGTAGAGGTCTGACCTGGCTCTCAGCCAACCCATCACGCCTTCTTCCGCACGGCGACTTGGTGGGACTGGTGCAATAGCTCAAGCTGGCTTTTGAAGGTGGCGAGAAAGGCATCGATTGCCTCTTTGGTGCCGTAGCCCTTTAGCCCAAAGTCGTAGTCGTCGAAGATGAGGATGCCGCCGGGTTTGAGAACGAGCCAGCTTAGCAGTCCGTCGGTCATCACGTCGGGCGCGTGGTGAGAGCCATCGACATAGATAAAGTCGAAAGAGTCCAGGGGGAGCGATCGCACGACATCCTTGGATACCCCGACTCGCTTGGTCACTTTTTCGGCAGCCCCAGTGCGGGCAATGTTCGCATCAAACCGGGCTTCGATGCCCTCGGTGTCGTGATCCAGCGACAGATTCTCGGAACTGCCCGCAAAGGTATCGACGCAGGTCAGCCGCGCCGTGGGATGGGTCAGCACATTTTCCAGGAGCCAGCAGGCCGATCGCCCCTCCCAACTGCCAATCTCCAGCGCATTTAGGTTTTCCCGCCCCGCCAATGCCTGAAGTTGTTCTTGCCAGAGCCAGACGTTGCGGCTAAACCAGTCCTGAGTAAACTCGTAGCCCTTGGCTTGAACGTCATCCTGGTATGCAATCCGCTGCAATTCGGCGCGGGCCGGGGCCAGGTCAGGGCAGAGTTCGAGCGCCTGCTGGAAGTAGCCAATGGCGCGATCGCGCTCCCCCATATTCAAGTACGACACGCCGATGTTGTAGAGCAGCCGCGCCTTCTGAAACGCGCCCAGGTCTGGCGCAGCGTCGAGCGCCTGCTGAAAATAGGACAGCGATTGGGCAAAGTCGCCCTGGCGATAGAGCGTGTTGCCTAGGTCTACGTAGGCTTTGATCAGGCGTTCGGTGGGGCTGAGTGGCTGCATAGTGAGCTAGAGCGTTGAATTGAGAGCGTCTTTAAGCGTCTTACTTTAAGCGTCCTACTTTAAGCATCTTAGTTTGAGCGTATAAGGTTGAGGTCGGCATGGCGCGTGAGGCTTTGTAACGGTTTTGTAATTTCGGCATCCGCAAAGCTCTTATTTTACTGGGAAGACTCCTTGCATTTCTCATCATTTCCTTTAGGATGCAGAGATTACCCCTGATTCTGACCTTTCGGCTGCGTGTCCTATGGCTTACTACAGTCAGCCCGACTCGATTCCCCGCCTGTCTGAAGCGCTAAACCATCTCACGGTCGATCAGCTCAAGAGCTTGGCAGGTTTAGTGTCGGAGGACAAGCCACCCCTTCGTAAAACAGAGCTGGTCAATTTCATTCTCCAAGGAATGGAGGGGGGCGCGCTGCGCCGACTCTGGGAGCGCTGTGATTTGCTGCAACGAGCGGCGATCGCCGAAGTGGTTCACGCAGAAGACGATCGGTTTAACAAAACCCGCTTTGCCTGCAAATACGGCAAGTCGCCCAAGTGGGGCACGGGTTCCACCTATTCCTATCACTTCAAGCCGTCGGTGCTGTCTCTGTTTTTCTACGCGGGGACAATGCCGAAGGATTTGAAGGCACGGCTCAAGGCCTTTGTGCCGCCGCCAGAGCCAACGCCCATCCCCTCCGTCGAGACTGTGGGAGACAGCCAGCCCGCCCAGCAGCGGCGCTACGAATCTGGACAACGGCAGCCCAAGATTCACACCCTCCATCTGCCGCAGAAGCTTCAAGATACCGAGCAGATCGCTCGTCGGGACTTGCAGGCGGTACTCAGGCTGGTAGATCTGGGCAAAGTGTCGGTGAGCGACAAGACGTTTTTCCCAACCACTGCAACCCTGAGTGCGATCGCCGAGGTGCTAGAAGCGGGCGATTACTATAGTGACTGGCCCGCCAAAGAATCACCGGGCGGCTGGCGCTATAGCTACGACATCGGCTTCATCAAGCCTTTTGCCTGGGTGATGCTGCTGCAAGCGGCCAAGTTTGTAGAACTCAATGGCAAGCGGCTCAGCCTGACCAAAACGGGGCAAAAGGCCCTCGGCGACCCACCCGAAAAAACCCTGCAAACCCTCTGGAAAGCCTGGTTAAAGAACACCCTGCTGGACGAGTTGCGCCGAGTCGAGAGCATCAAAGGGCAAACGGGCAAAGCCAAGCGCAGTCTGACCGCCGTTGCGGGCCGACGCAGCAAAATTGTCGAAGCCTTGAAAGATTGCCCGGTGGGGCGATGGGTGTCGCTTATGCACTTTTTGCGCTACATCATCGCGGCAGGCTATGAATTTGAGGTGAGCCGCAATCCAGAAAGCCTAACGCTAGAAGACCACGGCCCCATCTATTCCGCCAGTTTTGTGATTTTGGAAGCCCGCTATGTGGCGGCTTTCCTGTTTGAATATGCCGCAACGCTAGGACTAATCGATGTTGCTTACGTTCATCCCGATGATGCCCTGTTTCAGTGGTCTCTTGAGGGAGGGTTGCTCAATCTTGATAAAGTCGCTGAAAATACCGACGACGATGACGGGGAAACGGCGTTGTCCAAAGTCATTCAGATTTTAAGCAACGATAGTCCGTTTGAAGATTTCCACACTAGAAACTGTTTAAGCCGCTACGACGGACTGAGCTATTTTCGGCTGACCCCGTTGGGTGCTTATGTGTTGGGGCTGAGCGATCGCTACGTGCCCGCGGCTCTGCCGCAAAAACAAGTGCTGCGCGTGTTGCCCAATCGAGAAGTGGTGGCCCTGCAACCGCTCAGCCGGGCCGATCGCCTGATGCTGGACAGCCTGTTGCAGCCCGTGTCTGACTCGGTGTGGCAGTTGGAGCAGGCGAAACTGCTGGATGCGATCGCCCAGGGACGCACCGTTGAAGAACTGCAAGCGTTCCTCGAAGCCAATAGCGTGGAGGCGTTGCCCCAGACCGTGCTGCAATTTCTCAGCGATTTGCAAGGCCGCACCACCCGCTTGCAGCCCCTCAGCACTGCCCGCGTGATTCGCTGTGCCGATGCAGCCTTGGCCATGCAAATTGCCAATGATTCTCGCACCAAGGCTTACTGCTTTTTGGCAGACCAGCCCCAGGCGATCGCCGCTGGTCAGGCAACCTACCTGATCGTGCCGCTAGAATCTGAAACCAAATTCAACAACGCCCTCAAAAAGCTTGGCTACAGCCTCCCTGGACTGGGCTAATCCGCTGCCCGCATTCAAAATCTAAAATCCCCAAGCCAAAATCCAAAATCTTGCAATGGTCTACGTTGCCGACAACGCCCTCATTATTCAGAGCGATCGCTCGGTCTTGCTGGAGGTTCACTCGCCTAGGGCAGAGGCGGCGCGAGAGGCGATCGCCCCCTTTGCTGAACTGGTCAAAAGCCCGGAGCATATCCACACTTACCAGATTTCGCCCCTCAGCATTTGGAATGCGCGGGCAGCGGGAATGCACGTGGCAGACATGATCGCCGCCCTACGGGAACACGCCAAATATCCTATGCCCGATGCAGTGGCGCAGGAAATCGAAGCCTTAGGCAGCCGCTATGGGCTGACAGTGATCGAGCGGGAGGGCGATTGCCTGCTGCTGAAGATGGCAGACCAACCCCTGGCAGAACTGCTCAGCCGCAACGAGTCTGTGGCTAAGTTTCTGGGCGATCGCCGCTCGGCGCTGGTGTTTGAGGTGAACGCAGGCGATCGCGGCGTGTTGAAACAGGCCCTACTAGGGGCGGGCTATCCAGCGGAAGATTTGGCGGGCTATGTAGAAGGTGATGCGCTGTCTATTGAGCTGCGCTCGGTCAGCCAGTCTGGGCAGCCGTTTTCCCTGCGAGACTATCAAAAAGAGGCCGCCGAGGTGTTCTACCAGGCGGGCAGTGTGCGCGGTGGCAGTGGGGTCATTGTGCTGCCCTGCGGCGCGGGCAAGACGATGGTGGGCATGGCGGCGATCGCCGCTGTCCAGGAAAATACGCTAGTGCTGACTAGCAGCCTCACCTCGGTGCGCCAATGGCGGCGGGAATTGCTCGACAAAACCACGCTGCCTCCAGAGGCGATCGCCGAATACAGCGGCGAAACCAAGCAAACGGGCCCGATTACCTTGGCTACTTACCAGATCCTCAGCTACCACGACCATAAAACGGGCGACTTCCCCCATTTTCAACTGTTTAGCGCCCGCTCCTGGGGGCTGATCATCTACGACGAAGTGCATCTGCTGCCTGCGCCGATTTTTCGCATCACGGCCGAGCTACAGGCCCGCCGCCGCTTGGGGCTGACTGCGACGCTGATCCGTGAAGATGGCAAGGAGGGCGATGTGTTTGCGCTCATTGGGCCGAAGCGCTATGACGTGCCCTGGCGGGAACTGGAAGGACGGGGCTTCATCGCGGCGGCAGAATGTACCGAAATCCGCGTGCCCCAAGACTTAGACCGCCAGATGGAATACGCCCTGGCAGAAAAACGCCAACAGTTTCGCATCGCCGCCGAAAATCCGCGCAAGGCCGAGGTGGTGATGTCGCTGTTGCAGCAGCAAGCCGAACACCGGATTTTGATCATCGGCGAATATCTGGATCAGCTTAAGCACCTGGCAGAGCTAACGAATCTACCGATTGTGACCGGGAAAACCTCGCAGCGTGATCGCGACCAACTCTACGAACAGTTCCGCGCTGGCAAAGTTGCCGGGCTGATCTTGTCGCGGGTGGGCAACTTTGCGCTGGATCTGCCCGATGCGGACGTGCTGATCCAGGTGTCGGGCAAGTATGGTTCCCGCCAGGAAGAGGCACAGCGGCTAGGGCGAGTGCTGCGGCCCAAGGCAGACGGTCGCAGCGCCCAGTTCTTTACGCTCGTTTCGCTCCGCACCTGCGAAGAAGACTTTGCCCGCCATCGCCAGCTTTTTTTGGCAGAGCAGGGCTATAGCTATCACATTCAGGTGTTGGACTCGTAGCGGGGTGGAAGTTTGGTGAACGCTGGGTCTGCCCGCTGCGATTTCGGTTTGCTGGCTTGAAAGGAAGCGGGCGATCGCGTCACAATAGAATTAGTTAAATTACTTAACACTTTTAATTTCCCTTATTCATCTGCCTTTTGCGCTCCGACATGGTTTTAGATTCGCGTTCTTTGGTTGACCACGCTGGCTCGGTTTTAGAAATTTCGGGTCAGCAGAGCGTTTCCCAACACTCTCTAGTAGACAGTTTTACCCATCGGCTGGATTATGACGTGGCGATCGCCGGCGGGGGCATCGTCGGGCTAACCCTGGCCTGCGCGTTGAAACATTCCGGGCTGCGAGTGGCGGTGATCGAGGCGAAGCCCATCGAGGCGGGCTTTTCTTGGCGGCGGGCCTACGCGCTAACCCTGATGACCGGGCGCATTCTTGCGGGGCTGGGGCTGTGGGACAAAATCCTGCCGCAAATTACCACCTTTCGCCAGATCCGGCTGGCAGACGAAGACTCGCCCGCTGTGGTGACGCTCAAGCCCCAAGACCTCGGCACAGCAGAACTGGGCTATGTGGGCGAACATCACGTCTTGCTGCGATCGCTCTACGAAGCCCTGGACAACGCGCCCAACCTCACCTGGCACTGCCCCACAACGCTGGCGGCGGTGGACTATGAATCCGATCACGTCAATCTGCATCTGGAGCAGGAGGGCGAACGGCGGACATTCACCACGCAACTGCTGGTGGCGGCGGACGGAGCGCGATCGCCCCTGCGGGAATCGGCGGGCATCGGCACCCACGGCTGGCAATACTGGCAGTCCTGCGTGACGGCGGTAATTCGCCCCGAAAAAGACCACGGCAACATCGCCCGCGAACACTTCTGGACGAGCGGCCCCTTTGCCACGCTGCCGCTGCCCGACAACCGCTGCCAGATCGTGCTGACGGCTCCCCACGCCGAAGCCAGGGCGCTGCTGGAAACAGAAGAATCGGCATTTCTGGCAGAGCTAGAACGACGCTATAGCGGGCAGTTGGGGCGGCTGGAACTAGTGGGCGATCGCGCGTTGTTCCCGGTGCGGCTGATGCAGAGCGATCGCTACGTGCAGCCCCGGCTGGCGCTGGTGGGCGATGCAGCCCACTGCTGCCATCCCGTCGGCGGGCAAGGGCTAAACCTGGGCATTCGGGATGCAGCGGCGCTGGCGGAGGTGCTAACCCAGGCACACGCCACAGGCAAAGACTTGGGCACCTTGCCCGTGCTGAAGCGCTACGAGCGCTGGCGCAGGCTAGAGAACCTAACGATTCTGGGCTTTACCGACCTGCTCGATCGCACCTTTTCCAACCGCTGGCGGCTGCTGGTGATGGCGCGACGGCTGGCGCTGCGGCTGATGGGCGGGCTGCGGCCACTGCGGTTTCTGGCGCTGCGGCTGATGACGGGGCTAGGCGGGCGATCGCCCCAACTCGCCCAACAACCTGTAAAACCCCAATCAAAGCCAGAAAACGGATCGCAACTGCATAAGTCTTAAAAGCGTTAGTGAGTCCTGTAGTACCGGGCTTTCAGAGAAAAGACGCTACACTAAACCACACTTGTCGCATTTGTCGGTTCATGTGTTTGCGCTATGGAATCTCTGGTTGAACCCGTCTCGATTGAAGAAAACCTAAAGCAGTTTTTGCTGGTGATCTCAGCAGCGCTGATTATCGCCGTGCTGCCGCAGAGCATTCCCTGGATGCGGAAGCTGCCTTACACCGTGCTGCTGGTGATTGCGGGCATGGGGCTGGCGCTGCTGGATATTCATTTCTTCTCGCCCTCGCCAGAGCTAATTCTGTGGATCTTCCTGCCGCCGCTGCTGTTTGAGGCCGCCTGGAATATCCGCTGGGGCGAACTCCGCCGCAACCTGGTTCCCATCGCGCTCTATGCCACGCTGGGCGTAGTGGTGACGATCCTGGGCATTGCCTTTGCGCTGGCGCAGTGGGCCGATTTTCTCTGGCCAGTGGCGCTGCTGACGGGCGCGTGTCTATCGGCAACCGACCCGGTGGCGGTTAGCACGCTGCTGCGCGAACTGGGCGCACCCTCCCGGCTGAAGGTGCTGGTGGAAGGGGAAAGCATGTTTAACGACGGCACGGCCGTAGTCGCCTTTAGCCTGCTGCTGGGGCTGGCGACGGGCACTGAAACCTTCGATCTACAAAACCTGATTGTGGAATTTGCTTCCGTCGTGGGTATCGGTGTGGGCGTGGGGCTGCTGGTGGGCTTTGGCATTTCGCTAGTCACTAAACAATTCGACCTGCCCCTAGTGGAGCAGTCCTTGACGCTGGTGGGAGCCTATGCCGCCTATCTGATTGGCGAAAATCTGGGCGGATCGGGCGTGATCGGCACCGTCACCGTCGGGCTGATCATGGGGAATTTTGGGTCGCGGGTGGGCATGAACCCCCGCACGCGGGTCGTGGTTAGCGAGTTTTGGGAATTTATCGCCTTTTTCTTTAATTCAATTCTGTTTTTCCTGATTGGTGATCAATTGCTGATCGATTCAGTGTGGTCGGGCTTAACAGGCATTGCCGTGGCGATCGCCGCTGTTTTGGTGACTCGCGTCGTGGCGATCGCCCTGCTCACAGCCCTCAGCAACCGCATCACCACCGTCGATATCGGCTGGAACCTCCAGACCATGCTGTGCTGGAGTGGGCTGCGGGGCGGTGTGGCGCTGGCACTGGCCCTGAGCGTGCCCGAAACCGTACCCCAACGGGATGCCCTAATCGCGGTGGTGTTTGGCACAGTGTTTTTCACCATCCTGGTGCAGGGCATTACGGTCAAGCCGCTGTTGCAGGCGCTCGACCTGATCCAGGCAAACCCAATCCAGCAGCAGTATCTAGAACTCATCTCGCGGGAAACCGCGCTGCAAAAAGTGCTGGACTATATGCAGCAACCGGGTACTAGCGCAGGCATCGATCCAACAGCGTTCCGCGCAGAGCGGGCCACTATCGAGTCAGAGCTATTGAAATTACAGCAGCAGAGTCAGGCATTGTGCCAGCAAGATCCGTCCCTAGCAGAGTTGGGGGTCGAGACGCTGCGAAAGGAACTGCTGGCCGTAGAGTCCAACGCCTACTATGAGCTGGTGCAGCTAGGGCGGCTCAACCAGGAACCCCCGGCCCTACTGGAAGCAATCATCAATGCGGAGGAAAATCCCCACTCCCCAGCGCCAGTCGCTAAACCGGGAAACACTGCCGTTGCTGCCGCCAAAGAGAACTAACCTGAATGCTCAGACTTTGCTGAAGACCGACTAGAAAGACTGACGTTTCGGGCATGACGAACCTGATAGTGATTTTGGATTTTGGGTTTGCGATTTTGGATTGCCAGTCCCGCATCTGCGGGCTTCTCGTGATTTTATCCGTGGCCTACTGTGGAGCATTGACTCTGAGCAACTAACACTTGTTCAAGCCCAGGGCCCGGGCGGCTGCTCCGGTAGATCTTCGGAATGCACCTGCTGGTCATACAGCTTGAACCCGCGTGACTGGTAGTTTTTTAGCGCGTAGGGGCCATCCAGGCTGCATGTATGCACCCACACCCGTTTTGCCCCCATGTTCCACGCTTGCTGCGTGCCCACCGTCAGCAAGTGTCCGCCCAGCCCTTGCCCCATGAACTGCCCTAACAGCCCGAAGTAGGTAATTTCCACGTTCTCGTCGGGCTGCGCCTCCAGTTCTATATAGCCTGCTGGCGTACCCGACACATAGGCCACCCAGGTTTGCACCTGCGGGCGATCGAGATAGCGTAACCACTGCTCATAACTCCAGGACAACCGCTGGAGCCAGTACCAGTCGCCACCCACTGCTGTGTAGAGAAAGCGGCTAAACTCTGGCGACGGAACCTCGGCCTGCCTTACCACGAGATCGGCACGGCTGGATGTGGTGGGGCGCAACCACTCCGGGCTGAGCATTTCCAGATACCAGGTGGTGACGGGGGTGAGCATGGGAGAGGATTGGGTTGTGGATGGGCAGGGGGAAAAGTAAAGCGGGCAGAGCGTACGTCCCGAATCCCTGCCTTCTGTCCCCTGCCCCTTCTTTCAAAGCTGCGATCGCACTGCCGGATAAAGTTGAGCAAAGCGCTGATGGGCGGCTTCCAGGGCAGAGGGGAGGGAGTTGGGAACGGTAATCTGCGGGGAGGGGGCGATTTGCGTTGCGCTCCCGCCAAGAATTGCCTGCTTCTCAGTCCAGGTTTCCCCTACTGGTCTATCTTGCCCGATTCCCAGGCCCGCCAACAGAGCCGCTCCTCGGGCCGAAGCCGATCGGGTTTCGACGCTGCATAGCGGACGCTGAAGCACATCGGCCAAAAGCTGTCGCCACTGGGGATGCAGGCTGCCGCCGCCCGCCAGATACAGGGTATCGGGATTTGCCCCGGTTGCCTGGACTGCCGCAAAGCCCTGAGCAATGGCAAAGGCAACGCCCTCCAGCGCAGCACGGGCCAGGTGGGCGCGGGTGTGGTGCAGCCCCAGCCCAATCCAGGCGCCGGCAGGGGTGGGGTCGAGGTGGGGGGTGCGTTCTCCGGTGAGGTAGGGCAAGCACACCAGCCCGTCGCAGCCCGGTTCCACAGTAAACGCCTGGTCGTAGAGGTCGGTCCAGCTTAGGCCCAGCAGTTGCCGCACCCACTCTAGCGCCAGCCCCGCATTTTGCATGGCGGCGAGGGTATACCACTGATGCGGGAGGGCCGCGTGAAACAGGTGGGTGCAGCCCTGCGGGGCAAGGATGGGGCGATTCCCGCAGGGATCGCTTCGCGAATCGCGCAGGAGGGTGATTTGCGCCCCGGTGCCGAGGGTAAGCTGGCAGGCTCCAGCCGTGGTTAGTCCGCTCCCCAGCAGCGCGGCGGCCGTGTCGGCGGCTCCGGCCACTACGGGCAGATCGGCAGGCAACCCCAGATGCTCAGCGGCGCTGCGGGTCAGGGTTCCGGCGATCGCCCTCGAAGCCACAATTGGCGGCAGCCAGTCGGTTCGCAGGTGCAGTGCCTCCAGCAGGGCGATCGCCCAGGTTCCCGCTACCACATCCGCCATCAGGGTTCCCGAAGCGTCCGAGGGTTCCGTCGCCGCGCGTCCGGTCAGCCGCAGCCGCAGCCAGTCTTTGGGTTGCAGCGCCCAGCGGGCTCTGCGATACACCTCCGGTTCCCGCTGCCGCAGCCAGAGCAGGCTCGGCCCCGCCATGCCCACCGTCAGCGGGTTAGCCAGCGGCCGCAGCGCCTCAGCCCCCAGCGCTTGATAGAGTGCTAGCGCCTGGTGCGATCGCCCATCGGCCCAGAGAATTGCCGGCCGCAGTGGGTTTCCTACCTCATCACAGACCACCACGCCATGCATTTGCCCCGACAGCCCGATGGCCTTTACCTGCGCGGCATAGGACTGAACCGCCTTGCGAACGGCGATCGCCCCTGCGTTCCACCAGTTCTGCGGGTCGCTTTCGGCCCAGCCCGGATAGGGCGCATTGACCGGATACGGATGAGAGGCTTCAGCAATGACGGTTCCATCAGCGCTCATCAGCAGCGCTTTGAGGGAACTGGTGCCCAGGTCGATTCCAAGGAACATTGAGAAACGGAAAAAGGGAAGAGGGAAGAGGGAAAAGGGAACAAATAAACAAGAGTCTAGATAATCAGGAGATGCGAGGGTGAGTGACTGGCTTCAACTGTTTAACTCAGACTTTACCCCGCCAATCACTCTGCCTCTTAGAATAGACGTGCCTCTAGACGGCGGAACTTGCCTTTGGCACAAGCAGTCTGCTAACTCGACCCACTTGCCTGTAGAATGAATCCAACTTTCGGTGCTGGTGGTGCCAGGGAAAACATCTCCGACGAGCGGCGTGGCTGCAACCGTCTAAACTTTCCCCCGATGACCCAAACAAGCCCCAAATCAACATTCGTTTGGGCCTGTAATTAAGGAGTATTAAGTCGTTATGAGGTCACTATTTCAACGGAGTGCGGCGATCGCAGTAGCAGGCGGCATCGCGTTGACTGGTCTTTTGGCAGGTGGGCTGCGCGTCTTGGCGTTGACCACCGAGCAAGTCATGGAGCGTCTCCGCCCCATCCCTGTGTTTGCAGTTACCGATGCCGATGGCACCCCGCTCGTTGCGACGACCGGAGAAGGAGATAACGCCACCCCCGTCGCAGGGGTCTTCATCAGCCGTCAAGACGCGCAGCAGTTTGTCGAGGGGCTGAAATCTCGCAATCCCCAGCTTGGGAACTCGGTGCAAGTGACAACCGTTTCGCTGGCGGAAATTTTTGAACTGGCGGTGCGCCAGCAAAACGACGATGATGCCCTGCGGTTCTACTTTGTGCCCATGCGTCAGCAGGTCGAGTCGGCCCGCACGGTACTCCAGCAAAATCGGCAAAATCCTGAGAATTTCGAGGGTGTTCCGCTGTTTTTCCTAGAATCGACCCAGGAGGGCGGCGGCTATCTCACCATTCAGCAGGGGAACCAGCGGGTGATTCCGATTTTCTTTACGCAGCAAGACTTGCAGGCAATGGTGACCCGGATTACCCAACAAGAGCCGAGTCTGGCAGGTCGGACGCGGGTGCAAGTGACCAGTTTGGAAACGCTGATCCAGATTTTCCAAAGCAGCGATGATCCCGACTTGAATCAAGTGGTGCTGGTGCCACCTCGCGAGACGCTGGAGTACATTCGGACGTTGCAACCAAATGGCAGTGCAGCACCGGCCGGAGGCGGCCGCAATAGCGGCGGCAGAACCCGCTAGTGCCTGGGGTTGAAACGGTAGTTGAAACAGTGGCGGGCGATCGCCTCTGGCAGTGGCGGCAGGCTGCCTGTCAGTCGGCGATCGCCCAACAAGTCAATCCAGCGGAGGTTGATTGGCTGCTGCAACACGGGGCCGGCGTAGCGCCGCTGCTGCTGAAGCTGGGGCCGCCGTTTCCACCAGAAATTTCGCTCAGCCGTTCCCTGGCTGACCTGACCCGGCTTTGGCAGGCGCGGCTGCGCGACCGAGTGCCCGTGCAATATCTGGTCGGTCGAGTTCCCTGGCGAGAGTTTGACCTGGCCGTGTCGCCAGCGGTTCTGATTCCGCGTCCAGAGACAGAACTGTTGATTGACCTGGCAAAATCCGCAGCTTTGCACCATGGCTTGCCCCTGAATGAACCTCGCCACTGGGCTGATCTGGGCACGGGCAGCGGGGCGATCGCCCTTGGGCTGGCCTCGGTCTTTCCGCTAGCGACAATTCACGCGGTGGACAGGAGCGAACCCGCGCTGGCGATCGCCCGACAAAATGCCGATACTGCTGGAATGGGCGATCGCATCCAGTTTCACCAAGGCGACTGGTTCGAGCCGCTAGCCCCCCTTGCCGGACAGCTACAGGGCATCGTCTCAAACCCGCCCTACATTCCCACCAGTGATTTAACCCACCTAGACCCAGAGGTCGTTCGCCACGAACCCCACGCCGCCCTCGACGGCGGCCCCGACGGGCTAGACTGCATTCGCCATATTGTCCACACCGCCCCCCGCTACCTGAAACCAGGCGGACTATTGCTGTTGGAAATGATGGCCGGCCAGGCCCCAGCCGTCGCCCAACTCCTCAGCAAAACGGGACAATACGCCACGGTTCAGATTCATCCCGACCTGGCCGGAATCGAGCGATTTGCCGTCAGCGTGAGGAGGAGATAGGCAATAGGGATTTGAAGGAAGAACGAAATTGGAAGAACGAAGAACGAAAATGGAAAAGCGAAAACCTGCTCTTCCCTCTTTTCCGTCTTCGTTCTTCGTTCTTCGTTCTTCCCTCTTCCCTCTTCCCTCTTCGTTCTTCCCTCCTCCCTCTTCCTTCTCACTTCCCCCACAGCGTCGTGTCCATTCGCGCCTGCAACTCTTCAGGAAACTCGCCCGTATGCACCTGCTCCCGCAGCACTTCTGGATCGCCCCAGGACACCAGTTCCAAATACGTGCGGGCTGCGCCCAGCGGATTGCCGTCCAGGTCAAAGAGTTCCAGCCAGCCGTCATCGCCGTCGGTCGTCGTCACCACTGCGTAAACTGCGCCGTGGGGTGCGCCCTCCATTGGCATTTGAGAAACTGACACCGAACCCCAGTCGCGCTGCATCACGTTTTCATCATAGAAATCGTAGGCTGCCTGAACGGTGGCGGGCAGGGGGGGCGTGCCTGCGATGCCGATGCCGCCGATCGCATTCTGACGCAGCGGCATTTCTTCAGGGGTGTCTTCCCCGCTCTGATAGGCGGCGTATTTGGCTTGCCAAAAGGTCTTGAGCAGGCTGGCACACTGTTGCTGTACAGGTGTTGGCTCTGAAGCGGGCGGGTTGTCCATGTTGCACAATCAATTACGTTGGTGAAGGTATAAACAGCCAGGAATGATAATGCGGCAGCGGTAGAAAATTAGCAAAAAATTAGCGCAGAGAAGTTGCCTTAAACCCTTGTAATCCGTAGAATAGCGCGAGTTTGAGATAAGCTAAAGTCCTCTATTTTGGACTGTGAAGGGGTTCCTGCGATGCCGCAAGTGTCTCTGGCTGAATTGGTTGATATTGCTCGGCAAGGCGCTGGGCTGATTAGCTTCCCGACGGATACCGTGCCTGCGCTGGCAACGCGACCAGATGCAGCGGGGCTAATCTATGCCGCCAAGCAGCGAGACGAGCGCAAGCCGCTGATTTTGATGGGCGGCAGTGTGGAAGATCTGTGGGCGTTTGTTGCAGGCGACGAGGCGGCAAAGGCGCAGTGGCAGGCGGCGGCGGAGCGCTACTTTCCGGGAGCGGTGACGCTGGTGCTGCCTGCGAGCGATCGCCTCCCCCGCGCCATGAACCCAACTGATCCAACGACCATCGGCATTCGTGTACCCGACCATGCCCTGGCGCAACATCTGCTGGCACAGACAGGCCCCCTGGCCACCACCAGCGTTAACCGCTCCGGAGAACCCGCGTTACAAGATCTGGCAGGCATTAATACACAGTTTCCCGATGTCTATACGCTGACCGAAGCAGCACTAGACGAACTGGGGCGATCGCTCTCGGTGTCCACTACCTATGCGGGTTCTGGAACTCCCTCAACGGTGGTGAAATGGACGGACTCGGGCTGGCTCGTTTTGCGGCAGGGCCAGGTCATTTTCCAGCCATAGGCTGCCAGAGCCGTAAGTTAAGATAAGACTAAAAACTGGTAAATTTCCTATGAAAACCGAGCAGCGGAGCAAGGGCAAGCAACCCAAGCAAAGCAAGCAAATCAGGCAACCCAAGGAACAGCCAACGCCTCAACCCTTGACCCTGGGAGAGTATGCCCATCGCATCGTGGGGGAGCAGTATCGCCAGATGGTGAAGCACGAAAAGCACGTCCTGGCAGATACCGACCCAGAGCATCTCCACCAAATGCGCGTTCACAGCCGACGGCTCTATACGGCGCTGCAAGTGTTTGCAGCAGCCATTGTGCTGCCTAGAGCGGCCCATGCCAAGCGCGTGCGATCGCTCACCAAGTCCCTGGGCAAACTGCGCGACCTGGACGTGCAAATCGCCATGCTCCAGACAGACTATCATCCCCATCTGAGCCAGCCAGAGCAGGCGTACCTGGAAAGGGCGATCGCCGCACTCCAGCAAAAGCGCCGCAAAGCCCTTGCAGGCACCCGCGACATCCTCAGCCAGAGCCGCTATCAAGACCTGAAAACCGCCTACGAAACCTGGCTCAGCGCTCCCCAGTTCACGCCACTGGCTCAAATCCCCATTGTGACCGTTCTGCCCGACCTGCTCAGCCCGTTGCTATCGACCTCGCTGCTACACCCCGGCTGGCTCATTGCCACCGAAGCAGTGACCGAAGACACCGCCCCAACGCTGCACGACCTCCGCAAAGCCTGCAAGCACGTTCGTTACCAGGCAGAGTTTTTCGTCAGCTTCTATGGCGCTCAGTTCAAAGCCTGGATCGCCGGGCTAAAGTCGCTACAAGACAGCCTTGGCAGCTTGCAAGATATTCAGGTGCTGCTGGAGCTGCTATCCGACGTGCTGCCCAAAGGCACAGAGCTATTAGAACTACGGCAAATGGTGCAATCCAACCAGCAGCAAATTTTGGCGAACTGGAACCAAACGCGCCTCCAGCATCTCGACCCAGACTCGCGCTACCAGCTTTATGAAATGCTGCTCCAGCCAGTGTTGGAGTAATGCAGCATTGGCGCACTGAGATTGGCACGCCGAGAAATGACCGGAGGAGGAGTGAACCGGGTGAGAGGATCGCGCATCCCCTTATCCCCGCTCCACCCCGTCTCCCCGCCCTCTTTGTTTTGCAACAAAACTTATCACTTCTCTCAGCCTGATTCCATCCACAGAATCAGGTTTTTTGGGACACTCTAAAGAGAGTTCTCGACATGCTTTTTAACATTCCGCATGGCGGGGCCTAAACGTTCTAATCTAAAAATTAATCTGTAAGACCCCAGAACGCTTGTTTAGTATCGCTTGCGACAATTTCTCCTGTGCCCATCACAGTCTGTGCCCATCGGAGGGTGTCGTGGTTCAAGCCGTTCTGAATTTCGTACTGGGAACGTCTACTTCTCACCTGAGGCAGTTGTTTATTAAGGGAGCTTTTGAAATCCAATGAGTGTCACGGCAAGCGGTGGAAGCTCTGTTGCGCGTCCAAACCTTTATCAAACCCTACCCGTCTCAACCATTTCCCAGGCGGAGCAGCAAGACCGATTCCTGGGGCGAGGTGAACTCGCCGAACTAACCAGTTTCTTCTCTTCTGGACTCAAGCGATTGGCGATCGCCGACGCTATCACCAGAAGTTCCGAATTCATCGTCTCTCGCGCTGCCAATCGCATCTTTGTCGGCGGCTCCCCGATGGCGTTTCTCGAAAAGCCCCCCGAAGAAGCCCCCGTCATGATGACGATGGGCGGCGTTGCACTTGACACCGAAGAAGCCATGAAGCTAGGCACCGTGACCTACGTTTCTGGTAGTGGCGGTGGTTTGCTGGAAGGGCTGCGGAACCTCTTTGCCACCCCTAGTGCAGGGCCGATTCCGCCCGGATTTCGCCCCATCAACGTGGCCCGCTACGGCCCCGCCAACATGCAGAAGTCTCTGCGGGATCTGAGCTGGTTCCTGCGCTATGTCACCTATGCGATTGTCGCAGGCGACCCCAACATCATCTCGGTGAACGTGCGCGGACTGCGCGAAATCATCGAAAACGCCTGCTCCGGTGAAGCGACCATCGTGGCTCTGCAAGAAATGCGGGTCGGCGCACTGACGCTGTTCCGCGATGATGCTGATGCCGCGCTGATCGTCACGCAATACTTTGAAGTGCTGATCAACGAGTTCGTTGCGCCCAGCCCTTCTAACAAGCTGCGTCAGCGTCCTTCTGGCGACCAGCAAGGTCTGCAACTGCCCCAGATCTATTTCAACGCGGCAGAGCGTCGGCCCAAGTACGCTATGAAGCCGGGGCTATCGGCCAGCGAGAAAAACGACGTAGTAAAGGCTGCCTACCGCCAAGTGTTTGAGCGGGACATTACCCGCGCCTATTCCCTGGGCATTTCTGACCTGGAATCCAAGGTGAAAAACGGCGAAATCTCTATGAAGGAGTTTATCCGCCGCCTGGCCAAGTCACCGCTGTATCGCAAGAATTTCTACGAGCCGTATATCAACAGCCGCGCTCTAGAACTGGCGTTCCGCCACATCCTGGGACGTGGGCCCAGCTCTCGCGAAGAAGTGCAGAAGTATTTCAGCATCGTTTCTAAAGGTGGGCTGTCGGCGCTGGTGGATGCGCTGGTCGATTCGCAGGAATATTCTGACTACTTTGGCGAAGAGACGGTGCCCTATCTGCGTGGTTTGGGTCAGGAGGCGCAAGAGTGCCGAAACTGGGGTCCTCAGCAAGACCTGTTTAAGTACAGCGCCCCGTTCCGCAAGGTGCCGCACTTTATTACCACCTTCGCCAAGTACAACCAGCCGTTGCCGGATCAGCATGTGTATGGTTCTGGCAACGACCCGCTGGAAATTCAGTTTGGCGCGATCTTCCCGAAACAGACTCGCAACCCTAGCACTAGTCCTGCCCCCTTCGGCAAAGACACCCGCCGGATTCTGATCAATCGTGGCCCTGGCATCAACAACCAGTTGAGCAATCCGGGCGCACGCGGTGTCGCTCCGGGAACTCTCGGCCCCAAAGTATTCAAGCTAGATCAGCTCCCTAGCTACACGGGCACCTTCAGCAAGAAGGGCGGCGACACCAAGGGCATCAGCGTTAAGTATTCCGAAAGCTCTACGCAGGCCGTGATTCGCGCCATTTACCTGCAAGTGATTGGGCGCGATGTATACGAAGGACAGCGCCAGAAGGTTGCCGAAATCAAGCTGGAAAACGGCGAGATTACGGTGCGCGAGTTTGTGCGGATTTTGGCGAAGTCTGACCTGTTCCGCAGCCTCTACTGGACTCCGCTGTACGTCACAAAGGCGATCGAGTATATCCACCGCCGCCTATTGGGCCGCCCCACCTACGGACGCAAAGAGATCAACGCCTACTTTGACATTGCGGCAAAGAAGGGCTTCTATGCGGTAGTCGATGCCATGATCGACAGCCTGGAATACAGCGAGGCCTTCGGCGAAGACACAGTACCCTATGAGCGCTATCTGACACCCGCGGGCTTGTCGCTGCGAACCAACCGCGTCGGCAGCATTGTCGATAAGGGCTTGCTGAAGCCTTTGGCTGAAGAAACGCCGAGCTTTGTGAGCTTGGGCGCAGTGACGGAAGTTCGCACGGAGCCAGACATTCAGTTCCGCTCTAGCCAGGGCGTGTCGAAGAAGCGGGAACAGACGAAGGTCTTCAAGCTGACCTCGGCTGCCGACGTGGCGCAACTGAAGACGGTGATCGGTGCAGCCTATCGCCAGGTCTTTGAGCGGGATATCGCGCCTTACATTGTTCAGAACGAGTTCACCGCGCTGGAGAGCAAGCTGGGCAACGGCGAAATCAACCTGAAGGAGTTCATCGAAGGGCTGGGTACGTCGAGCCTTTACATCAAGGAGTTCTACACGCCCTATCCCAATACCAAAGTGATTGAGTTGGGTACGAAACACTTCCTGGGTCGTGCGCCGCTGGATCAGGCGGAGATTCGCAAGTATAACCAGATCCTGGCATCGCAAGGGCTGAAGGGCTTCATCAACGCGATGGTGAACAGCGCTGAATACGCGCAGGCCTTTGGCGAAGATACGGTGCCCTACAACCGCTTCCTGACGCTGCCCGCAGCCAACTTCCCCAACACGCAGCGCTTGTATAACACGCTCACCAAGCAGAATAAGACGCTGGTGGTGCCCAGCTTTGAGCCGGTGAAGTCGAAGATGGACCCGACTAAGCTGCCGCTGACTGGACTGGCGATCGCCAATCTATCTGCCCAAGCTCGTCAGCCCGACCCCACCAAGCCCAAGTTTGTGGAACTGGGTCGCTCCTTCCTGGCGGAAGGTCAGGGGCAATCCGTTGAGATTGGGGTGGGAACCTCTCGCCGCAAGCCTGCTCGGATCTTCCGCATGAACCCCAGCATGACGCGGGGCGAAACGGAACTGGTGATCGATGCCATCTACGTGCAGGTGATGGACGTGTTTAGCGGTCAGGTTCCGGCGGAGTTCCGCCGCAGCGACCTGGAAAGCAAGCTGCGGAATAGCGAGATCTCGGTGCGCGAGTTTGTGAAGACGCTAGCGGGTTCGGACATCTACCGCAAGCGGTTCTATACGCCTTATCCCAATACCAAGGTGATCGAGTTTCTGTTCCGCCATCTGCTGGGCCGCGCCCCGGCCACCCAGGCAGAGATCCGCGAATATAACAAGCTGCTGGCCGATCGTGGTCTAAAAGCAGCCGTAGACACGATGGTGGAAAGCGCAGAATACTCGCGCTACTTTGGCGAAGACGTAGTGCCTTACAAGCGCTTCCCCTCTTTGCCCGCAGGCAACTACCTGGGTAGCGTGACGGCAGATGCCGACCTGGTGAAGCAATCCTGGTCGAGCCTGTCGCCCTCGTATCTGACCGGGCAGTAGAACGTAAGAGGCCGGGGTAGTCCGTTGGGCTGCCCTAGCTGGATATCTTGCTCACGCCGACTGGTTAATTTAATTAGTTGAACGGAAAAGCCTCAGCACAATGCTGCGCTGAGGCTTTTTGTTTTTGAGATTGAGAGTCAGGCTAGGGGATCAGGGCATCTTCTGAACCCATCCAGCCTATAATCCCATAGGTTCCTAGTCCCAAAGATCTAAGGGCAGATGCCCATAGAGATCGTTGATGTCGTCAGGATCGGCAGACTGGCACGACACCAGCACGCCGCGATGTTCACCAGGGTAGGTGTCTGCGTAACAGAGGCTCGACTTGGGATTGAACTTGAGATAGACCGGGCCGTCCAGCGAAACCGCTGGCGGCTGGGGTGCATAGCCAAGGGCGATCGCATATTGTTCTAGAGCAGCCCAACCTTCTGCCTGAGAACTGGCGCAAACCCCCAGCATTTGGTAATCCGAGTGCTGTGCAACTAGCCTCAGCGCTTCACGAAGACTCGCTTTTTCTTCGGCGGATAGCGTGGGCGCAGCGGTCTGGCAGTCAAACTGCTTAAGCAGGCGATGGGCCTGGTCGCAGGTGAGGGCGATCGCTTTAGAATCCGTCATACTCTAGCCAATCCCTGACTATGCCTTAGAGGTTTCTGGTTCGGCAGCGGCCTCAGGCTCCGCAGTTTCTTCAGCCACAGGCACTTCTGCAACAGGTTCCAGCTCAGGTTCGGGTTCAGGCGTAGGTTCGGATTCCGGTTCAGGCGTAGGTGCTTCGGCAACAGGTTCCGGCTCAGATTCGGGTTCTGGTGCAGGCGCTTCAGCAGCGGGTTCAGGCTCAGCAACAGGTTCGGGTTCGGGTTCCGGCGCAGATTCGGGTTCGGGTGCAGGCGCTTCAGCAGTGGGTTCAGGCTCAGCAGCAGGTTCGGGTTCTGGCGCGGGTGCTTCAGCAGCGGGTTCAGGCTCAGCAGCGGATTCTGGTTCTGGCGCGGGTGCTTCAGCAGCGGGTTCAGGCTCAGCAGCGGATTCTGGTTCTGGCGCGGGTGCTTCAGCAGCGGGTTCAGGCTCAGCAGCGGATTCTGGTTCTGGTGCAGGCGCTTCAGCAGGTTCGGGTTCAGGCTCAGTAGCGGATTCTGGTTCTGGCGCAGGCGCTTCGGCAGGTTCGGGTTCTGGTGCGGGTGCTCCGACCACCTCTGCGACGACTTCTTCTGCGACCACTTCCTCTGTTGCTGCTTCTAGGGATGCGTCCTCGGCTGCGATTTCCTCTGGTGGCGGCTCTTCAACAGGTTTTTTCTGGGTTGGTTTGGGCCCACGCATTAGGGCAGGGCTAACCGACGGCGAAGGGCGATCGTCTCGATCACGCCCACCTTTGCCCTTGCGACGCTGGCGATCGCCCGACCGCGAATCCTCCGATCGTTCACGCGGCGACTCATCTCCGCCAGTGCGTTCACTTTTTTTAACTGGGCGCGGCTTGTTGCTCCCGGATGGAGTGCTAGAAGACGCCGTGTTAGAAGTGTTAGAAGTAGTCTCAGACGCTTCCTGGGTCTGACGCTCAGATTTCTTGATAGGACGTTCAACCATAACGCTCAGCTATACCCTGCCGCAACAATCATTCACTATTTGTTAATCGTAACAGCGCAGGTCAAACGCAACCGCGATTCATACCGAGATCGGCGTTATTTTGCGATATCACCCTGATCTGGATTGCAAGCAGGCAAGGTGCGGTCGATGGAAATCAGTCTTGCCATAAAAAAGCCATCCAGGTCATGCTGATGAGGCAAAATGCGAAGCCAGCCCTGCGGCTGTTGAAACTGGGCAGTCGGATGCTCCGGGGGCAGCGGATCGATTTTCCAATCAGGATGGGTCGCTAGAAAATGCTGCACAACGCGCTCGTTTTCGTCGGGATGCAGCGTGCAGGTGGCATAGACCAGCGTGCCACCGGGTTTGACCCAGGTGGCGACATGGCGCAGGAGTTCAGATTGCAACTGGGCAAGCTCCTGCACAGAGTCGGAGGTTTGTCGCCAGCGGGCATCGGCATGGCGGTGCAGCGTGCCCAAACCCGAACAGGGCGCATCTAGCAGCACCCGGTCTGCCTGGTTGGTGAACTGGGTGAGGGTGCGGCTGTCACCAGGACAGAGTTGGATGCTGGTGAGTTGCAGCCGCTGGGCATTTTGCAGCACTTTTTTGAGGCGGCTGGCACTGCGATCGCCCGCCCAAACCACGCCGCGATCGCCCATCAGTTCTGCCAGATGCGTCGTCTTGCCGCCCGGCGCAGCGCAGGCATCAATCACCGTTTCTCCAGGCTGTGGATCGAGCAACATCCCCACAAGCTGGGCGCTGGCATCCTGCACCGACCACCAGCCCTCTGCATAGCCCGGTAGCGCTGGAATAGCGCCCCGATGGTTTCGCAGCCGCAGCGCCTGAGGAAAGCCATGCAGCCGTTCTACCGCGATGCCGGCCGCCTGCATGGCCGTTTCCACCTGTTCCACGGAAGTCCGCAGCGGATTCACCCGCAGGTCAATCCTGGGCGGCTGATTAAACCAGTTGCAGAGTTGCTCAGCATCAGTTTCGCCAAATTGCGCGATCCACTGCTGCACAATCCAGTCGGGCATACTGTGTGCAGTGCCGATGCGCGAAACCGGGTCGGCTGGCAGGTTCAGCGGATCGCCCGTCTCGCGCTCTGCGGCTTGTCGAAGATACCCCCGCAGCAGCCCGTTCACGAAACCCGCCAGCCCTGCAAAGCCGTTGCCCTTGGCCAGGTCTACGGTTGTATCGACTGCCGCCGAGGGGGGAATGTGGCTGAGATAGCGCAGTTGATAGAGTCCCAGATGCAGGATGAGTCGCAGATTGGGCGGCTGCTGGTCGGCGGGTTTTGTGGCCAGTTGGCTAATCAGGGCATCGAGGGTGCGCCGTCGCCGCACACAACCGTAGACCAGTTCGGTGGCCAGACGGCGATCGCGCTCTGACAAATCGCCCTGGTGGAGCCGATTGTCCAGCACCACATCGGCAAATGCGCCCCGCTCTACGTCCCGCAACGCCTCCAGAGCAACCTGCCTCAAGTTTTGGCCCACATTTTGACTCATACTGACTACCGTAGCTAAACAGCGGATGCGAAAATCAGAGCCGCCCCCGTTTGGTTCTCAAAACCTGTTTCCTTAACACAACCCTCGATGCAGCGCTCGATAACAGGCTCAATCCGACGACCCACGCAACCTTTTTCACTTAGAACTCAGTGGCTCTGGGCGATCGCCCTCTGCACGCTGATTGCCCTCCTCTCTATGCTGAACTTTTCAGCATACTATTCGCCCCGCCTCAATTCGGATCAGGCCATTCATGTGCTAATGGCTTACGACTTGCAATTGCCAGAGGATTTCTACTTTTGGGGACAAGATCGTCTCGGCAGCCTGCTGCCAATCTTGGCTCACGGCCTGTTAAAACTCTTACCGATACGCCCGGTAGTAGCGCTGTCAATTGCTCAATATGCGATTCTGGCTGCTGGGTTTTGGATGCTTGCCCGGTTCTTCAAACAGCCGTTTATCAGCATAATTCTGGCACTAGTCTGGTTTTTACCACTCCGCTCCTTCATCGAATTGGTGCTGCCTGCCCATCCCTATGGACCTCAGTTCCTTATGGTTGGTGCTGCGCTGCTGCTGTGCCGCCGAGTACTTGCCAAGGCGAGACCCGGTCAACCGCTGAATCAGCCCTTGACCCTGGCGGCGATCGCCCTCTGCGCGTTTCTGGCGATTTGGATTTCCGACTTTTCAGCGCTGATCTTTTTTTGTCTGGCCGTCGTGCTGGTGCTGATCCGGCTGGGCGATCGCCCCACATCTGCTGACCAAACTGCCAGCCAAACTGCTAACCAAACCTTCTGGCAGCGTATTGGGCTATCCCGACTCGACCTGCTGGCATTAGGTCTGGCTTTGCTGGTCGGCATTGGCTTTGTCGCCTTTGCCAAGAGTCAGGCGATGCGCCGCAATGAGAACTATGGCACCCTGAGCAGCCCCGACCAGATCTGGGCCGCCGCAACGCACCTGGCGATCGCCGCCTGGGAAACGCTTACCTTTCAGCACGGGTTTCTGCTGGGGATTCATGCCGTTCTGGTGTTGGGCAGCGTGGCAACGATGGGGTACTTGTGGATAAAGGGGCGATCGCACGCCCTCCAACTCTCGCCCTGGTTCTACTATTTTCTCGGTACCGCAATTCTCAGCTTTGCCGCGCTCCTCTGCCTTGCCTGGGTCTACCACAACCGCGTCAGCCTGCGATATTTTGTCCCGATATACCTGCTGCTCTGGCTAGCGGCGCTCAGTTTTTTGCAGTCCCTCAGCGGCCGCTGGTTTCGCCGTCTGGGGCTGCTGCTGCTGGGCACAGCATTGGTGTCCAGTTTCACCCTGCCCAACGTGCTGTCTTTCCAGCGGCCACCGTCCACCATTGCCCGCCTCCAGCCGCTTCAGGCACTTGCGCCTGCCGCGTTTATTGCTCAACCCGGCGGGCCTTACCTGTTCTGCGCGGTTGATCCAGAAAACCTAGACTGCACCCCCGCCAGCGTGAACTGGACAGCGTCTTGCGATGAAAATCTCAAAAATTCTCAGGAGCGGTTGACCAAAATCTCGCGGCCCCGCTGCCCTCGCTGTACTCGGCGTGCCCTCGCGGCCCCGACGATTTACGCAGTCGAGGGAAAGTGGCTGGAGGCGGCGGGTTTTACAGACGATTCATTCCCTAAGGAAATGCAGCAGTTTGGACTGTGCTTGGTGAAAGTCGGCGAGCCGATTCAGGTCAGTCACTATCAAATGGCTCCCTATAAGCGCAAAGGGCCTGCTCCCTCTCCTTGAGAGTTGCCAGTGCGCGTGTGGTTTGTTGAGCAGGCTGAGCCAAATCAACGACGAACAGCAAACAGCGACAGATTCGACACCCAGCCCAGCAGCCGGGTCGGGCGATAGTAGAGCGTCAGGTCGGGCGGGAACAGTTGCTTAAACTCCGAGAGCGTCAGCAAGTTGAGGTTAGCCTCTTTTGCCCAAAAATCGTGTCCCAAAAGCCGCAAAATTTTCCGAAACCAGTGGGGCGGTAGCCAGTGAATCAGCGGCAAGATGGTGTGAAATTCCACTGGATACCAGCGGTTGGGCGTGGCGATATAGACCTGCTTTCCGACGCGGCAGAGCTCCTGGACAAAGGCCCGCTGCTGTGCCCGACTGCCGACGTGTTCAATGACGGCAAAGCTCACCACTAGGTCAAAGCTCTGATCGGCAAAGGGCAAATCTAGCGCGTTTGCCTGGACAAACGTTAGACCCGGAAACTCCTGTTCGAGGAAGGATGCATCCTCTAGCCCAACGGCGGTGATGCGGTCTGCATAGGGATAGGCCTTTTCAAAAAAGTTGCAGTCTTCGCGGCGATCGAGCGTTACGCCGACATCAAGGACTGTGGTGTCGGGGGTGGGCCGGGCCAGATCGAGGAGCGATCGCATCATTCGCTTGCGGGCATAGAGCGACAGCTTGCTCACCAGACCCAGCAGATTAGGCTGAACGTAGTCACTATTCCGATCTGGGACAGAAGCCCGGTTGAAGAAACTCATTCACCCCACCGGAATGATCCGGAGACTGGCTGTGAGACAGGTTTGAACACGGCTCGCGTCTGGGGCTTAGTCTAACTAGTCTGGCGGCTGTCGTCGGGAAGACGACCCCGCCCCAGCCACCTCGCGCACTCGGTAGATGGGACGACCCTGGGACTCATGATAGGTTCGCATCAGCAGCTCTGCTAGCAGCCCAAAGCAAAACAACTGCACCCCGGCCAGGAAGAGAACGACTGCGAGGATCAGCAGGGGGCGATCGCCAATGTCTTGCCCCCGCCCAAACTTGAGAAAGCCCAGATACAGTCCCACAAGCGTGCTGGTACTCATCAACACCAGCCCCCACAGCCCAAACACATGCATCGGGCGGGTCAGAAACTTTTTCATGAAGGCAATGGTGAACAGATCCATCACCACGCGAACCGTGCGCCCTAGACCGTACTTGCTCTTGCCAAACTGGCGGGCGTGGTGGCGCACGGGCACTTCGGTAATTCGCGCCCCTTCGATATAGGCGAGGGCAGGCAAAAAGCGGTGCAGTTCCCCATAGAGGTTCATATCTTCTACCACCTCAGCCCGATAGGCTTTGAGGGAACAGCCATAATCATGCAGCTTTACGCCCGTGACGGAGCCAATCAGCGCGTTGGCAATCTTGGACGGCAGCAGCCTCGTCAGCGCCGCATCTTGCCGATGTTTGCGCCATCCGCTCACTAGGTCATAGCCCTCATTGAGCTTGGCTACAAGCATGGGAATATCGGCTGGGTCGTTTTGCAGGTCACCATCCAGCGTTACGATCACCGCGCCCCGCGCATGGTTAAAGCCTGCGGCCATGGCGGCTGTCTGTCCATAATTTCGCCGCAGCAGCACGGCCCGCAAGTCGGTGCGCTGTTGCGCCAATTGCTTTAGCAGATCGGTAGAGCCGTCTTTGGAGCCGTCATCGACACAGACGATTTCATAATCCATGCCGCTGGCTCGGAGCGTGGAGGCGATCGCCTCTATCAGCCGGGGCAAGCTCTCTACCTCATTGTAAATCGGCACTACCACCGAAAGGGCTGGCGCAGGGGGGTGGCTCTCTGACCCATTCAGTTGCCCCTCAACCAGATGCCTATCCACCGGATGCTCATCGGCTGGATGCACCAATTTCGGATCTTGCGAAGAAAAATGAGTCGTCATACCACCTCGGGCATTCTGAAGGCAACCTGGCTACAAACCTAGACAAACAAGTCTGGACAAAAAGTCATAAAGTACGCTGTAGGGTACTCTGTGAAGATTATTCAACACGATGGTCATTTGGGAAAGATGGTGTGCCAGCGTTGCGGACACGCACCACCTTGCTCAGCAGGTCAAACCAAAAAGACGATCCCATCGAAATTGCAATGCCTGTAATCAGCCAGCCCAAAATCCGTTTTGGAATCGAGATCAACAGACTGGTATTGGGCGGAAACTGTTGCAGGCGGTTGCGCTTGCTCCAGCCGATGGGCAGAGGAATGTCGTCTAGCACCGTGTCTACGGCATCGCGAATATCTGCCAGTTCTTGCTGAAGGTTGGACGCTTCTGTGGCGGGTGCGATGGGCGTTGTATCGGGCGGCAATCCGCCAGGTTCTAGCGTGTCAAAACTGGACTCGCCAACATTGGGAGAATTTGGAATTGGCAACGGCTGTCCAGAGGTTGGGAAGGCTTCACGAAACCGGGTGGGCGCTTGGGGCGACTGGCTCAGAAGTTGGTTGGCGCTTTCGGACACCGCAGCCCGAATCGCCGAATCCCGCGACAGGCGATCGACCACAAGAAACGTGTCTGCATTGGTCGCCGCCGCCAGCAAAATGCCCAAAATAATCGCCACCCCTTTGGCATTGCGTTTGTAGACACCCGACGCTCGATCCATCGAACGGTTGAACCAGTTCTCTACTTCTTGCTCCAGTTTGCGTAGCCCGTCCTGAAGCCCGTCCGACCGCATTTGCGCCTGGTTTGCCAGGATGCTCAGGTTTTGTCTGAGATGGGGTGGAAGCTGACTCACGCGCGATCGCACCTGAATCACCGCATCCTCTAGCTCGGCGGGCAAATCGCCGCGATTGTTCAGGACCAGCGTCATCACCTCGCCAATGGTCGGCTCCAGCTTTTTCATTTGCACGGCCTGTTTCAGGTAGGGTAGCCGCCCCAGGATGATGTCCTGACAATGGTTGTTGTTTTTTAAGTACGCTTCGGTGCTGTCGATGAACAGGCGAATCTGCTCCGTAGCCAGATCCATGCTTCGAGACAGCGAAATCCGGTTGCTGCGAAAGTCGTCGCGAATGTTGCGGAGTCGCTGCCGCAGTCCTTCAAACTCCGCTTCTAGGAGTGAGTCGTCGCCGACGCTGTTGCGGAGCGATTTGAGGATGTCTTCCACTAGTGCCAGCTTTTCTTCTCCCAATCGGCGCATCGTGTAGTCGCTAATTTTTTGAGTCAGGCTTTCGACATCCAGCTGCTGGAGGAGCGCATCGGCGAAGGTTTTGGACGGAATGTAGGAGGGGCCGCTGAACTGGTTGCCAAACACATTGCGATCGCCCGTGACCCTACGATAGAGCGCCCCGATATTGCGAGACACCCGGCGAAATAAGCGGGGCAGGGTTCCTTTAGCTTCCTGGTTGAGCGATCGCATCAATGGGCTGCTATACAAGTTGTCAATAAAGGTTTGATAGGTGCTGACTTCTTCTGCATTACCTGTGAGCAAAATCTCGATGGACTTCTTGAGATGCTCGGCCCGCCATTGCAGCAACGTGCTGAGAAGTTCCTGAAGTTCTGAAGCCAGCAAGCTGAGGATAAGAAATAGAAAAATGACCCCAAGCGTAATATCAAAAATGATCGGCAGACTCATCGCGCAATCCCTCACCCTGCCCCAATGGGCGATCGCTCTAAATTAAAAACCAAGAGCCTATAAAAAAACATCAACCAAAAGCGGGCCCCCAAAACCGGAAGCCCGCCTATTAGTTTAATCGTAGTTTTTCGGCATGATACATCAAACTTGTCGCTGCCGCTGATGACGCAGACTGTGATGCAGCTCGTGACGCAGATTGCAAAGCTGAATTGCAAAGCCGAACTGCGACAAGCCCAACGTAAAGCAACACAAGTTGGGCTACACCGACTGAAGCACACGGTTGGTTCGCAGACTCAACGCCACAGGTGCAGCAAGCTGAACTTGCTGCCGCGCCTGAATCACATCTGCGAGGTTTGGCATTTCTTGCCAGCAGTGCGTACAAAACCAGTAGACACGATTGTGTCGCGCATGGCGCAACAAAGGCTCGGAGCAGCAAGGGCAAAGGTTCATGGCTTTATAAGGAGCGCTTAATTATGAAGTGAGGAATACAGACAACGAGGAATGCAGGATGCAGAAAACACAGATAAAGCAGGCACAAACGCAAACAATCAGAAAAACACCAGCCTAGACTTCAATTCCTCAACACCCGGCAAGATGCTCACGAACATCTCGCACAATAAACACACCTGGAAACACACCTGGATTTTTATTGAACTTAATTAAGGACTTAGTAAGGACTTAATTAAATTTAGCCAATGAGGATTCAGATCTGCCTGAAGAAGCTATCCGAGTAAGTTTCTTTGGCTCTCGCCGAGCATTACTTCAATCGGTTAGGTCGATAAAGAAATGCGTCTAATGCGTCCAATCTAATGCGTCCAATATGTGTCTAACAGCATGTTTCTAAAACCTTCTCTTTAAGTCTAGCGTTCAACAAAAATCCGAGAAGTTTCTAGAGGAACACAATCAAATTTTCAGAGTTCGTTCCTCAGGAAGATTCTAAAGAACGCGAATTACTGCCTTCTCTCGCCGAACCCCAAGCAGTCCGAGACTCACAAGCTTAGTCTTGCGTTCTTAATTTCGCAGTCTTGGTCAGAAAAATTTGACTTCCTAGACTTGAACTATTCCAGAATCAGACTATTTCCAATGAAGATGAAAACGGATAAGAAAGGACAAGGGATAGAAGTTTTTCAGAATGGCTCGACTTAGCTGGCCGATAGAAGGCTAGTTGATAGACGGCTGATTGACAGATAAAAAATACGGTTTGGTTCAATCGAGATCAATCTCACAATCAACCTAAGAATCAACCAAACAATCAACCAAACAATCAATCACGCAAGATAATGCTCAGTCTTGTCCTCCACTTATTATTGTTGAACATAATTAATGGACGGGCAAGACTTCTAAAGAAAATGTTACAAGCTTCGTTATGGGAGTTTACGCTTTGAACATCAATTGCTTTGCTTCTTGATTTGCTCCTGTCAAGGCAAGATTTAAATATTTTGTATAGAGTTTGGAGTGTCTGCTCTCTAGGCTGCGACTAAAATCTGGCATTTGTAAGTCATGTGCAAAAAATGGATTGCTCAGGCGATAAAATTTGTATCATTTAAGACGCAAAATTGGTATCGATTTGTACGAATTAATAGTCAGGTGACTTCCGCAATTTGTTAGAAATTGCATCCAGAATTTGCGGATGCCGATGCTGCTCTGGCCGCGTCCGCAGGATGGCGTAACGCTTTATTTCAGAAACGCTGTTTTTCCTGTCATATCCTGAGTGTTGTGCTAAGCGAAAATAATGATTGTGCTAGGCGAAAATGCAGAATTTTCGCAAAAGTAGAACGTATCCCTTTGAACCCATCGGGTTGCATCCTGATGTTGCGCGTCGAGTTTTGCCCGTTGAATTTTGCGTTTGGAGAAACTCGCGCTACTCTGAAAAGCCAGAATGTGGATTAAACGGACGCTACCAGGACTCTACAAAGATTAGAAAAGATTAGGACAGATCAGGACTGCACATGACAACGTATGACTGGATTGTGGTTGGGGGTGGGGTTGCCGGATCGGCACTGGCCTACGAGTTAGTCAAACTGGGGAGTTCTGTGCTGCTGCTAGAGCAGTTTGCTGCGCCCAAGAATGGAACACGCTATAGCTATGGTGGGATTGCCTACTGGTCAGGTAATACTCCCCTGACTCAGCAGCTTTGCCAGGAAGGAATTGAGATTCATCGCCAGTTGTCGGACGAGCTGGAGGGAGACACGCAGTTTCGTGAACTAGACCTGGTGCTGGTGATCGAGCCAGGGGAAGACGTAGGGGCGATCGCCCAGTCCTATCGCTCTTGCTGGATTCCGCCACAGCCCATCAGTGTAGAATTTGCCTGCGAACTGGAGCCACTGCTGAACCCGGCGGCGTTGGGTGGAGCGCTGCACACCACACATGGCCACGTCAGCCCTGAGGCAACCACCCAGGCGTATCAGCAGGCGTTTCAGCGGCTGGGCGGCGAGATGCGGCTGGCGCAGGTGACGGGTTTTGTGCGGGAGGGCGATCGCGTGACGGGCGTGACGACCCCAGAGGGAACGCTGAGCACGGCCGGAGTCATTGTCAGCGCAGGGGGATGGAGTCGCACCTTACTGCGCCAGGCAGGGCTATCGGCGCGGATCTACTTCTCTCAGGCAGAGCTAATTGAAACACCGCCGAATACGCCGACTCAGCCCCGCACGCTGATCATGCCTGCTGCGCTAAAACGCTTTGAGCAGGAGGCCGCGGCTGGCGCAGCAGATGCACGGTGGAATCAGCCCAATCAGGAAGTCGTGCCGCCCATTTTGGACGAAGGCGTGATTCAGTTCAAAGACGGGCGGATTCGGATTGGTCAGGTGACGCGCATGATCAGCAGCTTGGAGCCGGAGGTTGATGCGGCGGCCAGCGAGTCTGCGCTGCGCCAGTCCGTGGGGCGGTTCTTGCCCAGCCTTAAGGAGGTTCCGGGAACCTGGAGTCGCTGTCCTGTGGCGTTTAGTGGCGATCGCCTGCCGCTGGTGGGGCCGGTTCCCGGTGCGGAGGGGATGCATCTTTTCTCTGGGTTTAGCAATCCCTTTGCGATCATGCCGCCCCTGGCCCGCCGCTATGCCCGCCACCTGGTGGAACAGCCCGATCCGCTGCTGGAGGGTCTGAGTCCGGGGCGGTTTGGAACGTAGCGAAGGGTGCATCCCAGTTATGCAAATTCGCCCTCATCCCCCAACCCCTTCTCCCAAAACGGGAGAAGGGGAGCCGGATTGAAAGTCGTGTAGCACGACAGCTCCGGGTTGTACTGGCTCCGCACTCCCAAAACGGGAGAAGGGGAGCCGGATTGAAAGTCCCTCTCCCGCTCTGAGAGAGGAATTTAGGGTGAGGGTTCCAAACGTGGGATGCACCCGTTTGGAACGCCAGCAACGGAGCGCTAACAAACCACCAACAAAAAAGCCACCCTTGCGGCGTGGCTTTGAGGAGCATATTCAGGAGGTTATAGACTCACTGGCTAGGCGAGGAGCTTGGTTGTTAGCTAGTTGTCTATGCCCTTCAGTATGCGGGGTGCGACCCTTTTAGCCAGTGACACGGGCGAACCCGACTGGGTGATTGTGACAGGGCGATCGCGTGATTTGCGTCACCGTGAACCGCAAATCCAAAATCGCAAATCCAAAATCGAGAAATTAGCCCACCAGTTCAAACTGAATGCCGTGGCTCTGGCGAAAGTCGTGGGTCTGGTGGTCGATGAGGTTGGTATCGCTGAGTTCCAGGTTATAGAAATCCACCGTGTCCTGGTCGAAGTAGGGGCCCGCGTGCCAGGTGCCCAGGTTCAGCTTGATAAAGCAGGTGCCTGGAATGTGGAAGGCGGCGATCGCCTCCAGTTCCGGCTGATCCAATTCCGACGGCGGCGCAACTGCAATTAACCAATCCTTGCCCTCCAGCGACCCCAGACATTGGGTACACTGCCGATGGCGAGTGATGCGGGAAAACTGCCGCCCGCGCTGGTGCAGCCGCATGATGTAAAACCGAGGAATGCCCCGATCCAAACAAAGCTGAGCATCATCGGGGCAAAACCGCGCCCCATCAGGACTGGCAAAAATCACCTGCCCAAACGGCTGAAACGCCTCTGCCGAAATGGGCTGAACCACAAGCTGACGAACGACTGACGTTGGCATGGGTCACCCTCCCTGTCTTTGCACTAATCCTCCGACTTCAAATCTCGCTCCATGAGCGCTTCCACTGCCTGCTGCGGCGTGATTTGCTCATTTAACAGCAGATAGACCTGGTGGGCGATAGGCATGGGGATTTGCTCCCGCTGGGCCACGTCAAAGAGGACATTGGCCGTATTCACACCTTCGGCCGTGCCTTCTAGGTCTGCCAGCACCCGCGACAGAGAAAGCCCTTGGGCAAGCTGATAGCCGACCTGATAGTTGCGGCTGAGGGGACTATTGCAGGTGGCCAGCAGGTCGCCCAGTCCCGACAGACCAAAGAACGTATCGGTTTCGCCGCCCAGATAGGTGCCGACGCGGATGATTTCTGCCAGGGCGCGGGTAATCAGAGCAGATTTGGCATTGGTGCCCAGTTTCAGCCCGTCGCACACGCCCACGGCGATCGCAATCACGTTTTTTAGCGTGCCGCCCAGTTCAGTGCCCAGCGGATCGGTATTCGTATAGACCCGGAAGCGCTCGGAGGCAAACACCCGCTGCACAAACTGCGCCGCTGCCGCATCACTGCTAGACACCACCGTTGCCGCCGGGAGATCTTGCATGATTTCCTTGGCCAGGTTGGGGCCCGAGAGGACGGCGATCGCCTGCTGCGGCAGCGCATCCCGCCAGAGTTGGGTGGGCGTGCGCCCGGTTTCTGGATCAAGCCCTTTGGTGGCGCTGACTAGGATAGTCGCTGGGTCTATTCCGATTTGTCCCAAACGCGGTGCCAATTCCACCACGCCCTTAATCGACATCGCAGACACCAAAATTTCAGCCCCGATTAGGCTGTCTTCGATGGGCGCATGAAACCGCCGCGACCAGCGCCGCACCCGATGCCCATTACGCTCTGCCAGCGTGGCCAGAGTGCCGCCCCACGCTCCAGCCCCCAACACTGTCAGATTCACAATCGGTCGAAGGAGTACTGGCTTGGGCAGGCTTGCAGCAGACACGCTTTCCGCCGAAAAGTTCGCAGGCTGAGCCGTCATAGGAGCCGTCCGCCCAACCAAACCGTGCAGGAGAGAATCCGTTCCACCCAGCTGCTGTTTGCGAACGGTAGGGCTGAGAGATCGACGGGTGCAGGGATCATCTCGCCTCGCCAGTCGAGCAGTTGCACGATCAGCAGGTAGGCAATGCTCAGCAAAATGGCGATCGCCCCTGTAATCACCGCTACCACTTTAGATCGATCCATTGCGCCACGCCTCACACGCTATTGAAGAGGTTTGTTTAAGAGGTCTGTTCAAGAAGGCTGTTCAAAATCCCTGCCGGAGGGACTTGATCTGGGGGTTCTGTCAAGTCTGCGATCGCCCAGAACCCAGCACCAGAGAAAGCTTTACCTGGTGCAATGCTCCACTTTGTTCAGCCATCCACTTTTTCGATCTGGTCGCGGATATCGTTGAGGTCAATGTACTTATCCGTTACATTTCGCAGTTCGCGGGCAATCATGCCCTCAGTAGACACGACTGTAATATGGGTGCTTTTGGAGCGGAGCAGTTCAATCGCCCGCTCAAAGTCGCCATCGCCGCTAAAGAGGATCACCCGGTCATATTGATCGACCGTATTGAACATATCGATTACGATTTCCACATCTAGGTTTGCTTTCTGGGAATAGCGCCCGGAGTTGTCGTCGTAATACTCTTTCAGAATTTTAGTTCGCACGGTGTATCCCAGGCTAATCAGCGCATCTCGAAACCCGCGCTGATCCTGCGGATCTTTCAGCCCGGTGTACCAGAAAGCGTTGATTAACTCTACGTCGGGATCACTTGTGAAATAATCCAGGACTCGGCGCGGGTCGAAGAACCAGCCATTTTTTTGTTGAGCGTAGAACATATTGTTCCCATCAACAAAAATCGAAAGGCGGCTAACAGATGACATAGAAGTTAAAACCTAAAAATTAGGGAGCTTAGAGAATTGGAGTTTATGGCTTAACTTTGGTCAGGGGCCGAGCGAAGCAGGCACAATCTACTCCGGCGGAGATTCCTGAGCGGCATAAATAAAATTTAAAAACTTCTAGAAAGCTGGGGGCTGATAAATGCTCTCAGTATAGCAACTGCGCCCAGCGCCGCTGTTTTTCAACGTACAGGAATGCCCTAGGCCAAGTCAGCTTTGCGTCTGCTGCAAACCCCAGGAAAGCTTATCCCAGAGTCTTTTCGGTCATTTGGCGCAATCCGATAACTTCCCATCTTAGCCCCAAGATTCAGCCCTGAGACACAGGTGACACACCTCAGCCGATCTGGAAAGCACATGCTGAAGGAAGGCAATAGAGGGGGACTGAGGAGGGCGATCGCCCGCTCTCCCGCTTCTACCCCAGTGGCGTTCCTGATTCATCGACTAAAATTTATCGACTAAAATTCATCGACTAGATATGAACACCAGTCACTCCAGCTTCCAGCATAAAGCTTGCTCTGGTTGCCCCGCCCCGCCATCTCCAGCGACAGCAGGTTGACACAAGCCGTCACGCCAGAGCCGCAGTAGACAATAATCTCCTTGACCTCGTCAATCTCGTTGGTATCAGTATTGGTATCGGCATTGGTCTTGGTCTTGGATAAATTCTGCCAGCGCTGACGCTGCGCCTCAACGGAGAGTACCCTACCCCGATCGTCTGTCACGCCCTGCCAGGGATAGTTGACTGCGCCAGGGATATGCCCGGCAATCGGGTCGATGGGTTCGCGCTCTCCTCGATAGCGATCGCCCTCCCGCGAATCCACCAGCACCACGCCTGCTTGATCTTTGCGCTGTCTCACCGTTTCAATGTCTACCACCATCTCTGGGCGTAGCGCGGGCACAAACTGCCCTGCCTGCCGTGGAGGACTGGGCGCAGTCGCCGCTGTCACGGGATATCCCGCTGCCTGCCAGTGCGCGAAGCCGCCATCTAGCACCGCCACCCGATCATGCCCCAGATACCGCAGCAGCCACCAAAACCGAGACGCAAAGCCTAGCCGCGAGTCATCATAGGCAATCACCCAGGTTTCGCCGCGAGTAATGCCCGCTGCCGCCAGGGTTTGTGCCAGAGCGTCTGGGTGGGGCAGGGGATGGCGGCCGCCGTGGCGCTGCACGGGCCCCGACAGGTCAGCATTCAGGTCAAAATACACCGCACCCGGAATGTGGCTCTGATGATATTGCTGCCGCCCCAGGTCTGGCTCCATCAGCGAAAACCGACAGTCGGCGATCGCCACTCCCGGATCATCTAGATGAGCCAACAGCCAGTCTGCGGTCACGATAGCGGTAGGGATAGGAACGGGATCGGGGGAAATCTCGTGTGAAATATTTCGTGAAATCTCGTCAGTCATTCAAGTCATTCAAATGTATATTTTCTGTTTGAGGTAAATCTGGTTGGGCACACCCTGGGTGTGGGTATATTGGGCTATCGGCAGGGCATAGATAGAACGAAACGGGCATAGAGCACCGGCAACTGGGGCGATCGCCACCCAGAGATTCGCCGCAAATCCGTTACCTCTGGTCACCTCGACAGATACTTGGAAGAAATCTCTAAAATACAAGTGGTTAATCTCCCGCCCGTCTCTGGTCATGCTGGGGCATTAAAAACGCTTCCAGCCAAAAAAGCGAATTGAAGATTCATAGCTTAGATGTCATTCAAGACTGCGATACATTGATTTGCTATTCTTGCTGTTCTCGTCGCTTTCATTTGAGTTTTCAATCAGTTTTTTAATTAATTTTACAGAGAGGAGCCGCCCCTCGGCTGTTTCCTGGTGTTGCAGTATGAAGCTCGAAAACCCTTTAATCCTCTGATTTTCGGAAAATTCAGCGTTGCACAGACTACAATTCAGGCTCGGTCTAGCCCTCCGGTCTAGAACTATAAATTCTGTTACCTCCCTGGCAGTATTGTTAAGCCTTAAGTGCAGAAAATCTCCGTAAAAAACCTGATCTCTGGTGTTCAGTCATTCAACATACTGAAGTAATCATGAGCTATTCGAGCGTCTTGCCCAAGATCGACACATAGAAACTCTGCGCTCCAAAATCTTCTTAGCCCCTCCAGTGAGCGAAAGCGAGATCTTCCTGTGAACTACTCTGATTCTGAAAAGCCTAAAATTCTTGTCGTAGACGACCACCCGTCCAGCCGCATGACAGCGGTTGCGCTTTTATCAGTGGAAGGCTACGACGTGCTAGAGGCAGACAGCGGCGCTGCCGCGCTGAACTGTGTAGCGCAGGCCAATCCAGACCTGATTCTGCTAGATGTGATGATGCCAGGAATGGACGGCTACGAGGTTTGCCGCCAGCTCAAGCAGGATGAACACACCCGCCTGATTCCAGTTGTCTTTGTCACTGCGCTGAACGATCGCCGCGCCCGACTGCGAGGCATTGAGGCCGGCGGCGATGATTTTTTGTCGAAGCCGTTTGATCAGCTAGAACTCTCGGCCCGCGTGAATTCTTTGGTGCGCCAAAAGCGGCTGAACGAGGATCTGGATCATGCAGGGCAGGTGCTATTTTCGATCGCCCGCACGATTGAGAGTCGAGATCCCAATACGGGTGACCACTGCGAGCGGCTAGTGCAACTGGGCAAGGCGTTTGGCGAGTTTCTAGGCCTCTCGCGGACGGAAGTGCGCGACCTGATGTGGGGCGGATATCTGCACGACATTGGCAAGGTCGGGATTCCGGATGCAGTGCTGCTAAAGGTGGGTCAGCTTTCTCCCGAAGAATGGATTATCATGCGCCAGCATGTTCTGATTGGTGAGCGCATCTGCCAACCGCTACGAACCATGCAGGGAGTGGTCCCCATTATCCGCCATCATCATGAACGATGGGATGGGTCGGGATATCCAGATGGGCTGAAGGGCAATGAGATTCCCTACCTGGCTCAGATTTTCCAGCTAATCGATATCTACGACGCGCTGACTAGCGAGCGTCCCTATAAATCAGCCTTTTCACCCGAAGAGGCGCTGAAGATCATGATGGAAGAAACGGCCAAAGGGTGGCGCAATCCTGACCTGATGGACAAGTTTGCATCCTTTATTGGCGCAAGGGCGATCGCCGCTTAGCCCAGCAAGCTGCCTCAGATCTAGCAAGCTACCTCAACTAACGAGTTGTTCGCAAGGGCGATCGCCGCTTAGCCCAGCAAACCATAGGATTCTGACGGTTCCCCAGTCGTGGCGGTGCGTGTGCAAAATGCGCGTGCAAAACTTGATAACTGCTCATGTCATAATCAAGCGGGATCAAGCGGGCCTGAGCGCTGCGGTGTGACTGAACTTCGTCGCATCAGCGCTCAAGACGCTGCCGCTAGACAAGGCATGATAAGGCACGCATGAAAAGACTGGTTTCGATTCTCGTCAGCGGCGTGATTCTGCTGCTGATTTACTGGAAGATTGACTTTGCTGGGCTGATCCGCGTGTTTCGCGAGTGCGATCGCCCGTGGATGGTCATTAGCCTGGGCATGGTGATTCCGCTGACGATGCTGACGGCGGGACGACTGCAAATGCTGATGCCTGGGGTAGGGGCTAGGATACACGGGCTAAAGCCTGACTCGATCCCCGATCCCTGGGATTTGGAACCTGATCCCGCCCGCCTCAGCTTTTGGGAGGCAAACCAACTGATTCTGGCAGCGAGTTCGCTGAACATGGTGCTGCCGTCGAAGATGGGGGATATTGCCAAGGCCTATTTCATGCGCGATCGCGGGCATTTAACAGGGTCCCTGGCGCTGTCGCTGGTGGTGTTTGAGAAGGCCTGCGATATGCTGTCGCTGCTGCTGTGGTGCGTATTTGGGCTGCTGCTCTATCCCCAAAAGGACTGGCTGTTTTGGGTGATGACGGTGAGCGTGCTGAGTGGGCTGGTGCTGGGGCTGCTGCTGCTGGGCTGGCCGCGCTTTGCCCAGTTTTTCTTTCGACAGGCAGAGCGGATTGCGCCGAAAAAGATGGGTAAGAAGCTGGTGACGCTGAGCCATTCGTGGCAGGAGATGCACGATTATTTTTGGGGCGATCGCCCCCAGCTTGCAAAAATCTCGGCGATGTCAATTTTCATCTGGTTCTTGCACCTGCTGCAAATCTGGTTTTTCATTCTGGCGCTGAGGGCGTGGGTGCCGTTTGTCACGAACTTGGCGCTGTCGCCGCTGGCGATTTTGGCGGGGCTGCTGCCGCTGACGTTTGCGGGCGTGGGCACGCGGGATGCAGCGCTGATTTTGTTCTATGCGCCCTATTTCAACGCGGCAACGGCGGCGGCGCTGGGGGTGCTGTGTACATCGCGCTACTTCATTCCGGCGATCGCCGGCCTACCCTTCCTCGGACAATACCTCAGCGTTGCGCGGGAGATTCGCCGGGGCTGAAGCGGGCTTTTGCTGGAGGGTTTGTGCCTTGGCGGGTCGCTGAACGCGCCAGAGCCGATCGGCTTCGGCATCCGGAGCATGGGGATCGCGGTAGACCACCTTGAGGCGATAGCCCTGGCGTTCCAGAACAGTTCGCAATTTTTCGGAGGGATTGAGTAAAAAGACGGGTTTATAGCCCCGTGCCACCTGAAAGCGATCGCGATCGCCCACCAGTTGCAGCCGCACATGGGAATCGAGCCGACGGTTAAAGGCCAGGATGGCGCTGGGGTGGCGATCGGCAATGACCAGTGGCTTGGCTTCGCGGTTGATCATTTCCGCCACGGGCAGATAGTAGGCACTGCGGGAAACGCTTTTGTTCCACCACAGATCGGAGTTGGCGCTGTCGAGGTTGCTGCTGAGGGCGATCGCCACCATTGCACCCAGCACGCCACGCCAGAGCCAGGGTTGCCAGCGATTTGACGGCGCGAGTGCCCTGGTCAAGAGATACACCAGCGCCAGTTGCAGCCCAACGTAAGACGGAATCAGATAGCGAATGCGAATCGTGCGTCCGCCGCCCAGCAGCACATCCGGCAGGGCCAATCCCAAAAAGGGAACCGCCACCAATAGCAGCACCAGCAGCCAGCAGCGCGGCACCGTCTGGCGACACAGCACTACCAGCGCCCATACTACTAGCAGCACCAGCAGTAGGTTTGCAGCAGCTAGGTCAATGCCGACCAAGGAGCGGCTGAGGCCCAAAAACCAGCGGTTAATCAAATGGTCGAGGGACGTAACTTCCTTAAGAGAAGCCGTTGTGACGCGAATGCGGTCGGCTCGCACCACCAGCAGCACTATCCACGGCGATAGCGACAGCAGCGCCCCACCTGCCGATAGCGCATAGGCACGAGCAGTGTCCGTCAGCCGCCGCTTTTGCAGAATTTGCTCAACGCCAAGGATGTAGAGCGCATGGGCGATCGCCACCAGAGCAAACAAAAGCTGTGTATACAACCCCAGCGCCACGCTCAGCCCATAAATCGACCAGCTTTGCCAGCTTCGCACCCGCATCGCCCGCAGCAGCGCCGCACTCGACAGTACAATGCACAGCGTCCACAGGCTATAGGGCCGCGCCTCCTGAGCGTACAAAATATGCAGCGGTGTGATGGCAAATAGCCCCAAGCTAACCCACGCAGCCACCCGCGACTGAAACAACTCCAGCGCCAGCCAGAACACACACGGAAACGCCAGCACGCCAAACACCGCCGACAATCCCCGCACCGCCCCCGACCCGCTGCCAAACCACTCCATCCAGCCGCGCACGCCCAAAAAGTACAGCGGCGTGTGTTCTGCATTGCCCATCAGCGCCGCCAGCGTATGCCCCCAGCCGTTTTCTGGCTCCAGGCTTTGATAGCGCATCACCGTTTCGGGCGAAATTACTGCACCCGTAAACTGCTCCTCCACAAACTCCACTTTGGTATGCCCCGAAGACCGCAGCGAGGTCAGCGCTTCGTCTGTCCAGTACACCTTCTGGCTAAGGTTGACGAAGCGGAAGAAAACGCCCGCGACGAGTAGCACAATGACGGCATAGCGGAGCCAGGTCGAAACCTTTGGGGACAGGAGTTGACCGACAGAACCTGGTGTTTCGGTAGTGTGCATAGAGACCTGATGGAGTGGCGATCAGCAGACGATCCTACGGCAGCAGCGGAACCTAATTGCCTGGCTGGGCAACCGGGTTGGGCGCTGCGTAGAGCGTGTAGTCTTCGTTTTGGTACAGGATAGGGAGGTAAAGTTTAGGTGACCCTTTGGAGAGAAAATAGGCGGCGCTGTAGGTCTGCATGAGGGCGATCGCCTGCTCGGTGGTCAGGTTGCGATAGCCTTGCGTCATCCGTCGCTGAATGTCCAGACTGTTGTTGCGATCGCGCTGAATCCCCACCCACGGATCGACACTGCCGCTCAAGCGAGTTAGACGATCAATCCATTCGGGAATCCCGACTGAAGCGGGCGGCACGAGCTTAAATTTAGCAATCGTTGCCCGCTCTGCCAGCCAGTGAAAGTTGTCCAACTCCACAGGCGGTGTCACGAAGATGGCATCGCGGGGCGTGTTTTGCTGAATCCATTCACACAATTCCTTGCCGTCCCGGTCGATGCGCTGGGCACGGCTAGGGAAGTCTTGCAGGGCGATCGCCTGCTGCACAAACACAACAGACTGTGCTGCACAGACTGCCGCCACAATCCACAAACTCACGCGCCGCAGTCGTTTCGCTGCTTGCCCGGTTGAACCGCTGAGCGATCGCCTGCCCATCGCCTGCTCCAGCGCACAGCACCCCAGCAGGCAGGCATTCAGCGGCAGCATAATGTCGCCAAAGCGAAATGGGTAGTATTGCAAAAATTCGCCTTCGGTGTCGAAGGGCGCGGCCAGCAGTCCAGCCGCAAAGGGAATCAGGCTGCACAGCAGAAACGCAGTCAGGCCCATCCGCGCCCGGTGATGGGGGGTGTGCAACTGTCGCCGCTGCTGGGCGATGCGGTGCAGCAAAATGGCGCTGCCGAGGGCGATCGCCAACAGCGTTACTGGCTTCAGCCACCAGCCCCCGTCCCACGACAGCGGGTTCAGGTGATGCGGCGTGCGGATAAAAACGTAGACAAAGGATTCCGAAAAGCGGCCCTCCGGCGTTTGCATGGTCAACTGTTGCAACACCGGGCGAATCGAAAACACTGCGCCCACCGCATACAGCGCCAGCATTTTGAGGACATTGCCCAGATTGCGGAGCAGGTCACGCCGCCACAACACTAGCCAGGCGATCGCCGCCAGGAAGGCCCATCCGCCCACCAGCGTATGAAACGAAGTCGCCACGCCCAGCAGCAGCCCCGCCAGCACAATGCGCCCCGCCAGCAGCAGCCCAAGGGCAAACAAAATGCAGGTGTAGGCTGGAATTTTCGGCTCGATGCCGCCAAATAGCCACTCGCGAGAAACCGTGCCCTGCGCCCCCGATGCGCCGCTCAGGCCGGTGTTGACGTAGAGGAACAGAATCATCGACAACAGCAGCAGCGGCAGGCTCAGCCCAATGCGACGGCTGAGGAAGACCAGCCCCGCCGACAGACCCGTATAGCCCAACAGTCTGCCAATGATCGAGGTGGGCAGGAACCCCCACGCATCCGCCATGCGTCCAAAGATCGCAATAAACGGAACGCGATAGCCAGGGGGCTGATTCAGATACCAGTCCTGGGGAAGCCAGTTTGGATTGACTTGCTGGCGGGCAAAGGGGAGGATGTTTGTTTCATTCACCTGGCCCATGTTGCCAACCAAGAGACACCGCAGGCTGACTAGGCCCACTAGCAGCAGCACAGGCAGCCAAAGCGGTGCGACTGCTGCGAGGGTGGCTCGAATCTGCTTCCCAAACTCTCTTTGAAAATCCTTGCCGAGGGTACTCATGGCTACCGTCAAAACCTAAGGTACTATTACACTACTCTGGGTCGCGTCCGCAAAGTTTTGTAACCTTGCTCTGCCATGTCACCTTCCCGTCCCCGGTTTTACCCACCTGCTCTAACGACGGCAATTGATAAAATGCCGCGATTCGCGAAGCAATCCCTGCGGGAACCGCACGTTTGGTTTTGGCTGGGGCTGAGCCTGCTGGTGTCGCTGCTCTACTACCTACCGGCACTATTTCAGGCGTTTGGCAATGCCTATGTGGTGCAGGACGATGCGCGGCAGCACGTTACCTGGATGCTGCGCTTTGTCGATCCGGATCTGTTCCCCAACGATATTCACGCCGACTATTTTCAGGCGGTTGCGCCCAAGGGTTACACCACGCTCTACTGGGTCTTTGCTCAGCTAGGCGTGGACTCGCTGCTGCTGCACAAGCTGCTGCCGCCCGTGCTGGCGTTGGCGACGACGGCGCTGTGTTTCATCACCGTGCTGGAAATTTTGCCCATGCCCTTTGCCGGGTTCCTATCGGCGCTGCTGCTCAACCAGGGCTTTTGGATGCGGGATGATATTGTGTCGGCGACTCCTGTCGCCTTCGTCTACCCGTTTTTCTTTGCGTTTCTCTATTTCTTATTGCGGCAAAAATTGCTGCCCCTGCTGGGAATCATTGCGCTACAGGGATTGTTTTACCCACAGGTCTTGTTTGTCTATTGCGGCATTTTGCTGGTGCGGCTGCTGCGGTTTGACGGCTGGCGACCGGGGCTGACCTATGATCGTCAGCACTATCGCAGGGCGATCGCCGGACTGATCGTTGCCTTCTTTGTCCTATTGCCCTACGTGCTGAGAAACCACGGCTTTGGCCCAACCGTTTCCGCCGCCGAGTCGCTGCAAATGCCCACCTTCTGGGAGCCGAACTGGTCAGAGTTTTACATTTCCGACCAGATTGAGTACTACGTCCGCTACTGGCTCTGCGGCAAGCGGGCGGGAATGCTCCCTGGCGACTGGTGTTCGGTCGATTATGGCCCGCTGAACTGGCTCTATCCCGACAACGGCGACCCCACCCAGCCGCCCATTCATCTTAGCCGGGTGCGGTTTGGGCTACCACAGGTGATTTTTGCGGTGCTGCTGCCCCTGCTGCTGCGGCTGCCCCGACGGTTTCCGCTGGCCCGTCGGGTAAATGGCAATGCCCATGTGTTTGGACAGGCGATCGCCGCTTCAGTGGCGCTCTACGTCCTGGCCTACCTGGTTCGCTTCAAGCTGCACCTGCCCAATCGGTATACCGAGCATACCTTTCGCGTGGTGGCGATTCTGGCGGCGGGAATTGGGCTGGCGCTGATTTTCGACGCACTGCTGCGGTGGATGCAATCGGCGCGGGTGCGGCTGGCTCCGCTGGGGTTGGCGAGCCTGCTGACGGTGCTGCTGCTGGGCTATCCGCTGTTTTTGCGAATTAACGAAAATGCTTACCCCATCACGGATTACGTGATCGGCACGGCGCAACCGGAACTGTACGAGTTTTTGGCGGCGCAGCCCAAGGACATCCGCATCGCCTCCATTGCGCCAGAGATGAACAATTTGCCCAGCTTCACGCGGCGATCGCTCGTCGTGGGCGGCAAGGGCTACGCCATTCCCTATCACCTGGGCTATTACAACGAAGTCGTGGGGCGATCGCTCGATTTGATCCAGGCGCAATACACCCCCAGCCTGGACACACTCAAGCAGTTCATTCAGCAGCAGCAGGTCGATTTCTGGCTACTCCAGCGCAATGCCTTTCGTCCGGGCTATTTCCGGCTGAATCCATCGCTGGTGGAATACGCCGACCGCATTGGCGATCTACCCACCCAGATTGAGAACGGCGCGGTTCCGGCGCTCTCGCGGATTCCTCGGCGCTGCATTGGATACGAAGACTCAACCTATCGCGTGATCGACACCAACTGTGTGCTAGCACTGAACCGCCTGCGGAGGAACCCGGTGTGACGCACCTGCCCAATGCTCACCCGCTTCTGGCAAACACGCGCCGCAGTCGATGGTTCTGGCTAGGGGCAAGCTTGCTGGTGGCGATCGCCTACAGCAGCCTGGTGCTGCAACGGGCCTTTCGCGCCGAATACGTGGTGCAGGACGACGCACGGCAGCATTTGTTCTGGATGCAGCGTTTTTTTGACCCAGAGTTATTTGCCAATGACCTGATTGCCGACTATTTTCAGTCCGTTGCGCCCTGGGGGTTCACCACTTTCTATCGGCTATTTGCCGCACTGGGCATGGACCCGCTGCTGCTCAGCAAGCTGCTGCCGCCCGTACTGGCGCTGGCAGCAACGGGCTTTGGCTTTGGCGTGGCGATGCAGTTTCTCCCGGTGCCCATCGGCGGCTTCTTTGTAGCAATACTGCTGAACCTGGTGTTTTGGTCCCACGATGACCTGGCTTCGGCCACGCCCCGCGCCTTTATGATCCCGCTGTTCCTGGCGTTTCTGTACACGCTGCTGCGGCGACACTGGGGCTGCTGGCTGGCGATCGCCCTCATGGGTCTGTTCTACCCGCAATACGCACTGGTGTGCGGCGGCGTGCTGGCGTTCTCACTGGTGCAGTGGCAAAAGGGACGGCTAGGGCTGACCCACCACCGCGCCGATTGGGTGTTTTTGGGCATCGGACTGGGGATTGCAGTGTCGGTGCTGCTGCCCTACCTGTTGGCAGACAACCCCTATGGCCCGGCACTGACGGCGGCCGATGTGCTGGACGACCCAGAGTTTTTGGGCGACGGGCGCGGCCGCTTCTTTCTAGATGATGTCACGATGTTCTGGCTATCGGGACACCGCAGCGGTCTGTTTCCCACCTTCAAGCCACCGCTGATGGGGCTGGGCGTGTTTTTGCCGCTGCTGCTGTGGAAGCTGCCCACGCCACTGGTGCGCCAGGTGAAGCATCTGGGGCTGCTGCTGCGGATTGTAGCGGCGGCGCTAGTGCTGTTTTTTGCCGCCCACGCGCTGCTGTTTCGGCTGCATTTGCCCAGTCGCTATACGGGCTACACGCTGCGGTTTGTGCTGTGCTTTGCGGCGGCGATCGCCCTGACGCTGTTACTGGATACAGGGCTACGCTGGCTGCCTAGGGCGCAAGTCCGGTGGCTGCCTGCGATGGTTTTGCTGGGAGGAATCGGGGCGATCGCCGCCAGCGTTTGGTTCTATCCGCGCTACATCACGCCATTCCCCGCCGACGAGTTTCGAGTAGGGCAGGCACCAGCAGTGTACGAGTTCTTCGCCCAACAGCCGAAAGACATCGTAATTGCGTCGCTAGAAGACGAGGCCGACTTCATTCCTGTTTTTTCCGGTCGCTCGATTTTGTTCGGGCGAGAATACGCCATTCCTTACCACAAAGCCTACGGACAACAAATGCGCCAGCGGGCCACCGACCTGATTCGCGCCCAATACACCCGCGATCCGGCGCTGCTGCGAGCCACGATCGACCGATACAGCATCGACTTCTGGCTAATCTCCCGCACCACGTTTCGTCCCGGCACGCTGCAAGCGCTCAAGTTTCGCCAATACCCAGAAGCACTAGCCGAAGCCCAGACCAACTTGCAAACCGCAAAACCTATTCTTGCAAGACGCGCCAACCGCTGTCAGGTCTTACAGGCTGAGGCGTGGACGGTGCTGGATGCTGTTTGTCTGCGCGGCAGATAGGCCCATCAGGATGAGGAACAATGGATGCCTGAGTGGAATCTACTCGGCTAAAGCATTCGCCCCCTCTATACAGAACTTGCCAATTTGGGTTACAGTTCAACTTGAAAACTTGATGAAAGATTTAAAAAATACAGATTATTACGGAATTCCGCTCTAAAACTTGACACACAGGCATTGGCTAGAAAACTCAGTATTTAGTGGCGCATATTTTTGCATAACTCCCCTTAAAAGCACAGATATATAGAGATGTGGAGTTCATCGACAACCGTCAGGACTCTAGCGGCAAAAGTTCATCAAAGCTTTAAGCTTGGCGTGACTTCAGTCACACCGAAGACCTAGAAGCCTCTGATAGCATTTAATGCAATCGGGTAAATACATGCAGAGTTTATGCAAAGGTTCACGTGAGGTATTGACATAAGGATTGCCTGGGGGTCACACCGCTCTTGACGTGTTTCTTTGCACAGTTCTCAATTTGCACTTCGGATTCATCTTTGAGGTCTGGCTGTGGTATCGCTGCTTGGGCTTTGGGGTTTATCTACGGTCACAGTTTGCTTCAGCGGTTTCAGAGGCTGAGTTTGAGGGTGGGTTTGACAAGGGAGCATTAGGTTGTGGTAACCACGCAAGTTGATCACTATTATCGGCAAATTAGTCTGGAAGAGCAGACGATCTACGACCACCTACTGCACTGGATTGAGCATGAAACGCCAGAGCAGATGGTCGATCGCTTTCATGCGCTGTTTATTGATGGCTCTCGCTATAGTGATCCCGATATCGTGGCGGCGCTTGATAAGGTCACAGCCTCTCGCCTTGCGTCCGAAGAATTTCGCTATGTCTTAAACCGCTGTTGCCACATCTTGATTAACCGCTGGCAGGCGCGATCGCAGTCTCAGTTGGCCATCCCCAAGCTGATTGAACTATTTGAAAACAACGCTGCCCAAGCCCAGAACCAGATCAGCATTCATCGGTCGCGATCGCTCCGTCGTCTGCGGGAACTGACTCGCCAATTCACCGAAACTGAGCAATATCTGACGCTGCGCCGCTTGGCTCAAGTTTTGAGCGAGGCAGCCGAGGCACATCACGGTAGCGGGCAGCGTCCGCTGGGCACTCTAATTCCGCGCTATCCCTACCTCTACGAGCATTGCCTGATTAGCGAAGACTGCACCCGCGAGCAGCAGAATACGGTGCGTCAGGTTCGGGCTGAGCGGCAGCACAAGTTTGAGGTTGACCTGTCGCAGTATCTGACCTACCAGGTGCGCCAGGGTCGGGCGACTGAAGGTGCTGTTGCGGGGGCGATCGCCACGCCTTCGACTCCTCGACTGATTCACCCAGTCTCTAATCCCACCCTCTTAGAAGATCACGATTTGAATCGCGTGGTGCGCCACTATACTGGCAAGATTGAGGGTAGCCGCAGCTATAAAGATCTGGCTCAAAATTTTCTGGCCCAGACCAACTACACGCACTGCTTCGCCGATTTTAAGAACGATCTGTACGAATACATCACGTCATCCGTCGATCCGGAGTATGGGCGCAGACAGTTCAACAATCAGCTCTATGGTTATCTACAGGACATCATGCCTGATAGTGACGACCAGCGACTCAATGACTTTTTGCTCGTCCGCACCTGTAGCCATCTGCTGAACTTCTTGGTCGTGGATAACGCCCAGCATCCTAGACACTTTGTGTTTGTGGATTTGCTGACAAATCTTGGCCCGATGCTGACAACGGGGCTATTGCTTAAGATTGTGCTGCTGTGCCGCAAGGTCAAGCCTGCGCTAGAGCGGCGCTTCTCAATTTTGTTCAGCCATTACGAATCCTGTTCTCGTGATGCGGTGAGCTGGCTAATTGAAGCGCTAGAGAACTTAAACGTAGCGCTCAGCGTTAATTTCGGCTCTGTCGATTTGTCCTTCTTGACCTAGTTTCTTGACCTCAAGCTACAACTTTGCTTGGGTTTCCGGCTTTGTTCAGTTCTCCATCAGCGCCTTCCTGTCTTGACCTTTCAAACTGCGCGGTAAGGGTAGCACAGGATGGATAAAACGCGGTATTCTTAGAAAAGTGACTAAACCATTTTCTGCAATCAGTTAAGGAGTGTTTTGCATGACCCAGGTGGTCTTAGGAGAAAACGAAGGGATTGAGTCGGCACTGCGACGGTTCAAGCGTCAGGTTTCCAAGGCGGGGATCTTGGCCGATGTGAAGAGCCACCGTCACTTCGAAACTCCTCTAGAAAAGCGCAAGCGCAAGGCGATTATGGCTCGCCGGAAGCGTCGTTTCCGCTAGGTTTGAGCATTGGCTTCGAGCTTAGGTTAAGCCTTGATACGTCTTTGCAGCATAGGTTTAAGGCTAAGGCTTGGTTGGATAATTCATGTGTACGTGTGATGTCCGCATGAGGAATAAGTTTTAGGCAGTGATTTAAGCAGTGGGGTGAGAAAGCCAGTTTTCTTGCCCTACTGCTATTTTTTCGCTGAGTTAGCGATGGCTGAACCTCGATTGGTTCCGAAAGACAGGAGTGCTAAAACCGAACGCGCTCCTCAGTAAAGAGCTTGAAACCAGCGGCGATCGCCCCAAAAGACACCACAAAATGCCATAGGCTGGTCGGCAACAAGTATGCACCCCCGCTGAAAAAGACCAGCAAAATGCCCACGGCCAGCAGACCCCAGCCTAAACTCCCAGTTTGCCGAGGAAAGAAAATCAGCGACGCTAGACCACCCATTAGGCAAAGCAGCGAACCCGTGGCTGGGAGATTGCGCCAATAAAAGGCCAGGCTAGTTGCAAAAAACACGTTCTTGCCCAAGAAGTAGATTCCGCCTACTAAAAGTGCCAGCCCAATCAGCTTTACGATTAATCTGTCCATTTTCTGCCTGTCTGCCTCAGCGACTTGATATAGAGAGAAACAAATGCAAACCGCAGAAATCCGGATAGCTGCCAGGCAGAAGGGTTTGCTTTATACATAACCCTGAGTCCTCAGCCTGGTTGCTCTGGCCTACTCCAACGTAACTGTGAACCGGACACCAGAAAGATTGCGAATCTCCTGCTGTTGGGCATAGTCGTGGATCAGTTGGCGAAATGCAGCGATATAGGAAAAGGCAGCGATCAGTTGGGGCCAGCTAGGGTTTTTAGGAAAATGAATGCCCAACTTTTTGGCCGCGCTGCGACAGCCGTTGTAAGAACCGTAGCGTTGCAGCAGTTCTGCCTGAGTGAGCTGGGTCGGCACGGCCGCAGGCAAAGCGGGCGCTGGAGTCGTAGGGGCGATTCGCGAAGCGATCCCTGCGGGAATCGCCCGTTCTGGCTTGGGCAAATCAGCAGTGGCGATCGCCTCCAGTTCATCCACCGCAATCTGCGCCACAGAGTAAATCGCGGCGGCGTTGCGGAGTTCGGCCTGCTGGTTTTCCTTAAGCTGATTCAGCAGTTGGTTGATGCGCTTCTTGCCCATGAGAGTTATCGATCAAGGAGCGATTTCTGTACTGAAGCCGTATCGCTATATTTCTGTGGATTCTCCCGCCGATCCTCCGCCTCCTCCTCTGGCGTTAGCTTTCGCTCCGTAGAAGGCAGCGCAGGCTGCGGCGGCGTGGGTTCAATGCCCTGCTCCTCACGCCACCAGTTCACAATACTGCGAACCGCGGTTAAAAAGTTCAAAAACCGCTGCGGCAGCGTCAAAAAGCTCCACTGCATCCGATCTGCCGTTTCTACATCCGCCACTGCATCGAAGGCCGATGACAGCGTTTCCAGGCGACTGCCCATCGCCATCAGTTCTTGCTCCATTCCTTGCAGCAACTCCTGGCTCGAAGCGGCAAGCTGCTGTTTTTCCTGCGCCAGCTTCTGGATAGACACTTGCAGTTTGGCAACATCTGCCCTGAGTTGCAGCGACGTTTGCTTATGCTCCTCGTTGCGGCGAAGCAGTTGCCCCCGGCTGCGGTTAGTAAAAACCAGGCACTCTCGCATTTCTAGGTAGGTGCGCTCTAGCTCCGCCCGCTGAAGTTGGGAAACGTCTCTGGGGAAATCGGTCGCCGGGCGAAAGCGGTCGGGCGTGCGGCTGGCGGCCCGCTCAGACGAAATTTGGGACGAAACTTGGTTAGAAGAGTCAGAAGAAGCCATAGTTCAGAGGTTCACCATCTGTCCTGATCTTGGTTCAGAATGCCCAAAAAAGGGGGCAACCGCACTGGCTTTACATAAAAGCTTCATGAAATAGGCTCTCTCTGCCTGAATTTCATCCTATTTGGGGCATTTGAAGACAATAGGGGAATGTTGGGAAGAGGAATGATTTGAGAGAGAAATTCCCCAGCTCTGACAAAAACCCAGAGTTCTCTCTAAGGTTGACCCAAAATCTAATACCGATTCGCCTTGAAAAAATTGGTGTGTGCAAGCCGAAAAGTTTAGTAAAATAACTTTACAAGACCAATAGGTATTTATTCTCATTACATTCGCTTCATCGCCATGACCGACTTTCCCTGGTTAACCTCCATCGTTCTGCTGCCCCTAGCGGCTGCGCTCCTGATTCCCCTGCTGCCGGACAAAGACGGCAGAATTGTCCGTTGGTATGCCCTCGCTGTGGGGTTGGCGGACTTTGTGCTGATGTGTTTCGCCTTCTGGACTCACTATGACCCCACTGTCGCAGACTTTCAGATGGTGGAAACCTTCGGCTGGATGTCGCAGATTGGGCTAAGCTGGACGGTTTCGGTGGATGGCTTGTCGGTGCCGCTGGTGCTGCTGGCTGGCTTTGTGACCACGCTGTCGATGTTTGCCGCTTGGGGCGTAGATCGACGGCCCCGCCTGTTCTACGCGCTGATGCTGGTGCTATACGCGGCGCAGGTGGGCGTGTTTGTTGCTCAGGATCTCCTGCTGTTTTTCATCATGTGGGAGGTGGAGCTAATTCCCGTATACCTGCTGGTGTGCATCTGGGGTGGGCAAAACCGTCGCTACGCGGCGATGAAGTTTCTAATGTACACGGCGATCGCCTCTATCTTCATTCTAGTTGCCGGTCTGGCAATGGCTTTCTCCGGCGACACCACTACGTTTGACATTGCCGCCCTCCGCCTCAAGGACTTCTCCCTGCCAATGGAACTCTTGCTCTACGCAGGGCTGCTGATCTCCTTCGGCGTTAAGCTGGCGGTCTTCCCGATGCACACTTGGCTCCCCGATGCTCACGGTGAAGCTTCCTCCCCAGTGTCGATGATTCTGGCAGGCGTGCTGCTGAAAATGGGTGGCTATGGGCTAATTCGCCTGAATATGGAGCTTCTGCCCAACGCCCATGTCTATTTCGCCCCAGTTCTAGCGATTCTCGGCGCAGTCAACATCGTCTACGGTGCGCTGAATTCCTTCGGGCAGACGAACATGAAACGTCGCCTCGCCTACTCCTCCATTTCCCACATGGGCTTTGTACTGCTAGGCATCGCGTCCTTCACCGATATCGGCGTAAGCGGCGCAATGCTGCAAATGATTTCCCACGGGCTGATTGCTTCGATGCTGTTCTTCCTAGCTGGCGTAACCTACGACCGCACCCACACCATGATGATGGACAAGATGGGCGGCATCGGCCAGGTGATGCCTCGCGTGTTTGCCCTATTCACGGCTGGCGCAATGGCCTCGCTGGCGCTGCCCGGAATGAGCGGATTTGCTGGAGAAATCGCTGTGTTCATGGGCATGACGACGAGCGATGTCTACGGTTCTACCTTCCGCACGGTAACGGTGTTTCTCTCCGCAGTTGGCCTAATCCTTACGCCAATCTATTTGCTGTCAATGCTGCGTCAGGTCTTCTTCGGCACGAGCGCTGAGCTAATGTGCGACGTAATTCCGTCCTGTGACCTGGGCGATTTTGAACTGAAGCGTCAGGGCAATGAGGAAGCTGCCTGCTTTGGCACCAACTGCGTCCTGCCAGCAGATGCGAAATTTGAGGATGCCAAGCCGCGAGAATTGTTTATCGCCGTTTGCTTCTTGGCGCTGATTGTGGCGATCGGGCTATATCCCAAGCCTGCCATGCAGATGTATGATGCCAAGACTGTCGCTGTGAATGCTCAAATGCAAATATCTTATCAGCAATTCGCGCTCACGCATTCCTCAACCTATGCGGGCGGATTGCTCAATGGAGTCGTTTCCAGCGCCAAAGCACCGGTTCTGGGTGTAGTGGAATAATAGCTGGATGGCTGGGTGGCAGAGGGCAGGAATGAGGGACGAAAGTTAGCCTGGTCAAAACTTTCAGGGTTTCTAGTAATCCTAACTGCCACGCATGTCTGAATTACTGTGCCACAAATCTCAAAATTTTTAGAACTAAGAAACCGTCGCCTGGCAACCCAAGCGGCGGTTTCTTGCAGGAAAAGCGCTTCTAACCCTTAGCTGACGCTAGCCAGCGCGGGCGCTTCGGGGGCCCATTCGGTGTGGAACGTGCCTGCTTTGTCGATGCGCTGGTAGGTGTGCGCTCCAAAGTAGTCTCGCTGAGCCTGGGTGAGGTTTTGCGGCAGGGTGGCGCGGCGGTAGCTGTCGAAATAGTCCAACGAGGCGCTGAAGGCGGGCACCGGAATGCCAACCTTAGCAGCGGTCATAATAACTTCACGCCAGGCCGCCTGACGATCCAGAATGGTCTGCTTGAACTCTGGAGCCAACAGCAGGTTAGGGAGAGCAGGGTTCTCGTCGTAGGCTTTTTTGATTTTGTTCAAGAAGCCTGCACGGATGATACAGCCACCCTTCCAGATGCGGGCCATTTCGCCCAGGTTAAGGTTGTAGTTAAACTCTTGCGAAGCTTTGGCGAGTAGCGCCATGCCCTGGGCGTAGGAGCAAATCTTGGAACAGTAGAGCGCATCCCGCACCATGTTGGTAAAGACTTGCTGATCACCTTCGTAGAGTCCGCTGGGACCCGTCAGTTCTTTTGATGCAGCAACCCGCTCTTCTTTGATGGAAGAGATGATTCGGGCATTCACCGCGGCGATGATGGTGGGAATGCTGACCCCCAGTTCTAGGGCACTCATTACCGTCCAGCGACCCGTACCCTTTTGTCCGGCAGCGTCGAGGATGAAATCGACCAAATGCTTGCCCGTATCGGGGTCGATCTTCTGAAAGATGTCGGCAGTAATTTCGATCAAGAACGAGTTGAGTTCGTCGGTGGTGTTCCACTCGGCAAAGGCAGCGTGGAGTTGCTCGTTGGTCAAGCCGCCTGCATTTTTCAGCAGGTCGTAGGCTTCGGCAATGAGCTGCATATCGCCATATTCAATGCCGTTGTGAACCATCTTGACGTAGTGCCCAGAGCCACCGGGGCCAATGTATGTGACGCAGGGGCCGTCGTCTACTTGGGCAGCGATTTTGGTAACGATGGGTTCGATTTCGCGATAGGCAGCCTCGGTGCCACCGGGCATCAGGCTCGGCCCGTTGAGCGCGCCTTCTTCGCCGCCGCTCACGCCCATGCCGATAAAGCGCAATCCGGTGGATTCCAAATCCTTGACGCGACGCTCGGTGTCTTCGTAGAGGGAGTTGCCGCCGTCGATGATCATGTCGCCGGGTTCAAGCAGGGGCTTGAGTTGTTCGATCACGGCATCCACCGGGCTGCCGGCTTTGACCATAATCAGGATTTTGCGAGGGCGCTCCAGAGATTGCACAAACTCAGGCAGGGTGTAGGAGGCGACGAAGTTTTTCCCTGCGGCCCGCGTTCTCATAAATTCTTCTGTAACCGAACCTGTGCGGTTGTAAACCGCCATTGAATAGCCGTTGCGCTCGATGTTGAGTGCGAGGTTTTCGCCCATCACGGCCAAACCAATGAGACCAAAACTCTGTGCCATAGATTCTGCCTACTTGCTTACTGCTGGACAACGCCGAACCAAATTCCAAAGCGCTTCACAGAGGACGGATGCAGGCAAAGCCTACACGACCCCAAGGCTTTAATAGATTTTTGGGACTGTCTGCTCTTTATCAGAGTAGACAAGTTTTTCAGAAAGGGCAGTTCATCAAAGATTTTCTTTATGCCTTAAACCGTTTGGTTGTCTGGGATACAGGAATTTGAATGATGAATTCAGTGTGGTGTCCTGGGGCAGAATTGCAGCGGAGGATACCGTGGTGGGTTTCGACGATGATCTGGTAGCACATGGTGAGTCCGAGGCCCGTGCCCTGGCCGACGGGCTTGGTGGTGAAGAAGGGATCGAACAGGCGGGATTGGAGATCTTCGGGGATTGGGGGGCCGTTGTTGGCGATGCGGATTTGGATCTGTCCATCAGTGCTTCCCTCCTGAACCGCTTTGCCTCCTTTGCCCTCCCCGTTCTCCAGATATCGAGTCTGAATATGGATTAGGGGAGGGGAGGAAGCTGCCAAAAATCCACTGGGAATGTGAGGAGTCTGAAGGGCATCGATGGCATTGTTGAGGATGTTCAGAACCACCTGGTTGATTTGGCTGGGATAGCACTCTACAGGAGGCAGATCGCCGTAGTTGGTCGTGACTTGAATGACAGAGCCACGGGCAGAAGTCTGGAACCGATGCTGCAAGATCAGCAGCGTGCTATCGATGCCGTGGTGAATTTCGACTCGCTTCAGTCCTGCTTCGTCCATGTGGGAAAAGGTGCGGAGCGAGAGGACGATGGTGCGGATGCGCTCGGCTCCGACCTGCATGGAGTTGAGCAGTTTAGGCAGATCGGCAGTGATGAATGGCAAGTCTAGGCTGGCTTGCGCCTCCTGGACAGGTTGGGGAAGGTGGGGAATATGCTGCTGATAGAGGGCGATCAGGTCGAGCAGGGCATAGGCATATTGGCGGGCGTGGGTGATGTTGCCATAGATAAAGCCGATGGGGTTGTTGATTTCGTGGGCGATGCCTGCGACGAGTTGCCCCAAGCTGGACATTTTTTCACTGTGGAGCAGTTGGGACTGGGTTTTGCGAAGTTCCTGGAGGGTGAGTTCAAGTTCTTCAGCTTTTTCGCGGTAGCGCAGTTCCGACTGACGCAGGGTGGCTTCTTGCTGGAGGGCTTGCTGGATGCGATCGCGCTCTCGTAGGTATCGGAGCGATCGCTCTAGCAGCCGCCAGATAATTAGCCCCGACACGGCCCCTGCGCCCATCAGCGACAAACCCAAGTAGCGCAGACCCAGCAACATCTGCTGATAGACAGGGCGGGGCGCGTCGATCCGCAGCAGCATGACCGGACGGTGGTGCAAGTCATAGATGAGGCGGTAAGCGGCGATCGCCTGAGTTGTAAGCGGGATGATTACCTGCGGTTGCCCTGTCTTTAGCTGAGCCAAGGCTTGCTGATGGTTCGCAGAGGGTAGGGCTGTGAGTGGATGCAACGATAGCGACAGTTGAGTCGATTCGGCTAGCTTGGCAAGCTTGTCGGCATCCAGCGTTTGTCCAAAAATGAAGCTGCCGACAACGGGGCCGCTACCGTTGCTTCTTAGGATAGGACGGCTGACAAGCAGCGTTAGCCGTCCAGAAATGAGCACTACGCCCTGAGGATTTGACGGCTCTTGTCCCACCTGGAGTAGTTTGGGCAGCGCAATCAGCGCATCCTGAAAGACCTCGTCGGCGGGGCTGTTGATTTGTCCATTGGAATAGTCGTAGGCAGCGCTATAGAGCAGGGTTTGGGAGTCGCGGGCGATCGCCATCCAGTCTGCCTGGGTCGCTGTGAAGGTGACCTCACCAATCGAATTGCTGGTATAGTCTGGCTTTTGACCCTGGGCATAGGCGTAGGTATCGTCCCAGGTTGCGTAGTCTGTTGCGGCATTGCCCAGGATGTTGAGCTGATTTTGAAGCGCTTGCTCAACCTGATCCAAGTTTCTTGTGAGGGTCAGCCTTTCGACCTGACGGGCGCTGTTGAGCAAAATCGTCGATGAGCCGACAAACAGTAGGGTGGTTATTCCTCCGAGAGTCAGAAATATGCTAACTGGAAGCGGAACTCGCATGAATAAAGTGCGGCTTGAGAAACGGCGGAGCAAGATTTCTAAACACTCTGGGAAACTGAATTAAGAAGACTCGAACTCACGGCAGGACAAAGCTAGAGGCTGGAACACAGCACTGCCCAAGGTGTTGCCGTCGTTCCTTAAGTTCTTTAAGCTCAGAGTGCCCAGCCGGTCAAGAGTGGGCGACATCGGTTGATAAAATGCTCGCAGATAACTAAAACTACACCCTTTTCTATGGCTAGCCCGGAAATGTCTAATTCAGAAACACCGACAGAGATGCCTACTAATGCTAGTGCGGGGGCTGACGCGGTGGACGAGGCGATCGCCCGTGGCATTGATTTTGACGGGTCGCCCATTCCCCAAGCCAAACTAGACCTCTACAGTCGGGTGATGGCGCTGGAGGCGGGGCGGCAGCGCAGCGGCGTAAGCAATACTATGCGATCGCGCATTGTCCGCATCGGCGCGAAGCACATTCCTCAAGAAGAGCTAAATCAGATGCTGATTGCGGCCGACTTTGCCCCGCTCAAGGATAAGGAAATTGCCTTCTTCTACGGCGGCAAATAGGCGGCAATCGTAGTGGTAAATCGTAATAAACAAGCGTTACAGAGCGCAGGGATTTGTCACCAAACGCTGTAATACTGTTAGACAGGCAGTAAGCAGTTGGAGATCGAGCTGGGGAGCGTGCGATCGCCAGTTGCTTATTGCTCGCCAGAGTTTTTTAGACATGAATTTTTCCCAATGGTGCTTACTCCCAGCGCAATTGCGGCGATCGCCTATGGCTTACTGTCGCTGGTTGGCGGCATCCTTGGCTATCGACAGGCAGGCAGCCAGGCCTCGCTTCTCTCCGGTGGCATCAGTGGTGTGCTGCTCCTTTTGTCAGGAATCTTGCAGGCGGCGGGCATACCCTGGGCGCGGGGTTTGGCCGCGCTGATCACTGGGGCACTGGTGGTCGTTTTTATTATGCGCTGGATTAAAACCCGAAAGCCAATGCCAGCCCTGCTGATGATCGTGGCAGGACTGGCATCGCTGTTTGTGATGGGTTTTATCGCGTCTTGAAACGGTCTGGAACCGAACAATTCAGCCTACACCGTACCCGCAGGCAGCAGGCCTGTTGCCGCCAGGATAGAGTTCAAAATCGAGCTAACGATGGCCAGGGCGATCGCCCCCAGAATGGCGCTACCGATGCCCCAGCGCAGTCGGAAGCCCTGAGTCAGCAGGGCCGCCAGACCAAACACAATCACCGAACCCAGCAGCGGCACAATGCCCAGGGTAAACAGCCAAGACGCAGTGCGAATAAACTGCGGAAAGGCGTACCAAATGCCATTCAGCAAACCAATAATGGCACCCGCAAACAGGGCTGCACCGGGATTGTCGATGTCAATTCCTAGGGGCAGTTTAGAAATAATCAGCAGGCTAATTGCCAGCACCAAAATCGAAATTAAAAGTCCAATCATAGTCACTCCTCCAAAGTTAACTACTTAAAAATCAATCAGAGAGATCAAACAACAGGTTAGGACGATTCATGCAATCAACGTTAAAACGATCTCGCCCGGTTAAAAGGAGCAGTCTTTCTATTCTTAAGTCCCTAAAGCACTGCGAAAGGAGCCGTTTTCTCAGTTGAAACCGTCAGACCTTTGCACTGATGATTAGCACCAAAACTGATGGTAAACCAAGCCTAAACTAGGGTGTCAAGGCATCTTCGAGCTTGCGGAGAACCGAGGCTTCGGCTTCGCTAATCTTCTCGCCGCCAATCCCCAAAAAACCGCCTTCTTTCACAGCTTCGGCAACCTTCTTGGCGATCGCCAATAGCCAGCTTTTATACTCATTGGCCTGCACCCCCGTTACCTTTGCCGCCAGCACCGACTTGACTTTATCAAAGTGGGCGATCGCCGCATTTCGACCATCAGATGCGTTTTTCAAATCACGAATATAGCGGAGAATTTGAAACTCCTTCTTCAGCAGTAGCGAATCAGCCGGAGTGCCGTCGGCCAGATCCAATTCGTTGAGTGCTGAGACCACTGAATTGACCAGCCCATCGGGCGGCAGATCCTGACGCTGTTGCTCAGCAGCGAGAGTCTGAACACCCGCCTGCACTTCTTTCATAAAAGAGACGGGATCGGTCTTGTCGGCCAGCGTCAGCGCAATAATTGCCTGCATAGGCGCTTGCGTTAAAACAGCCCACTCCTCTTCTGAGAAATATTGTTGCACCATAGTTGTTTCCTCAAACGTTTCCTCTAGCTGCGCTCCAGAAAACAGCTTTGTAAAACAACCCGTTTTCTGAGAACCAATCCAACCACGCCGGAAAGAGCTTTCAAAAAATCTCAGTAATTTCCGTATGCATTACAGCAGGATACTGGAAAACCTCGCTTTTTGTGTAGGTTTCCTGCGTACATTCGCGGTTGCAATTTTTTAGGCAGCGCAAAGCCGCTGGCAAGGCTCCCATCTACGGGATGCTCGGTGCGTTGCAGCCTGCCGCGTCGGGAAATCCCAGCAGTTGCCCAACGGCAAAACAGCGAAACGGATTTTGGGGCACTGGCGGGTCACCCGCCGCGATCCACACCTTGAGCCGCATGGGGTCGAAGATGGCCTGTCGCAATGCGCCGTTGCCGCCGGGACTGGCATCATCGTCAAACAGGTCGAAGGGGCTGACTTCCATCGTGTCGGGATGAGTGCGATCGCGCAAAATTTCTGCTACCACCGTCGGGTCGATTTCGCCGTAGCGAGAGCTGATGCCATCTGGCTCCAAAAGCTGTCCCAGCCGCCTAAAACGACGATCACTAGAGAGATCGATTGGCAAAGGCTGCCGCTCAAACATTTCCGGCAGGACAAAATGATTGGTTGCGTAAAGCACGCCATTGTCCTGGAGGGGGCGCACGCCCAGATGCCGCCCTGTAAACTCAAACACGCCCGCCTCTCGCGACTTGCCGTCGGTAATCATGATGATGTTGCCCCGCACACGAGGCTGGGTTTCCATAAGGCTGTGGGCTTCGGCAAAGCTAGTGGCCGTTTTCAAGATTTGCCCCATGATTTGCACATTGCTGCGCCCTTCCCGCGACAGTTCAGTAATATCCGCCGCGTGGGCCGTATCCAGCCCCAGCGAAATGCCTGCTACATTCACCCCAGAGTTGGGCCAGATCACGCCGGGATAGGTAACAAACACATGGGGCAGTCCCTCAAGAGGCTGTCGGATAAATAGGATGGGATTGTAGACAACGTAATCGACGGGTTTCTTATCGTTGTCAACGCTGCTGCCGTGATAGAGGTAGCCGTCTTTTGTGGCGGCGTTGGTTGCCACAAATTGGTTACAGCCTTCCCAAAACAGTTCTCGCGGCAGCGTGTAGCCGAGAATTTCTTGAAACACATCGGCATAGGACATCATCATGCAAACGTCCGTATCCATGCCGATATCGCTGGCCGCATCGGCCATGCCCCGACATTCTTCCAGTAGTTCTGGAAAGGCTCGGTTTTTGGCCAGTCGCCCTAGTCCCAGACCTACACCGGCCAGCCGAGCAATCCGCAGCGGCCGCTCCCCAATGCTGGCGATTTCGTCGTGGAGTAGGGTGCCGTGCTGATAGCCCATGTCGTAGGGAGTTCCTGCCAGCCAGACGATTTTGATTAAGCCGCGCTCTTCCCGGTGGGCGGGGACGGGCTGCCAGTTGGCGGGCAAGAATTCGGCGACTTTTTCGGGGGCGATCGCCACTTCAGGAACAAGCTGGGCTGAGGCGAGCGTATTGCAATCGCAGATGGTTTCGGCGGCGGAGGCTTGCAGATTCAGCAACCAGGACTCGAAGGCGATCGCCCCGTTGGCCGTCGAAGGAGCACGATTGACCAGTTGCCCCAGACGAATCAACCGCGACCCGTTCAGCACAATTTGCGAGGTCGGATAGCGCTGCAATAGTTCCAGCAGGGTGAACTGCCCGTCGCCTGCTGCAGACAGCACCAGCGTAGACCGCAGCGCCTGGATATTTGCGCGATTGGAGGGAGTTTGAAGCACCTCGCCAATCTTAAACAGCGCGTATTCCCCCAGCAGGGAATTCAGGTCTTCATCTAAGTTAATCGCGTCGGCTTTAATGGAGTCGTTCAAAGCCTCCTGAAACTGATCAGGCGCAATTTTGGCAACCCGCAGCATCGATCGCCAGCCCGGAGAAAGATAGCCCGTTTCGGCAAAGGTAGTCAGTTCGCCAATGCTGATAGAAGGGCGCAGCGGGCCCAGGGCAATCACCAGTCGTCGATTGGCAAAGTCTGGTAGCGGGGGCACAGCCTGGGCGCTGGCGGCCTGTTTTGGGCTGGCACTGATGTCGGAAAAAATGTCTGTGTTTGCAATCAGGCTGGTCTTTGTGCTGGTAATTGCCCCAGAGAGGGCAGCCGTTTGGGAAGACGGCTCAATGGGGGGCGAATGCGGGGCGGGGGCGATCGCCGCAGCCGTTTCGATCCAGCCAGCCGCAGCCGTTTGAGCCTGCTCACCGGGCTGGACATTGAGACGAGTAGCTTCAAGCGTTGCCGTGCAATCACACACCAATTCTGGCAGCAGCGTTTGCACCGTCCGCAGCACAGGCAGCAGCCGATTCACCACCAGTTCTACATCCGTATAGGCTTGTTCCAGTCGTCCCACTTCCAGCCGCACGGTGGGTTGGGGATACTGTTGCAGCAGTTCCAGCACAGAAAACGTGCCGTCATCTCGGAGGGCACGACGAAAGGCCGTTTCCACATCGCCAAGCCGTTCACTGCCGAGGGGATCGCCCACGGTTTTGTTGACCTGGAGAAAGATAAATTGGCGCTCCGGCAATGCATCCAGATTGGGAAGGGCGATCGCCTGCGTGAGCCAGCGGTGCATCGCTTCCGGTTCGATCTCTGCGGCAGTCAAAAATGCCTGGGTGGGTTCTGAGAGGGTTTTCTGCGCGGCAAAGGTTGCCAGTTCGCCATAGGGAACCGAGAGCCGCTGATCCCGAAACTGGAGAATTACCGTTTGGGCAGCGCTGACGCGATGAATCATCAGCAGGTTGAGCAACAGGCTCAGCAGCAGCCCCACGCCCAGCCCGATGCCCAGCCTTAGAGAAGAACGTTGAAACCCTCGTCGCGATAGCAAGAATTGGGCGATCGCCCCTTCTCTCACCCCTCGAAAACCACGAAAGTTATACCCCATAAGTATCTCAATCTCTCAATCGACTCAATTAAGAATTCAAATGCAGACCTTTGAACTTGAAATTTGCGACCTGGGTCAGTCGATTTTGGCTCTCAATTCTTAAACCAAATTCCTAAACGTAATCCTCAAAAGGGTCTATCTCCATGCGAGCATCGCCCTTGAGAATTGCTCGTCAAAACATCCGTAGTGTAAGTGAAATTGTCAGTAAAGTATCGAGCACATCTGGCGAAGATATGTATCACCTTGTAAAATTCTGCGAAAAAGCGATGCTTGAAAGCAGCAGCCCAAAAAGAGGCGCAAGTTGGCTGACCTCCGGCTATTTCTACTGACCTCCGGCTATTTCTATCGCAAGGCTGAGCCATTCTTTGCAATACTTCCTGACTTCAGGTGTATTTCTTTCACAATTCATGGTGTGGTTTATTGCCATTAGTAGATTCCCGCTGGTTTACCTGCCAATGCGCCTTTGAGTCGTGCGGCGATCGCATCCAGTGTTGAGGAAAGTCTTTTGAGGAGTGAGTATATGCAACCCGATCTGCAATCTACCCGTCGATGGCAGCGCCTATTGCTGTCGTGCAGTGTGCTAGTGTCTACGGTCATTGTGGGTGGACAGGCGGCCGTCGCCGCAGCCGCGATCGCCGTAGAACCGACCACTACAGAGTCAGTTGCCGCAGAATCGATCAGTAAATCTGGCATTCGGGCGATCGCTGCTGAGTCAGCCGCCCCGGTTGATAGCATGACTCCCGCACTTTCAACTACTCCTGATCGCTCGCTGGATGCCGAAAATCTGCCTGGCGAATGGCTGGAATCCGTCGAAGTTGGGACTGAAACGACTGTTTCTCCTGCACCCGCAAGCGGAGTTACTCCAGAAGAAGGACTTGTTGCCGAACCGATTACCGAATTCACTACTGCACCTGTCACTCCCCTAGTCGAGAGCGCCGAAGTCGAGTCTGCTGAAATCGAAGCTGCCGAAATTGAGGTTCCGACGGGCACTGCCGCAGATCTGGAACCGATGCCCACCAATCGGGCGATCGCCAATACCGATGTAGAGCTTGATCCAGACCTATCCGATCCCGGCTTCTCAGTTCCCGCCCCCATCGAAATTGCTCAAACGGGCCCCCGCGAAGTCCGCTATGTCTTCAGCTACATCGGTGTAGGGGTCAACCTGGGCATTGCGGGCGATGCCGCCATCGGCGACACCAGCTTTGCCGTCCTCAGCAAAATTGCCCTCAATCCCTACCTCTCCCTGCGTCCTAGCCTGCTGATCGAAGACGATGTGAGCGTTCTCGTTCCTGTTACCTACGACTTTGGCATTGCCGGGCCAGGCGCGGGCATTGCGCCCTTTGCGGGTCTTGGCCTCACGTTTTCCACAGGCGATGACAACAACGTGGACTTCCTGCTAACGGGCGGGCTAGATTTTCCGATCAATAGTTCGCTGGTGGCGACGGCATCCGCCAACCTTGCACCCTTCGGCGATGAAGTAGACTTTGGTATCCTGCTGGGCCTGGGCTACACCTTTAGCGCTCGTCGGGCTGTGGTGCGTCGTCCCACGATCGCCGATGTGCAAGATGCGGTCGGCGGCACGGCTGATGCGCTTGGCCGCAGATCCCGCGTCAACCCCAGCTTCATTGGCGCTGGGGCAAACCTGGGCATCGGCGGCGACTCTGCGCTGGGCAACACCAGCTTCGCCATCCTGAGCAAGTTTGCCCTGGGCCGCACGCTGTCGATTCGTCCAGGGCTGCTAATTGAAGACGACGTAGAAGTGTTGCTGCCTGTTACCTTTGACCTAGAACCCATTCGGACGGGATACGCAACGCTGGCTCCCTACGTTGGGGCAGGGCTTGCCTTCTCCTTTGGCGACGACAGCGAGGTAGACCTGCTGGTGACGGGCGGTTTCGATATCCCCCTCACGTCTTCTCTGGCGCTGACGACGGGCATCAACGTTGGGCTGTTTGACAGCTTCGACGTGGGCGCAACGCTGGGACTGGTCTACACATTCTCGCCTTACTAAACCTTCTGGCCTTACTTCAGAAGCGCTGTCATTAAACGTCTGGCAATCTGGCAATATCGAAGTTTGCCCAACAAAACGCTGCGCGAGGAGGTGCCATCGCGCAGCGTTTTAGTGTCGTTTAATGTCGTTTTAGTAACGTCCTCACGATGACTCAAGCCGGGATCAGGCAAAGTAGGTGGCAACAGGCAGTGCGCCCAGGGTGGCGTGGCCCTCTGCGAGGGTTGCGGTCGTGAGGTTAACTACGAGGTCATCCTTGGCGCTGAAGCTGGCGGTGCCGTTGTTGGCGGCCAGGTATAACTCCCGCTTCCACCGAAACATCACCGCTTCGTTTGCCCTGAGCGCCTGACGGCCGCCTCGCTGCTGATTTTTGTCGGCGTAGGCCAGCTTGACGGCATCTTCCAGGGTTTTCGCTTTGAGGCTGCCTGCGTTGAACAGCGCTTTGGGACGGTTCAGCGTGGTCAGGCTGTTGTCAAAGTCGAACACGAGGCGATCGCCCTCCAGCACATTGAAATCCAGAATGCGATCGGGCGCAGTGATTCTCGATTGCTTGAACGCCTTGCCCTGCCGCCCCGCGCTATAGACAAACCAATCGGCTCCTGTGCCGCCGACCAGCGTATCGCCGCCCGTTCTGCCCAGCAGGATGTCGCTGCCGCCTTCGCCCCGCAGAACGTCTGTCCCCGCAGTGCCCAGCAGGATGTCATTTGCCGCCGTGCCCGTGATTTCAGTAGGCGGATCGAGCGGCGTGCCTGTTGCGCCAAACTCCACTGCGCCAATGTCGATTTTGCTGTCGCGGGTGCGGCCTAGCTTGTCTGTCGTGGGTGCGCCGGAGCTAACGCCTGCATTAATCGCAGCGCTGCCTTCCAGAAGCGGATGAAACAGCAGAAAACCTTCACTCATCTGCTGCAAGCCGCCCAGCTTGGGGTCGGCAATGCGAATGCCAGAAAACACCAGATTGCTGCTGTTTGCACCGCCCGCAAAGGTGGAAAATTGCAGGTTGCCGCCGCCGTTGGAAAACGTGCCGCTGCTCTGCTGCTGGATATTCCAGGTGTTGCCGCCGTTGGCTGCGGTGTTGTTAAAAAAGACGGTGTTTTTCAGCGTGGCGGTGTTGCCGCCTGCCACCGAAACGCCGCCACCGACCCAGCCTGCGGTATTGAGGGCGATCGTGGTATTGACAATCGTGGCGTTGTTGTAGAGCGCCATGCCGCCGCCCACATTGCTCGAGCCGCGCCCAGTGACCGAGTTTCCAGAAAAGGTGCTGTTGGTAATCGTGGCAGGAGCCTTCATCGTCCAGATGCCGCCGCCCTGACCTGTGGCGCTGTTGCCGACAAACGCCGTGTTGCTGATCGTCAAGCCCCGGTTTAGATCGTTGCTCATGACCACGATCGCCCCGCCGTTGCCCCCGTTGCCCTGGGGCAGTGCCGTCACCGCGTTGTCTTTGAACAGGCTGCCCGTAATGGTGACGCTATCTTGCTTGCCCGTGTAGAGGTAGGCTGCACCGCCTTCGCCCTTGCCTTTGTTGCCCTCAAACACGCTGTTGACAATGCGGATAAAGCCGGACGCTTCGCTGGTGGAACTAGCGCGGTCGGTGTAGATCGCCCCACCAAAGCCCCGCAAAAACGGGTTGGGCTTGCCTGTGTCGTAAAAAGCAGCCGTGGTGCTGTTGTTGAGGAACTTGGAATTTTCGATGGTGAGCTTGCCGTTGAGACTGTTGATCGCGCCACCGTTGATGCCCTGGTTGTTGACAAACTCGCTGTTTTTCACCGTCAGCGGGCCAGGCCCCCAAAAGGCGATCGCCCCTGCCCCCCGTTCGTCATTGCCCGCCGTTGCCTTGTTGCCCGTGAACTTGCTGCCCGTCACCGTCAGCGACCCTTCAAAGGCGCTGAACACTGCGCCGCCGCCCTTGTTGGCGACGTTGTTGGTAAAGACGACGTTTTCCAGCATCAGCCGGCCCTGGTGTTCCGTGGCGATCGCCCCGCCGCGCTCGGTGGTGAAGCCATTGGTCAGCGTCAGATTTTTCACCGACAAACTGGTGGGCTGCACCGAGGTCGATTGCAGGTTAAAAATGCGTGACTTGTTGTTGCCGCTAATTTTTAGCCCCGGCGCAGTGCTGCCGTCGATGGTTAGATTTTTGCCTGCGGGAATATTGATCTGGCCGCTGGTGAGGGTAATAGTTTGCCCGGCCAGGCTGCTGGCAAAGCGAATCGTGCTGCCGCTGGTGGCTTGGGCGATCGCCGCCCGCAATGATCCAGCACCGCTGTCGGCGGTCGTCGTCACCGTAATGATCGTGGACATGAGTGTTCCCTATCTGATGGTTAGCTGTAGGAAATGCAGGAGAAATGCACAGAAAATGCACAAGAAATGCACAGGAAATAAAGCGACTATCAACACGTCAGAAATCAAGACACAGAACGTGTGATTAAACGCTTGCTGGAGAGACTAGTAGATGCACACGGAACAAAAGCAACCGAGTCGAGGAAACACAAAACCGAACGAAGTCGCATGACCCTGATCGACTTTCCGGGAACGCCAAAATTCCTTCAGGAAACATTCCAACAGGTTCATGATTTTTTCACCTAAGTGAAAACGGTTTGTACGGGCAGCACGCCCGCCCGCTGCTGGCGCGGCGACAGCGCAATTCCCGTCACGTCAATCACGCCATCCTGGGCCGCACCAAAGCCAGCGCCCTCTACGTTGATCGAGAGCAGCGTGCGGCTGCCCCAGGAAAACAGCACCGCTTCACCAATCGCTAGGGCTTGCTTGCCTGCCTGCTGCTGGTTTTTGTCGGCGTAGGCAGCGGCGATCGCCCCCCTCAGCGTGCTGCCCTGCACGGTTCCGGCATGGAACAGGTTCTTGGGCAACACCGATTCGCCGTTGACTTCGATCAGGAGGCGATCGCCCTCAGCAAGGTTGAAATCCGTAATCCGATCCAGGCTCGATAGCCGCGAGTGAGCCAGAGCCGATTTCAGCGTTGCGCCAACATAGACAAACGTATCCGCCCCCGCGCCGCCCGTCAGCGTGTCGCTGCCTGCCCCGCCCCACAGCAGATCGTTGCCCCCATTGCCCAACAGCGTGTCGCTCCCCATGCTGCCGACCAGCCAATCATCCCCAGCGCTGCCTTCCCACCGCAGCCCCCGACCAAACTCGACCGCACCGACATCAGGCTGGGCATCCCGGCTCAGCCCCCGCTGGTCTGTCCGAGGTGCGCCTGCGCCCGTTCCTGTGTTGATGGCGGGGCTGCCGGCTAGCAGCGCGTGGGTCTGCCCCAATCCGCCGTTTGCCTGGAGGGGACCGAGCTTGGGGTCGATGATGCGAGAGTTGCCCACAACACGCGGATCGTCTTTACTTTGCAGCCCTGGAAATTCGATATTGCCGCCGCCGTCAATGAGCGGTCTGCGGGTTTGAACGCGAGTCTTCCAGGGATTGCTGGCAGTATTGAACGCAACGATGGAGTTTTTGAGCGTAATGGACTGGTCGCCCATCCAAAACGCGCCACCCTGGAATCCGGCGTGATTGTAGGCAACGGTGACATGGGTCAGCGTTGTGGCAGACGTGGTGCGGTTGCCGAAGGTGATTGCGCCGCCCAGCCCGCCACCGTTGCCATCGTCGGCCCGGTTGCCCGAAAAAGTGGTGTTCACGATGGTCGTCGGCGACGACTCGCCGATCCACAGTCCGCCACCCTGCCCCTGAGCCGTGTTGTTGGCTAGCGTGCTGTTTCGCAGGGTCAGTTCGGCGTTGCCGTGGCGCAGCCCGCCGCCCAGCGCCTCGCCATCAGCACCGGGAATCACGGTATTACCGACGATCGCGCAGTTTTCAATCAGCACCTTATCGGGCGGGTAGGCAAAGAGAAACAGTCCGCCGCCTTGGGCCGCACCGCGATTGTTTTCAAAGCGGCTGTTGCGGAGCGTGATTTGGCCGCCAATGGGGCCATAGCTGCTGTTGGGGCCCGATGCATTGGCCCCGTCAGTATAGATTGCGCCGCCGTAGCCACTCACACCCCGTTGAGACGCGCCTGGCGTGGAATCATTGCCACGAAAGATTGAGTTTTCAACCGTTAGCTCACCCAGCAGGCTATTGATTGCGCCGCCGTTGATGCCGCGATTGCGGAGGAATCGACTATTGCGGACGATCAGCACGCCCCCGCTCTTGGTGCCAATCGCCCCCCCGCCTCGTTCATTTTGGGCGAGCGTGCCGTCATTGGCGATGAACGTGCTGCCCTCTACGAGCGTCCGCCCGCGAAATCCGGTGTAGATTGCCCCACCAAACCCGGCCGCGTTTTCCTGGAAACGGCACCGGATCACCGTTAGCTCGCTACTGTTTCCGGTCAAGATTGCGCCGCCGCCGCCCGACTGTTCGGTGTTGCCCGTGGCCCGCCCGTGTCTTAGGGTCAGCTCCCGCAGGGTCACTTTGGCGTTGTCCCCAACCTGCAAGATACGGCTGCTGCGGTTGCCGCTGAGGGTGATGCCAGGGGCGGCCGAGCCGTCTATCGTAATTGAGCGGTTGAGGGTGAGTTGGCCGCTGGTCAGGGTGATGGTCTTTCCCTGGAGGCTGGCGGCAAAGCGGATGGTGGCTCCGTTGGTGGCCTGGGCGATCGCCGCCCGCAAAGATCCCGCGCCGCTGTCAGCGGTCGTTGTCACCGTGATGATTGTAGACATGAATGTTTCCTTTCTGATGGTTAGCTGGAAAGGGTGCAACCAGAGGTTGACACGCTAGAAATCATCCTGAGGAATGTCAAAGCAAAGGCTCAGCAGATAAATTCATGAATATGTGTGGAAACCAATCAGCCAGGACAGGAGACGCAAAAGAGAGAGGATGATGCAGGCTTTGATTCACTCTGTCAGAACATCCATGCTCATCCAGAAGGCAGGCAAGAAGACGGTCAATTTGCCTGTCCATCGTTTTCCTTGATGAAGGAAGATTCTGTATTAATGTTGAACTTTTTGTCGCTGACACAGGAACGAATCAATCATCACTTTTGCAAACAAAAATGCAGCGTTCATTATTCCAGATTCGGTTATTTCATTTCAGGAAATTAAATTGCACCAAATCGGTCTTTAGAACGTGACTGGGTTCATTGGGTAGACGCAAAGCGCAGGATTTTGTTCACGATAAAACGAAATGGCGATCGCCCTGCTCAACTCAATCTCAACTCAATAAAGATCCTGCAAAAATGGCCGTGAAAATACTGAGACAGGAATTCTGGATGATGCCCCAGACGCAGAGTAATGATTCAAGAACTCACGATTAAACGGGAATTCTTGACTGCTCGAAATATGGAATGGGATACGAACTTCGTCTTGTTTTACGATGCAAGAAGCATTCAAGAAACGAATCAAAAAGCACCCAAAAGTCTGGACTAGGGGATAAGGAATAAGGAAGGCGAGTAGACCGCGTAAATTAACACCCCAAGCAATCACTAAGAAACGCAGTCTAGAGTGGACGGTAGAGAAGTCCAGTGAGCGATCTTTCAGAAACCCTGATTAAAAGAATGGATGGAAAATCCTAACAGAGAAAATGGCTAATGAACATGACCAGATCTGCTAGAACGAGGCACCCGATCTGATTCCACGCTTTCATTAATAGCCCACACCATGCCTAAAACATTCCGTGAAACCGCTGAAAATGTTTATTTTTCAGCATTGTTAATTGCCACCTGCATTTCTGCGACAACTGTTGTCAGCCACTTCGTCAATTATTCCGGATATGGCACACACCGCAGCACATCTTTACGCTAGAGCGGCTACCGATAGGCAGCAACCTCCAAAGTTAACGTTTTCTATCGACCTGAGTAAATTAGGCCCGTCGCGCTGAAAGGTAAGTTATTCCCCTTTGCATGAGGAGCCGTTTCTATGTCTGCGTCTGCTGAATCATCTGGGTTGAAAGTTTGTCCTGCCTGCGGGGTCAAGATTGCCCCCGGCGGCATCACGGGCGATCGCGTCCTGTTTTCTGCCGGCCCACCGGGCACTCGCGCCACCCTGTGGACTCGCGTCTGTCAGTATGCCAAGCGCCCTGGCTGCATCAACAAGGATCAGGGTCAGAGCAGCGGGGGGACGGGGTGACAGGGGTTGGAATCGTAGAACCCGTTTCTCTGACTCCCTAACTTTATTCCCTGACTTCACCGCTCCCCTGCCCAATCGCCCACTTCATCTGGCTTAGCACGCCCCGCAGCATCGCCACCTCTGGCTCTGAAAGCTGGGCCCGCAGAAACAGGCGGCGAAATTTTTCCATGCGACTGGCGGCGGTGTGCGGGTAGAGGTAGCCAATGTCGAGCAGCAATGCTTCGAGCTGGTTGAAGTAGGCTTCCAGGGTGTCAAGGGAGGCAGTCGGCGCAGTTGCAGAGTGGGGGTTGCTCTCGCCTGCTGCGACTTTGTGGATTGCTGGATTGATTGCTTTATCAATTCCTTTGTCGATTCCGTCGCCACCTCCTGCCTGCGGGCTGCGGACTGCGGACTGGCGACCTATGGACAGTTCGTAGCAGCAGACGGCGACGGCCTGGGCCAGGTTCATAGAGGCATAGGCTTCGCTGGTGGGAATTTGCACGAAGCGCTGGGCCAGGTTGAGTTCGGCGTTGGTGAGGCCAGAGTCTTCGCGGCCGAAGATGAGGGCGGCGGTGGGCAGCGTGCCGTCAGAGAGGGGCGATCGCAGCCAGGGCAGGCAGTCTTGGGGGGATTCCAGGCGAATCGGCAGCGTGGTGCGATCGCGCCCGGTCGTGGCAACCGCTCGCTGGCAGCCCGTCAGCGCTTCCGATAGCGTTGCGACCGGGTGGGCAGCTTCCAGCAGGTCGGCCGCGTGGACGGCCAGCAGCCGCGCTTCGGCGCTGAGTGGGTCGCACTGGGGGTTGACCAACACCAACTGCCGCAGCCCAAAGTTTTTCATGACGCGGGCGATCGCCCCTACATTCAGCGGCCCAGCAGGTTCCACCAGCACAATGCGAATCTGCTCCAGCCCAGGGTTCACGATCTTTTCCACGGCAACAGTAGTCGGCTCATTAATAATTGGCTCATTAATAACCGGCTCATTAATCTAGCAGGCTGGGATTTTCATTCAAAATGCGGGCGCGGCGGCGACGGGCCACATCTTGCATGTCGATGATGTAATCGGTTTCATCCACGATTTCGCCCGTAATCACTTCCAGCACATCTTCCAGCGTAATCACGCCCGCCACACCCCCATATTCATCGACCACCACGGCCAAGTGTTCACGGCTAGTTTGAAATGACCGCAGCAGGCGATCGGCCCGCAGGCTCGTGGGCACAAACCAGGCTTTGCGAACAAAGGAGGAAATAGGGCGATCGCCCTGTCCCTCAATCAGCGCCGTCAGCAGTTCATGCCGCAGCGCAATCCCCAGCACCTCGTCAATCGTCTCCCCGATCACCAGTAGACGGTTGTGCTGCGAGTCAATAATATCGGGCTTACAGGCTTCGAGCGTCTGCTCTCCTTCTAGATACGTAATCGCCACGCGGGGGGTCATCAGCTTGCCTGCTGTGGCATCGTTGAGCGCAAACACGCGGCGAATCATCTCGGCTTCGTCGTCTTCGATCACGCCTTCGTCGCGGCCAATGGTGGTCAAAAGCTGAATTTCCGCTTCATTGGTCGTGGGACGATGGTTGCCACTGACAAACGGAGCTGTCACTTGTTCCAACAGCACCACCACGGGCGTAAACACGCGCGTCAGCCAGGTGAGCGGAATGGCTACTAATAGGGAAATGCTCTCGGCATTGCGTTCGCCAATAGTTTTTGGCAAGATTTCCCCAAAAATAATGATCAGAAACGTTAAAACGCCAGAAAAAATGCCAATCATTGCGCTGTTCAGCACAGACGCAGCCAGTGAGCCGATGACGATGCTCCCCAGAATGTTGAACAGGTTGTTGAAAATCACCAGCGTGGCGATCGGCCGATTCATCTTCTCTCGAATCGCCAGCAGCGCCTTAGCAGAAGCCCGGTTAGAAGACTGCGCCAGTTGTCGCACTTTAAGAATCGGCATCGACAGCAGGGCTGCCTCGGTGCAAGAGCAAAGCGCAGAACCACAAATGACAAACAGCGTGACAGTCAGCAGCGGCAACATGGCAAGAAGATTAACCGGGGTTGAAGGTGCCCAGGCTTGCGACCTAGCCTAGCGCATTCCCTCCATTGTCTTAGATGAATGGAGTCCTTCCACATGCCGCAAGCCGGAGATGCGCGTCTGCAAGGGCTATAGGGCGCGTTTCTTGGGATGGCTTCTCACAGCGGCTTGCTCAAAAAATATTTGGCAAAAGGTTCAAACTTTCTCAGGCTGTGTATTCTGGAAACTGTCACATTCAGCGTGTAGACACTTTTCGTAGTGTGGATCAGACAGGTCTTAATAGCATTTTCAGCAGGGGTGACCCTGAAACGACTTCCTGAGCCTGTTTTCTCGGTCTGTTTTTTCAGCCTGTTTTCTCAGCCTGCCTTGCTAAAGTTCTGAGCGTGTTCAAGTTCACGGCTTGGCGGCGATCGCCCCTGCCTCTGTCTCAAGCTTCTCAATACTCCCCTGGAGATGGTTATGGTCGAGTTTCATATCCAGCCCGACGGCGAAATCCCCGCCTCTACCCAGCTTTACAACCAGATCCGCTTTGCGATCGCCTCCCGCCAGTTTCCCCCCGGACAGCGGCTCCCCAGCACCCGCGCTCTGGCCATGCAAACCGGGCTACACCGCAACACCATCAGCAAGGTCTACCGGATGCTGGAGGACGACGGCATTGTAGATGCCAAGGCGGGTGCGGGCATCTTTGTCAAATCTCAAGGCGACGAAGGCCACACCAAAGGCAACCAATCGCCCGTGCTGGCCAAACATCCCCAGGCCTACAAGCTGGTGCAAAAAAGCCTAGACGACCTGCTAAACCAGGGCTGTTCCCTCAGTCAGGCACGGGAGCTATTTTTGGCAGAAATCGACTGGCGGCTGCGGTGCAGTGCGCGGGTGCTGGTCACGGCTCCGGGCTACGACATCGGCGCGGGGGAACTGATGGTGCGCGAGCTTCAGCAGGCGTTGCAAATTCCCGTCCAGCTGGTGCCGATGGAGGAGTTGGCAAGTGTGCTGGATCAGGCGCGGGGCGGCACAGTGGTCACCAGTCGCTATTTCATTGGCGAAGCAGAGGCGATCGCCTCTCCCAAATCTGTCCGCGTCATCCCCGTCGATATCTACGACTATGGCAAAGAGCTGAAGCTGATGAAGGGGCTGCCCAAAGACACCTGCATCGGCTTTGTCAGCCTCAGTTCCGGCATTTTGCGGGCAGCCGAAGTCATCATTCACAGCTTGCGGGGTGAGGAACTGCTAATCATGACCGCCAAAGCAGACGATGCCTACAAGCTGGGCGCAATGGTTCGCAGCGCCCAAGTCATCATCTGCGACCAGGCCAGCCTGCCCAGCGTCAAAGCCGCCATCCAGCTTTCCCGCGACCACATCATTCGCCCACCCAAGATCGAATGCTGTGAGAACTACATCGGTGAAAAATCCATCAGCTTGCTCAAGCGAGAACTAGGGCTGGAATAGCTCGAACACCTTGCCTCTCAATACTTAATCTGAATCACTCATCCCTCGTTTCACTCAAGCGAGGGATTTCTTTTTGTAAAAATTCGCACAACCTGCGTAATTCCCCGCACCCACTCCGATAACTCCTCAGAGGTTAAACAGGGGGCTTCACCCCACAGCCAAACCTCCCATACCAAAGACGCTCGGATATTGCGTCCTCAAAAGGAGAATTTCACTATGGCCACTATCATTGGCTCTCAATTCAATGACAACGACACCGTCAACGGGATTCCTCTAATTTTCAGACGGCGTTTAGTCGGCACCTTACTTAACGATTCCATCTTTGGATTAGCAGGCAACGATATCCTAGAAGGTCTTGCAGGCAACGATCTCCTCGACGGCGGCACAGGCAGCGACACCATGCGCGGCGGTGTTGGAAATGATACCTACATCGTCGATTCACCCGGCGACGTTGTGATTGAACTGGCCGGACAAGGCATTGATGAAGTCCGCTCCTCGATTAGCTACACCCTCCCCCTAAACGTCGAAAACCTGACGCTGCTGGGCACTGCTAACATCAACGGCACAGGCAACGCCCTGAACAACGTCATCAACGGCAACAGCGGCAACAACTTCCTGTTTGGCCTAGCAGGCAACGACACACTCAACGGCGGCGATGGGAATGACTACCTCGATGGCGGCACAGGGAATGACACGATGAATGGTGGTTTTGGAGATGACACCTACATCGTAGACTCGGCAGGCGACGTGGCGGGTGAAGTGGCGGGCGGTATCGACCTAGTGATTGCCTCCGTCAGCCATACGCTCTCCCTCAACCTGGAAAACCTAAACCTGAGTGGTGTTGCCAATATCAACGGCACAGGCAACGCCAAAGATAACGTCATCAACGGCAACGCAGGAAACAACTTCCTGTTTGGTCTGGCAGGCAACGACACCATCAACGGCGGCGCTGGCAACGACTATCTCGATGGCGGCGCGGGCATCGACACCCTGCGCGGCGGTGCTGGTAACGACACCTACATCGTCGATTCTGCCTCGGATGTGGTGGTTGAACTCGCCGGACAGGGCATTGATGAAGTTCGCGCTTCCGTCAGCCATACCCTATCTGCCAACGTCGAGAACCTGACGCTGCTGGGCACTGCCAACATCAACGGCACAGGCAACACGCTGAATAACATCATCAACGGCAATGCAGGAAACAACTTCCTGTTTGGTCTGGCGGGCAACGACACTATCAACGGCGGCGCAGGCAACGACTATCTCGATGGTGGCGTGGGCATCGACACCATGAACGGCGGTACTGGTAACGACACCTACATTGTCGATTCTGCCTCGGATGTGGTGGTTGAACTGGTCGGACAAGGGATTGATGAAGTCCGCTCCTTCGTCAGCCATACCCTCTCTGCCAACGTCGAGAACCTGACGCTGCTGGGCACCACCAACATCAACGGCACAGGCAATGATTTGAACAACGTGATCAACGGCAACGCAGGCAACAACTTCCTGTTTGGTCTGGCGGGCAACGACACCCTCAACGGTGGGGATGGTAACGACTTCCTGAGTGGTGGTCTGGGGAATGACACTATGAACGGCGGCTTTGGCGACGACACCTATATCGTGGACTCAGCAGGTGACGTAGCGGCTGAGGTGGCAGGCGGCATCGACCTGGTGATTGCCTCCGTTAGCCACACGCTCTCTGCCAACCTTGAGAACCTGAACCTGAGTGGTGCTGCCAACATCAATGGCACAGGCAATTTCCGAGACAACGTGATCAACGGCAACAGCGGTAACAACGTGCTGAGCGGTCTGGGCGGCAACGATACCCTGGTAGGCGGATCTGGGTCGGATACGCTGCTGGGCGGCGACGGCAACGACCGGCTGCGCGGCGGCACGACGGCTAACAATGCGGGTGAACGGGATATCATGACCGGTGGCGTGGGGGCAGACACGTTTGAACTGGGCAATAGCGCGGGTTCCTATTACCTGAACACGGTGGGCAACTCCTACGCCAGCATCACCGACTTCAGCGCCTTCCAGTTGGACAAGTTCCAGGTCAAGGGTGCCCTGAGCCAGTATCGACTGGACAAGACCCGCAGCCTGGAAGGAGGGGCGGCTCTAGACACGCTGGTTTATCGCGGCAACGATCTGATTGCGGTAGTACGCGATACGACCAATGTGCTGCTAGGACGCGATTTCGTGGTGGTGTGAGTGTTTGATGTAACGACCTAAGCTGCGATGGCGGGGGGCACAGCAGTTTAGGCAGTTTAGGCAATAGAACACAGTAGCGAGCTTGTGGTTAGGGAGAACCGTGCCACAGGCTCGTTTTATTCATTGTGACGACCGCTTGTGATGACCGCTAGTGATGACCGCTATAGCTTTTACAGCAGCTATTTACAGCGTTTTACAGCGTGGTTTTAGGCGTGGTTTTAGGTGTTTCCCAAGCCCAATTGATAGCAAAGGGTCACGTATCCTGACCTTTAGGCATACTGGGAAGGGAAATTCTGAATTCAAATGCCTGACCATGATCCAACCCAACCTGCCCCAGCCGCCTATATTCGAGCGCGTTGAGGACGAACGCCTACACCGCAAGCAGCGCCTTGCTGCCGCCTTTCGCCTGTTTGCCCGCTACGGCTTTGATGAGGGCGTGGCAGGACATATTACCGCCCGCGATCCGGAGCATCTCGATCACTTTTGGGTCAATCCGTTTGGGATGTATTTCGGACACATTCGCGTGTCGGATCTGCTGCTGGTGAACCACAAGGGCGAGGTGGTGCAGGGAAGCCGCCCTGTCAATGCTGCGGCCTTTGCGATTCATTCGCAGATTCATCAGGCGCGTCCTGATGTGGTGGCGGCTGCCCATGCCCATTCGCTCTATGGCAAGGCCTGGGCCTCTCTCGGCCGCCTGCTCGACCCGCTGACGCAGGATGCCTGCTCGTTTTATGACGACCATGCCCTATTTGACGACTATACGGGCGTGGTGCTGAACTTATCAGAAGGGCAGCGGATTGGGCGCGTGTTGGGCGATCGCAAAGCGGTGATTCTCCGCAACCACGGCCTGCTGACCGTTGGGCACTCGGTCGATGAGGCGGCCTGGTGGTTCATCACGATGGATCGCACCTGTCAGGCGCAACTGATGGCCGAAGCCGTCGGCAAACCCATCGCCATTCCCCACGAAGTCGCTAGCCTCACCTACAGCCAAGTCGGAACCCATTTTATGGGCTGGTTTTGTTTTCAGTCGCTCTACGACAAAATTGTGCGGGAAGAGCCAGATTTGCTGGAGTAGCTAGGAGATGAACATAAAATTGGCGGCGACAAATTGGCGGTGACTCTAGCGATTGGGCGGCACAGCTTGCAAGAAGACGGAATAATGAGGTGTTTGAGGAGCCTCTATGGCTACGTATTCGATTTTGACCTGACGGCTCAACTCCTGGGCGATCGCCGTTTGAATACTCTGCTCAAAGCGGAGATGGTGTAGCCTGATATTTTCTGCTTGGTACAGTGATATGCCGCGAATAGAGGAATTGGACGAATTGGGCTGGGATTGCTGACGCAGCGTTAGCCTCGACAGTTCGACCGAGCGTAGCATTCCGAAATGAGCGCGATCGCCCTCCATATTCACCCCATGCTCTTCGTCTGGCAGGGGTGGACGAAGCTGAATCAGCGCCATACCAGGTTTGGGCGGCAGGTGCGCCAGCAGGATGGTGCGGTCGATGCCAGCGCCTCGGAGGATAGTCTGGCTGCGGCTAATTTCTATAGGCTGCCATAAATCCAGTTCTCCCGGCGGCAAAACGACGCGGACATAGCCCTCTACCGGCAGCTTTTGGATTAGGCGCATCAGCGCAGCCGCGTCGTCTGCACCATCGTTCGGAACGACTCCGTGGGCGATCGCCTCCACAACCATGACTGGCTCTGGAACCCCCGTTAACTGTCGCTGCCAGAGGGATTGCACCATGTCATTCCAGGGATGGATATCGCCTGTCAATGCGTAAAGCACCACAACCAAGCTGGTGATTCCAGCCAGGTAGAGAAAGCGAGCCGTTCCCAGTTTCACGATCCGCACTATCCCCTTCCCCTCCGCCGAAATCTGCTGATTTCCCCGATTACTCCAGCGCTGCTGAGCCAGATTCGTCTGTGTCCAAATTTTTACCAGGCAAGCCGACCATTGGGAGATGAGCAGCAGAGGCAAATGCAGCAGCTTGAGATGAGATGCTCGCTGCCTGAAATGGATAAAGTAAAGCATCAGCACGAGCGGGCGAGTCAGCAGGAGCCAACTGAGAATCATCGCCGCTGCCAGCCAGCGCCCTTGGCTCATGCAGAGGAGCAAAAAAGCAGGGGTCAGCAGCGGTGTCCAAATGCTGATCTTTTGGTCAATTAGCACAAACCAGACAAACCAGCTTGTTTTTTGTGGCCCAAGGGCGATCGCCCGTCCACTGTTGCGGAGCATATTGCCATACCAGCGCCGCATGTTCTGATAAGCCCGCTGCCAGAGTGAGCCAGAGATAGTTTCAATAGAGTAAACAATGACATCAGGAACGTACAGCATATCGTAGCGATGCTTGAGCAGCCAGTACCAAGTGCTTTTGTCATCCCCAGAGAGAAACTTAAACTTGCCCCACAGCCAGTCCTCTAGCGTGTCGTTTTCCAGTTGGTGAATGAAGCCAAGATGAAAGGCAGCAGCAGACTGAAACAGAGAAAATCGCCCAGTGAGACAGGTCACCTTGTGGCTCGGCGCAACCGCACACATATGATGATGGCGCTGCGCCATCCGTAGATGGAACCATTCGGAAAACCAGAAAGAACCATGTACATCTGGCAGCTCATCTGTTGTCAAGGCTCCTAGCTTGGGATAGAGCCGAAAAAAGGGCAGACAGCGGGTCAACGTACCGGGCGTTAGCTCTGAATCGCCATCCATCAGCGCCACAATGGTGTCGGGCGGCAGGTCTAGCTGAGCCAATACGCGCAATCCATCGGCCATCGCCTTTCGTTTGCCTTCGCCCGTTTGCACCAGTTGAATCAGGTGAATATGCTGCAATCCTGGATCGACTGTTTCTAAAACCGCACGAATTTCCTGGTTTTCTGCTTCGCTGCTACTGGTGATGAGGAGGGTCACAGGCTGGGCAAGTGTTTGCGCTTCCTGGGCGATCGCCCGAAACACACGCTCACTAATCCAACCCTTCTCTTGATAGGTCGGCACTAGAAAACACATTGGCGGCAGTTGCTCAATCGGGATAGCATTGGCCCTGCGTCGCATACGCGGAAACAGAACATGCTCATAAAAGCGCGATCGCAACGTTTGCAAAATAAACCAAGACCAGCGCCAAATCCCAATTGTCCCCAGCACAAAAATCTCTGAGACTTGGGCCAGGTTTATGTGCTCGGCTCGCCCCCAGAGCAAACTCCAGCCAGCAGCAACACTTAAACCTATCAAAAGGGCCAGATGAAGCCAGGGGTAAATGGTTCCAGGATGGCGACGCGCATTCGCAAGGGCAATCATAGGTCTTAACTGAAGAAACCAACGACGGAAGCCAGGGAAGCGTAGCGTTAGGACTAGCGCTGCTTGCGAAAACTGAGGCGTATGGTCTGCCCCACCCCACAAAACTGCTCAGGGTTATCATGTTGCGGCGGTGGCGGAATGCGAACCTCAATCCGCTGAACTGCTTGCCCCGTCAGCACGGGCGGAATGACAGGGGCGATCGCCCTCACTTGGGAGTCCTCCATTATGCTGGCTAATTGCGCCGGGTTGAGCGGCTGCACCAGCTCGATCTGCCCTTGAATGGGTTTCGTGCTGCCCGCCAAGTGAACTAACACGGGTTCCTGCACATTGATACTGGCGGCATCCACCGCACTTACCACCACCTCAACCCAAAGGCTTTGACAATCCAGCAGGCTAAACACCGACTGCCCGCGATTCACCTGCTCCCCCCGCTCTCGATAGATGCGGTAGACCACACCCGAAAACGGGGCGCTGATGGGTACCTCCCGTAGCACCTCACGAGTTCCTCGGGTCTGCTGCCGCTGTTGTTTCAGGGTGGAAAGCTGAGTTTCTAGCGTACTCACTACAGCCGCCTGAGCCTGAATCGATTGCGAGAGACGAGTTCGTTGATCCAGCAGGTTGACCGTTGGTGTCTGCTGAGTCACGCCTCGGGCCGCTGCCCGAAAACTAGCTTGGGCAGCATCCAGTGCAGCGCGGGCTTGGCGAACTTCAGCAGCCGTCGAAGCAGCCGTCAGCCTAGACTGATCGACCAACTGCTGAGCCACCACGCCCTGCTCTGCCAATCTTTGGTATCGACTGACTTCGACCTGAGCAGCGTTGGCTCTGGCGATCGCTGCATCAACTGCTGCTTGCCGCTCCGCCACAAGCTTAGATTGCAGGGTTAAATCGACTGATTGAACAGCAGCGCTTTGGACTTCTAGCTGCCGAAGCTGTTGTTGTAGAAAGCCCAAAGATTGCCTCGCTGAGGCTAATTTTGACAGTGTGTTAGTAATTTCTGTTTCGATTTGCAAAAGAGCCTGAAGATCTTCTTGCTCTTCTTTCAATGTGTTTTGAACAGTGGCAAGAATCTGTTCTTGCTTTACCGGAACACCAGGGCCTGCATAAACACTGGCGAGGCTGCCGTCAGCCGGGGCTTGTATAGCAATACGCCGACCATTTAGCACGCCATGTTCTACCACAAGATGCTGCCAGCGATATAGAAAAGAATTTGCGCCAAGTGCGATCGCTCCTCCTCCAATTACAACAAAAAACATGCCCGTCCCTAATCGCTTTAGCCTCTTCCAACCCTGCTTTTGAGATTGCGAAAAATTTTGCAAATCCTGGACTGAGTTCGTATCAGAAATCGATCCTGACGGTTCCAAATCCATAGGCTTTACCATATGTGCTGGACGGCTATAAGATTCAATTCAAGACTCAAATCTCAAATTTGAGATGTATCGCCATTAAGAGTGAGCTTTCAAAGTGGTCAACTGGCGAAGCAAGCAACCTTGAAACTCTATGGCAGCCGAATAACCGCTAGCACGAAATAGGCTCAATTAAGCACAAAGAAGTCTTCCGAACCAAGTCCGACCCAAATTCAATCAAGACTTTGATTTAGGCTTTTAAGATTTGATAATCCTCACAATTTCTCGACCTTTGCATACTTCCAGGAACGCTGAATCTGTCGAAGCTTGTTCTATGCCGCCAAGAAGCGCTTGAGTACTCCCTTCTCCATTTTGAAGATTAATAAAATATGTCAGGAATGTCGGCGATCGCCCCAAGACTCTACAAACCATTTACCAAATTCGAGTCTTGCCTCAAATCTAAGTGAAATTTTGTACAAACGTCCTGATGTCAAGGGATTGCAAATGAAGCAATAGATATAACAAATTCGCTGCGCCTAGGCTAAATTACACTCGATTGAGCGCCTGCTGATGCCAGATGACATCAATGCCTTCTGCATCAGCCGTTGCTACCAGAATTGCTGCCAACTGCTGCCGGAGTCAGGCTGGGATTAGCGCTTGGCATCAGCGCGACGACACCTGTTACGTAGGGAGCCGCTATCGACGTGCCCGACTTACAGCCATAATTCGTCCGCCAACTCATCGGTAAAGCGACCGCCCCACAGCGGATTTCGCCAATCTTGCGGGCTGAGGCGACCCCGCATTATGTTCCCGCATTGTGTTACTGGGCTTTGGGGGCTGTGCAGGGGACTGATATCAGTTGCGATCGCCTTAACAGACCCAAGTCGGGACTAAATAATCCCAGAACCGATCTCGCCAGATTTGACGACACCCGATGCCAATCGGAACTGAATCCGACGATGCTAGGACAACTTGAGACAAGGGCGATCGCCCTGAAGCGACCCCCGAAGAAAATGCTGTTCCCCTGGCAAAATTAGCCCCTAACGGGTGCTATCCCAGCAGCGAAGAGTTTGGGAAGAGGTTGTCCATAGGGGCGATCGCAGATGCAGACCTGAAAGATATGCCTTGTAAGATAGCCCAATCCTGTGGAATTTACTGAGAGGCGCTCGATCACCCGTTACCCAACCGGGGGAGATTTACAAAAATGCCCCCCAGTTGCTCAACCCTGGTTGATAATAGTTTCGATAAACCACAGTTCTTTTCACCCTGCAACCGCCGTGACAGCGACAGAACCTGGAAGCTACAAAGATACGGTCAGCCTGCCCAAAACCCAATTCGACATGCGGGCCAACGCCACCAAGCGTGAGCCAGAAATTCAAAAATTTTGGGCTGACAACCGAATTTACGAAAAGCTGTCGCAATCCAACCCCGGCGAACCCTTTGTGCTGCACGATGGCCCACCCTACGCCAACGGAGCGCTGCATATCGGGCACGCCATGAACAAGATTTTGAAAGACACGATTAACAAGTTCCAACTCCTGAACGGGCGAAAGGTGCGCTACGTCCCTGGCTGGGACTGTCACGGGCTGCCCATTGAGGTAAAAGTCCTGCAAGCGATGCAACCCGAAGAGCGGCGCAATTTGACCCCGATTGAACTGCGTCGCCGCGCCAAAGCCTGGGCCCTCGAACAGCAGCAGCAGCAGTGCGCCAGCTTCATGCGCTACGGCGTGTGGGGCGACTGGGAGCGTCCCTACCTAACCCTCACCCCCGACTACGAAGCCGCGCAGATCGGCGTGTTTGGGCAGATGGTGCTAAAAGGTTATATCTATCGCGGCTTCAAGCCTGTCCACTGGAGTCCCAGTTCCCGCACTGCGCTGGCCGAAGCCGAGTTGGAATATCCCGAAGGTCACGTTTCCCGCAGCATCTACGCCGCCTTTCCGGTGATCAGCTTGGGCGATGGGGCAACGGCACTGCAACCTTATTTGGGCGACCTGGGTGTTGCGGTGTGGACGACCACGCCCTGGACAATTCCTGCAAACCTGGCAGTAGCCGTTAACCCGGAACTAACCTACGTCATCGTCAAAGATGAGGGCGGCAAGCTCAAGGATGAACTGGGAACCCCCTTTGCACACCTCATCGTGGCCAAGGATCTGGTGGAGCGACTGACGCAAGTGCTAGACACGCCGCTGAGCGTGCAGGCAGAAATTTCGGGCAAGGCGCTGGAGTTTTCCACCTATCGCCATCCGCTGTTTGATCGGGAGAGTCCGATTGTCATCGGTGGCGATTACGTCACCACGGAATCTGGCACGGGGCTGGTGCATACGGCTCCGGGGCATGGTCAGGATGACTTTATTGTGGGGCAGCGCTACGGACTGCCTGTGCTGTCGCCTGTAGACGATGAGGGCAACTTTACGTCGGAGGCGGGACCCTTTGCCGGACTGAACGTGCTGGGCGATGCCAATGCCGCCGTGATCAAGGCGCTGCGAGAGGCTGGGGCCCTGCTGAAGGAAGAGGATTACGGACATCGCTATCCCTACGATTGGCGCACCAAGAAGCCGACGATCTTCCGGGCGACGGAGCAGTGGTTTGCATCGGTCGAGGGCTTCCGCGAAGAGGCGCTGCGGGCTATCAAAGAAGTGGAGTGGATTCCCGCGCAGGGCGAAAACCGGATTACGGCGATGGTGGGCGATCGCTCGGACTGGTGTATCTCGCGCCAGCGCAGTTGGGGCGTGCCAATCCCCGTTTTCTATGACGAGGAAACCAACGAGCCGCTGCTGAATGCCGACACCATCAGCCATGTGCAGAAAATCTTTGCTGAACGCGGTTCCGATGCCTGGTGGGAGATGTCGGTCGAGGAGTTGCTGCCGGAACCCTACCGTAGCAATGGGCGCAGCTACCGCAAGGGCTTCGACACAATGGACGTATGGTTCGACTCTGGATCTTCCTGGGCAGCCGTCGCCCAGCAGCGCGAGGGTTTGCACTATCCCGTAGAAATGTACCTGGAAGGCTCAGACCAGCACCGGGGCTGGTTTCAGTCGAGTCTGCTGACTAGCGTGGCTGTAAATGGTCATGCGCCCTATAAGACTGTGCTAACCCACGGCTTTGCGCTAGACGAGCAGGGCCGCAAGATGAGCAAGTCTCTGGGCAATGTGGTCGATCCGGCCATCGTCATTGAAGGCGGCAAAAACCAGAAGGAGGAGCCAGCCTATGGCGCGGATGTGCTGCGGCTGTGGGTATCGTCGGTGGACTATACCTCGGATGTGCCGCTGGGCAAAAACATCCTGAAGCAGATGGCAGACGTGTATCGCAAGATCCGCAACACCGCCCGCTTCCTGTTGGGCAACCTGCATGACTTTGACCCAGCGACTCATGCCGTGGCCTATGACGAGCTTCCCGAACTCGACCGCTATATGCTGCACCGAATGACGGAAGTGTTTGCCGACATCACGGATGCCTTCAAGACCTACGAGTTTTTCCGCTTTTTCCAGACGGTGCAGAACTTCTGCGTGGTGGACTTGTCGAATTTTTACCTCGATATTGCCAAGGATCGGCTCTACATCAGTGCTGCCGATGCGCCCCGCCGCCGCAGTTGCCAGACCGTGCTGGCCGTGGCAATCGAAAATCTGGCGCGGGCGATCGCCCCTGTCCTGTCTCACCTGGCAGAAGACATCTGGCAATTTCTGCCTTACCAAACCCCCTACCTGTCCGTCTTTGAGTCTGGCTGGGTAAAGCTGGAAGCATCTTGGGAAAATCCCAAACTGGCAGCGAAGTGGGAAAAATTGCGCGATTTGAGAACCGAAGTCAACAAGGTGCTGGAGCAAGCGAGAAACGACAAAGCAATCGGCTCGTCGCTTGAGGCTAAGGTGCTGCTTTATGTGGCCGATGCCGACTTTCGACAGCAGCTTGAGGCACTCAACCCCGCCAGCAGCCTCGGCGGCAACGGCGTAGACGAGTTGCGCTATCTTTTCCTGGCATCTCAGGTCGAGTTGCTCGACACTCCTGGCATTTTGGCAGACCTGAAATACAGCGCGGAAGCAGGTGGATTGAGCATTGGTGTAGTCGATGCCGAAGGCAAAAAGTGCGATCGCTGCTGGAATTATTCCACCCACGTTGGCGAGTCTGCTGAGCATCCGCTGCTCTGCGAACGCTGCATTCCCGCCCTAGAGGAAGAGTTTTAGGCGGCGCAGGACGGGCGATCGCCCCAGTTTCGCTGTGGGTTCCGAGCAAATTGCAGAAATTTTCCAGCGGGCGATCGCCCTAATCTGTCAGTCGGGTATGCTATCTTAATGAAGGCTAAAATTTAGGACAACTTGGGTTAAGCAAGACTAAACCTTTAGTCTGAATTTCCAGAGGTGTTCAGTTGCAGCCTTGCTGGCTCAGTAGCTCAGTGGTTAGAGCAGGGGACTCATAAGCCCAAGGTCGCAGGTTCAAATCCCGCCTGAGCCATTTTCTGAAAACGGTCATGCCACCGCCCAACTATCGTCGCTGTCTCAGTTGCCGAAGACTTGCACCCAAGACAGAGTTCTGGCGAATCGTGCGGGTATATCCGTCTCAGACGATACAATTAGATTGTGGGATGGGTCGATCGGCTTACCTGTGCCCGACTGCTAGCTGCTTGCAGGCAGCCCAAAGGAAAGATAGGCTAGGGAGGTCATTAAAAGTGTCTGTACCTGAAGCCGTTTATCAAACGCTGCGGCAGCGTCTTGCTGTAGACTCCACTCAGAAGCCAGACTCGCTGGGGCAAGCCCGGTGATTGTCCTAGGAACTTTCTGAGAGTTGTTACTCTAGGGAAGGGGGTCTGTCGCAATCTCAGTGTCAGACACTGAAGTCAGACACTGAAGTTAGATATGGGCCCGTTAGCAGCCACAGAGATTCAATGACCGATACGGAGACACTTACCACTGATCAAATCGGCTGGATGCCAGACTTTAGGTGCCAGACTCTACGTTGTGTTGACTTTAAGGGAGAACGAGCCTTCAACCACTAAGCATTTTGGGCAGCCTCGGCCAGATAAGGGCGTGCCTTCAACCCAGGAGAGCTTTGTTTTAGTTTTGTGTTCTGCTCTAGTTCGGGGTTTTCTTGCAGATGCGGCAAGAGACATTTGTAGAACCTCAACCTGATGGGCAGTGAATTCTCGAAGCCTTAGCGCTAGAACAAGGACTGGAAACAAAAGTCAACGCAGCAAGCCTGAAGCTGTTTTTGTCTGGGCTTTAACTGTCGAGCATTGTAAACGTCGTCTTGTCACGTCGTCTCGTTAGGAAAGCGAAGCAACATTATGTGAAAATCTCAGTTGGCTAAGAAGGGGAGAGTGGATGAACGGTAAGGTGAGAATTTACGAGTTGTCAAAGGAATTGAATCTGGATAATAGAGAGATTTTGGACGTTTGCGAACAATTGAATATTCCGGTCAAGAGCCACAGCAGCACTATTTCCGAAGCTGAGGCAGCCCGTATCCGCTCAGCGGCCGAGCGGCTTGCCCACAGCCCTTCTGCATCCCATACCCCTCCTGTTCACCGGCCTACCTCAACGCCTTCTTCTATGCCTCAACGAAAACAGAGCGCCGTGCAGCCGCCTGTTAAAAAGCAACAAATTCTTGAAGTCCGTCGCCATCGCCCTGCGGTAGAGCCACCTAAGCGGCCAGAAGTTCAGCCTGCTCCGACCCCGCAGCCCGCCTCATCTGCGCCGGTGCGTCCGGATCGTCCAGCAGCAGAGCCTGCTGAGGCAAGGACAGTTGAGCCTCGGCCGATTGCCACTCCTCCTGCTGTTCAAAAGCCTGCGATTCCCGTTTCGGAAGCACCCAAAGCACCCAAATCGGAAGCACCCAAAGAAGTAGAGTCTCCTCCAGTTGAAGCGCCCCAGCCGCCTCCTGTGCGCCCTGAAGTGGCTGAGTCTGCACCATTGCCCGAAGAGCAGCCCTCTTTGATGGGGCCGCCTTCTAAGCCTGTGCGGACAGAGTCTGTGAGTTCCGTGAGCCGCCCAGTTCTGAAGAAGGCGAGCGATCGCAGTGATCAGGTGGTAATGCGAGTGGGAGGCGATGACCAAGGGCTTCGGCGATCGCCCACCGCCGCTCGTCCAGAGTCCCGCTCTGGGGAAGCCAGTGAGTCCGCCCCCCGCCGCATTGGTATTACAGAAACTTCTGAACCGCCTGTACTGCGCGCCAAGCCAGTGCTGGAGCTACGTCGCAAGCCCGTTCGTCCGACGGCTCCGGGTGCATCCGAAGAGTCTGGCGCAGCCGATACCCGCAGCGCAGGCGGTATGCCTATCTTGGCAGAGCCGCCCACGCTCAAGCCCAAGCCCACGCCACCGACTAAGGTGGCAAAGCGCGGCAAGGATTGGGAGGAGGAAGACGAGGAAAATCCCAACAAGGTGGCTAAGGCCGGTGTGAAGTCCAAGCGGCGATCGCCCAATGTGTTGGACGACGACGAAGACATCGATCTGGATGAAGTGCTGGATGGAGCCGACGGAGATGATTCGGCCCCGACTGCCCTCAGCATCTCGCTGATGCGCCCGCCCAAGCCCAAGAGCCAAAAAGCTCCAGCAAAGCCCGTAGCGGTGGCTGCACCGACGCAGCGGCGGCGCGGGGGTTCTAGCAACGAGCGCTTTAATCGGCGCGATCGCCGTGAACAGCAAGAAACTCGCCAACGCCCCGAAATCATTACCCTCACGGGCAGCCTGACGGTGGCAGAACTCGCTGATATGCTGGTTGTTCCCGAAACCGAAGTCATCCGCGCCCTGTTTATGAAGGGCATCATGACCACAGTGAACCAGGTTCTCGACATCCCCACCGCGACGATGGTGGCGGAAGAGATGGGCATTTTGGTGGATACCGAAGCGCCCGAAGCAGAGGCGAAGAAAGTCACAGAAATGCTTGATGCAGGAGATTTAGAAAATCTCCAGCGCCGTCCGCCCGTGGTAACCATCATGGGCCACGTAGATCACGGCAAAACCACTCTGCTCGACTCAATCCGCAAGACCAAGGTGGCTCAGGGCGAGGCAGGGGGCATCACGCAGCATATCGGCGCGTATCACGTTGATGTGGAGCATAACGGCGAGACGCAGCAGGTCGTGTTCCTGGATACGCCGGGTCACGAAGCCTTTACCGCTATGCGGGCGCGGGGTGCGCGGGTCACGGATATCGCGATTCTGGTGGTGGCGGCAGACGACGGGGTGCGTCCCCAAACCATCGAGGCGATTAGCCACGCCAAGGCGGCTGAAGTTCCCATCGTGGTCGCCATTAATAAGATAGACAAGGAAGAAGCCCAGCCCGATCGCGTGAAGCAAGAGCTAACTGAATATGGGCTGGTGGCTGAAGAGTGGGGCGGCGACACCATTATGGTGCCCGTTAGCGCTCTGACGGGAGAGAACCTGGACACCCTGCTGGAAATGATCCTGTTGGTGTCTGAGGTGGAAGACCTCTACGCCAACCCCGATCGCCCTGCCAAGGGTACAGTAATCGAGGCGCATTTGGACAAGGCGAAAGGCCCAGTGGCGACGCTGCTCATTCAGAACGGTACGCTGCGTGTTGGCGATATCCTGGTGGCTGGCTCGGTCTTTGGCAAAGTCCGCGCAATGGTGGACGATCGTGGCAAGCGGGTCGAGGAGGGCAAGCCGTCCTTTGCCGTTGAGGTGCTGGGTTTGAGCGACGTGCCTGCTGCGGGCGATGAGTTCGACGTGTATTTGGATGAAAAAGAAGCACGGGCGATCGCCAGCAACCGCACTGATCAGCAGCGTCTCTCTCGCTTGCAGCAGGCCATGTCGTCTCGTCGCGTCAGCCTGAATACGATTTCCAGCCAGGCCCAAGAGGGCGACCTGAAAGAGCTGAACCTGATCCTGAAGGCAGACGTGCAGGGTTCGGTCGAAGCTATTCTGGCAGCGCTGCAACAGCTTCCCCAAAAAGAAGTGCAGGTGCGGGTGCTGTTGGCGGCTCCGGGCGAGATCACTGAAACCGACGTAGACCTGGCAGCCGCCAGCAGCGCCGTAATCATCGGGTTCAACACAACCTTTGCTAGTGGGGCACGTCAGGCCGCCGACCAAGCTGACGTAGACGTGCGCGACTATACGGTCATCTACAGCCTGCTGGACGATATCCAGGGTGCAATGGAGGGTCTGCTGGAACCCGAACTGGTGGAGGAACCACTGGGTCAGGTGGAGGTTCGCGCTGTATTTACAGTGGGCAAGGGAGCCGTTGCAGGCTGCTATGTCAAGGAAGGCAAGGTCGTCCGCAACAGCAAGCTGCGGGTGCGTCGTGGCGGTGAAGTGATCTTTGAGGGCAACCTCGACTCACTGAAGCGGATGAAGGAAGACGCAAAAGAAGTCAGCGCAGGCTATGAATGCGGCATTGGCGTAGATAACTTCAAAGATTGGCAGGAAGGTGACATCATCGAGGTCTACCGCCTAATCACCAAGCGTCGGACACTCTCTGCGTAGCCAGCCTACCTGTAGCCGACCTCTACAGCCACAGGCTTCAAGCACTTGTGGCCTCCATTTTGATCCCCCAAAGCCTACTTAATGAACCTGGAAGGCTCTATCACTGGGTTCTGTGCCTGGGTTATTAAAGAGGCTTGGGGGATCTGATTTCAACGTCGTTGAGTTGATATGGTTGTTCTACGACTTTCTTCATAAATCTGCCTTCATCAGGCTCTATTTTCCAATCCTTCCATCCTAGATGGCGATAAAACCCAACTGCACGAGTGCTTTCGTCCGGGTCCGTTGTCAACCATATCTCCTTCCACCCCTCAGAAAATAGCCATTCCTCAACCAAACTGAGGAGCCGTTTGCCAATTCCTTTTCCCTCAAATTCTTTGAGGACAGCAATTACCCACATTTCTCCCTTGCTTTTGTTACCCATTGCAAATCCGATAATGCGGGAATCAATTTCACAGAGCCAGCCTCGATGGGAATTTTTCAACAGATCCCGCACTGACTCATGAGTGATTCCCAACTGTGTTAATTCTTCGCATCCTCGATCGTTGTGCCAAGTCGCTATCCGCACATCGAAAATAGCCTGGATGTCTTCTGGAAGGATTTCTCGAAAGAGAATAGAGCTGCTCATAGCAGTTTTACATTGATTTCTACTGAATAGTCTTGAAGGCGGCGCGTAGCTAAAGATTCCGTTTCTTGCTAGCCCTTAACTCCGATTTCGCCTGGGCTTGGCTACAGTTTTAGTTCCAGAATCTTGCTGGCGGGATACGGCCTGAGTCAGCAGCGAATCGGCAAAGGCGATCGCCTCTTCATTCCCACCCACAAGCTGAGCCAGCTCATGGCGGCGCTGATCATTGCTCAGTTGGGATACGCGCACCACCGTCCGCACGTCTTCAGATCCCTCCGCCAAATCCGTATCTACTCGCTCAGGATCTACTGGCTCAGGGGTCGCTTTGGCCTTCTTGCGGCCATTTTTGCTGGCGGATTCTGCGGCTGGGTCAATCACCTGCTTATCGACCCGAAAGTGGGTATGGGCCATGGCGGCAACGAGCGGCTGGTGCGTCACGCAAAGCACCTGATGACGGCTGCCAAGCTGGTGTAGCTTATCGGCGATCGCCTGGGCCACGCGCCCCGACACCCCCACGTCAATTTCGTCAAAGACCATCGTGCCAATCGGATCGACCTGCGAAAAGCACACCTTCAGCGCTAGCAAAAAGCGGCTCATTTCCCCACCAGAGGCGATCGCCGTCAGCGGTTGCAGCGGTTCGCCAGGGTTGGGGCTAAACAGAAACGTGATGCGATCGCCCCCGGCCGCTGTTGGATTCACCGGCGTAATCTCCACCTGAAACTGCACCTTTTCCATTGCCAGCGGCTTCAGTTCCTCAATTATTCGAGCTTCCAGCGTATGGGCGGCGGCGCGACGCAGTTCCGTAAGCTGGGCACAGGCAGCGGCGAGTTCTTGCTGGCGCTGGGCATACTGGGCTTCCAGCGCTTCTAGCGATTGTCCGCCATCGCTGAGCGCGTCCACATCTGCCTGCACCCGCTGCGCGTAGGCGATCGCCTCGCCGAGGGTCGGGCCATACTTCTTGCAAATCTGCTTAAGCTGGATAATTCGCTGCTCGACCGCTTCCAGGCGCTCCGGGTCAGTTTCTAGTCCCTCACCGTAGGTGTTGATCTGCCGACCCGCCTCCTGTATCCGCGCCAGCGCTTCTGACACCATGTCCAACACTGGCTCCAGATCTCGGTCATAGCGCACCATATCCGTCAACCAATTCTCCGCTTTGCCCAACAGATCTGCCGCTGCATTCCCACCCGTGTCGTTCTGGTAGAGCGCCTGATACACCTGATAGCTCTGTTGCTGTAGCTCCACCGTATGGCTGAGGCGCTGGCGCTCCTGCTCCAACTGCTCCAACTCTTGCGGATCGCTGAGATTTGCCGCCGCCAGTTCCTTTGCCTGATATTCAAACAAATCAAGCTGCTGCTGGCGCTGCTGCTCCATCTGACGGCGTTTTTCCAGCGCTTGTGCCGCCTGCTGAAAGGCGGCATAGGCGGCTGCGACGACTTCTCGCTGCTGCATCAGGGCAGCGCCGCCAAAGCTATCGAGCCAATCGCGCTGGAGGCTGGGCTGCCCCAGTTGCACGGTTTGCCCCTGGGCGGTAATTTCCACGAGGCGATCGCGCAGGTCTTCCATCTGCTGCTTGTTCACCACCACCCCATTTACCCGCGAACGGCTGCGGACGCTGCCCTGCCCCAGCGTCATCTCGCGGCTACACACTAGCGTTTCATCCTCTAGCGGCTCAAGATCCTGCGCCGCCAGCCAGTCTTGCAGCACAGGCTCCATCGCAAAGGTCGCCTCGATTCGCGCCGAATCCGCCCCCGTTCGCACCGCCCGCCCCGATACCTTGCCGCCCAGTGCCGCATCCAGCGCGTCGAGAATAATCGATTTACCCGCGCCCGTTTCCCCCGTCAGCACGTTCAAGCCCTCGCCAAACCGAATCTCTAGGCGATCGACCAGGGCAAAGTTCTCAATGTTGAGAGAAATTAACATAGGAGGGGCAAAGAGAACACCTAGATCAACATATGGAGATCAAAATACGGATCACTCTAATGGCTCAACTATCAGGGGCTAGAATCTTAGAGTAGAACATTTGAATTACTACTCGGCCACACATTTCAGTGTATAGCAGGCAAATGGCGCATCAAGATCTTTGGGACATCTTCGAGCCTGTAAATAGTCTCAAAAAATAAATAGTCTCAAAAAATAGTCTCAAAATTTCATATCTCAAAGTCTCAAGGTCTCAAAATTTCATGTCTCAAGGTCTCAAAATTTTCTAGCGTTCAGCCCTGAACTCTACTCCTTGACCTCCAAGTCCTGTCATAGAGCCTATTCTAGAGTTAACGCCAGCGCAAGGAGCCACCGTCCAATGACCCACTTCACCATTGATCTGAGTGCCATTACTGTGCTGACTGACGCTCAGTTTGATGCGCTCTGTGCCAACAATCCCGACATCAAGTTTGAGCGCACCCCCAACGGAGAACTCGTCATTATGGCTCCCACCGGCGGAGAAACTGGAAAAGATAATGCAAAATTGACTGCTCGCTTCGTTATCTGGAATGAAAATACAGATCTAGGCGTTGTGTTCGACTCGTTTACCTGTTTTCGGTTGCCGGGTGGGGGCGATCGCTCTCCTGATGTAGCCTGGGTTGAAAAGGCTCGCTGGGAAGCCCTGTCAGCCGATCTCCGTCGCAAGTTTCCGCCCATCTGCCCCGACTTTGTGCTGGAACTCCTCTCCCCCAGCGACAATCCCCAAACCATTCGCGCCAAGATGCAGGAATACCTTTCCTGTGGCGCAAAGCTCGGCTGGATGCTGAATCCAGAGGAACAGCAAGCCGAAATTTATCGACCCGACCAGCCCGTAGAAGTGCTAGACGCGCCCACTAGCCTGTCCGGTGAACCCGTCCTGCCAGGGCTGGTTTTGCAATTGGGCTGGCTGTGGAAAGGCGCGGTGAAGTAATGCCCCTACTGGAGCGTCATCGGCGCATACTGCCAATCCGGACGCAATTCTGCCGCATCCCGCAGGTAGGCATGGCGGACGCGCACCTCGGCGGGTAGGTTGATTTGTAGCAGCAGGCGGATGCAGCGCGGTAGGCTGCCTTTCACTGCCATTTGCTGTAGATCTAGCAGCGGCACATCGTTCCAGCCAGGACGCTGGCGGGCAATTTTGGCCGGAAACACGGCATCCAGGTCTGGCGTGACGGAAAAAATTAGATTAACGATTTCGTCCGGGTCGAGGACTCCGGGGTTGAGCCGTTCCAATTCTTCTAATAGCTCGATGACCGCTTCGGCGATCGCCCCTTCCGTATTCTCTGCAACCGTCGTTGCGCCCCGAATTGCCCGAACTCGCCAACCCACAGATTTGTCCTCCCGTTTTGAGTATTTGGGGAATGGAGCGTAGAAGGATTGGGATTTGGAGAAGGGTTACTGCTCCGCCATGCCATCACTTCGTGACTCCATCACCCCGCCTATGGCCGATACATCCACAGCGGCACGCCGCTCGTCGCCAGTTCAAATTCAATCCAGTCTGTAGCCGAAGATAGCCTGTGGGTAAGCAAACTGCCAAGGCGATCGCCCTGCATTTCACTCCCCGTTCGCAATCGGCGGAGCAAGCTCTTTTTCTCCTCGATGTTGAATGTGCGAGTCTTTTCTGGATCGAGTCCAGCTAGTTCGCAGGCCCAGCGACGGGCATCTTCCTCTGTCCCCAGGCGATCGACAATCCCCAGTTCCAACGCTTGTTGCCCAGTGAAAATCCGTCCATCGGCAAACCCCCGGACGGTTTCAACCGCCAGATTCCTGGCTTCAGCCACCGTTTGCACAAACTGGCCATAGCTCGTGTCAATCAGCTCTTGCAGAATATGTTGCTCTGGTTCCGTCAGTTCTCGATCAAAGGCCAGAATGTCTTTATACGGGCCAGATTTAATCACTTTGAAGGATACGCCAATTCGCTCCAGCAGGCGTTCCAGATTATTGCCCCGCAGGATGACACCGATACTGCCTGTCACGGTGCCTGGGTTTGCCACAATGTGCGGTGCGCCCATGCCGATATAGACACCGCCAGAGGCTGAGATATTGCCAAAGCTGGCGACGATTTTGATTTTTTCAGCCAGTCGCTTGAGCGCTTGATAGATTTCCTGCGAATCACCCACCGTTCCACCAGGGCTGTCGATCCGCAGCAGCAGTGCGGGAAATTTGCGCTCTTCGACTTGCTTGAGGGCTTCCAGGACGCGCTTGCGAGTGTCGCTGGCGATCGCCCCTGCAACCTCAATCCGGGCAATTTGCTTGCGAAACGACGGCTTAAAGAGCCTCACCATAGGTTTTCTAACTAACAAAAATTACGCTCAATTCTACGATTCTAAAGCGGAATTGCAGGGGCCCTCAAATTCGCAATCAGGATGCCCCCCTGAGAAGCCCTAATCCTGCAACCATCCTCTATGATCAGAAAATCTATGTGCCCCTTTTGCGCCTCACGTCTTCTGGAGGAACCCTGGTCTACACTCGTCCCCTTGCCCGCCTGATTGAACAGTTGCAACGGCTTCCTGGCGTTGGGCCCAAATCGGCTCAGCGGCTAGCGCTGCACATTCTTAAGCGGCCAGAAGAAGAAGTAAAAGCCTTAGCCCAGGCGTTGCTAGAGGCAAAACAGCAGGTCGGACTGTGCTCCGTCTGTTTTCATCTGTCGGCCGAACCCATCTGCGACATTTGCAAAAATCCCAGCCGCGACCCACAACTCATCTGCGTAGTAGCCGATGCTCGCGATGTCATCGCCCTGGAAAAAACTCGCGAATACAAGGGCAAATATCACGTTTTGGGCGGCTTGATTTCTCCGATGGAGGGCATCGGCCCCGACCACCTCCATATTTCGCCCCTGGTTAAGCGCGTAGCCCAGCAGGGCGTTGAGGAAGTGATCATGGCCATCAGCCCCAGTGTAGAAGGCGACACCACCACACTTTATGTTGGGCAACTGCTAAAGCCGTTTACCAAAGTCACTCGCATTGCCTTTGGACTACCAATGGGCGGCGATTTGGAATATGCCGACGAGGTGACGCTGGCGCGGGCGCTAGAGGGCAGGCGAGAGCTAGAGTAGCGAGAGTAAAAGTAAAGTAAAAGTAATTAGCGTGGATGCCAGCGTTTACGGTTTAGGCCTTATCCCCGCCTTTCCAGACCGACTCAAAATCGGGGCACTGCTCCCCTTCCCAGCCAAACGGGTGCATTCCGCAGACCAGCATCGTGCCGCCGTAGACCTGTCCGTGGTAGTTGCGGCAGCCGACACAGGCGGGGTGGCGATTGAGAATGGGGTCAACCGTCTGGTTAAAGGGCTGCACGGTTTCCTGGATGGTGCTTTCTACGCCCGTCACCGCATTGATAAATGGAGCAAGCCATTCCTCCATCTGGCGATCAATCTGATCGAGATCAGGGGCGATCGCCTCATTCAGCCGCTCTGCCACCTCGTCCGACCATTCAAAAATCGCATCCACCGTTTCATTCACGTCACGGTTAATGTCTTCCAGAAACTGTTCTACTTGTTGGGCGATCGTCTCAAACATAGGGTTCAGGGATTAGGACTCAAGTTTCAAAGGTCGGGGTCGAGCGGCAGCACCAAGAGCAAAGGTTGGGATCAATACGGAACCTGGAATCAGCGCGATCGCAGCCCTGCCAAGCAGATACCCCGCCGCTCTTTCTCCCCAATTCCGAATCCCCAGTCCTTAATTCCGTTTCAGCCGTCTTAGCTCCTCTTGCAGTTTGGCGACTTGCTGACGCAGATCCTCCGCCGTTGACTGGCTGGACGACTGGCCCGATGTTGCAGAGCTTTCAGCGGCCGGCCGGCTAGCAGATTGAGTTGGCTCTTCCTCATCCGTCAGAATTTCGATGCGGCGAGGCTCTGCGGGTTTTTCGGGTTCACCCTCGACGGGCTGCTGGGCACGGTTCATCATCTCTTCCACCATGCGGCGGGCTTCTTCGGCGCTAATTTCGCCACGAGCGACCATTTCATCCGCCAGCTTTTGCGCCTGCACCCGCAAATCTGCCAGAGTGCTGCCCGCTTTTTCGCCCGCGTAAGAGGCTAACCCGACACCCAGATAAAATGCCTTTTGAACCAGATCTCCAAAGCCTGCCATAGCGATGTGGCTCCTCTGCCAAGCGTCTAGATATTGCGTTAGAAGTTAACCTGGCAAACGCCCAGAACTACACGAAATAGCGCACGAAATAGCGCTGAAAGCTTGCAGCCATCTGGCGTTTTTCCAGTGGTCAATACTATTCAGCATAGCGGTTTAGCGAGGTGGTTAACCGGGTGGGATCTCCAGACACCCAAGTACGGAAATTTGTGACGGAAATTTGGGGTGGAATGTCCCAGCAATCCTGCTCTACTCCTCCACAGCCCAGCCCTCCGGTTATTGCTGCCAATACTTATACGCCGCGTAGGCCATCGTCACTACGCCGGTGACGATGGCCGTTTCGTCTACATGAAATTGAGGATGGTGAAGGGGATAGTTGGGCTTGTCGGCAAAGGCAACACCCAGACGGAACATCGTGCCAGGAGCATGTTGCAAGTATAACGAGAAGTCTTCTGCGCCGAGGGAGGGTTCTAAAAGAATCTGGACGCGATCGCCCCCCCAAGCTTCCGATGCCGCCGATTCCATAATCTGCGTCAACGCTGGGTCATTTTGTACCGAAGGCACGCCCCGGCGATAGTTCATCGTGTACTTTGCCCCATAGCTCTGGCAGACATTCGCCACGATTTGCTCAATCCAGGCAGGCAGAGTGGCGCTGGTTTCAGGATGGAGCGATCGCACCGTACCCAGCATCCGCACCTGATCCGCAATCACATTCGGTGCCCGCCCGCCCTGGATTTGCCCAATTGTTAGCACCACTGGACGTAGCGGGTTTTGCGTCCTACTAATCGCCTGTTGCAGCGTCGTCACCACCTGCGATGCAATCCAGATCGCGTCGATCGCCTCATGCGGCCGCGCCCCATGCCCCGACTCCCCCATAATCACCAGTTCCAGATCATCCGCCGCCGCCGTCAGCGCCCCATAGCGAATCCCCACCGATCCCCCTGGAATCGTCGGAAACGTGTGAACCCCAAAAATAGCCGTCACGCCCTCCATCACCCCATCGCGAATCATCCAGCCTGCGCCCTGCGCCGTCTCCTCCGCAGGCTGAAACAAAAACCGAGTCGTGCCCGGAAACTGAATCCCCAACTGCGCCAGCACCATCGCCGTCCCCAGTCCCACAGTGGTATGCACATCATGACCGCAGGCGTGCATAATTCCCGGCTGCCGCGAAGCAAATTCCAGTCCCGTGCGCTCCTGAATCGGCAGCGCATCCATATCCGTGCGAATTGCCAGCATTCGGGAGTCTCTATCCGTGCCGCGCAGTTCTGCTACCACGCCGGTCTTGCCCACTAGTTCCTGCACATGCAATCCACAAGACGACACCACACCTGATACATAGGCGGCTGTCTGGTATTCCTGTCCGCTCAGTTCAGGATGGCTGTGCAGATGGCGGCGAATTTCAACCAGTCGAGGGGCAAGGCTCGCGGCAAGATCTTTAATTTGGCTCAGCATGGAGACAGACAAGGGTAGAGGTTAACCTCATAATAAAGAGTTGTTAAGAAAAGGTTCTACTAGCTGACTCCATCACCTCATCACCCTATCACGGTTCATCCGTACCAAATCTCGCCACAAAGGATACATTAGAGGAACAGTCTCTTCTCTCTGACGCTGCTTTGGAGAATCGCACCCTATGGAGTCCATCGTTGCTGCCCTTGCTCTCCTCATTGTGGGTTACACTGTCGGCTCCGTCAGAATCATCAATCAGGGCACCGAGGCGCTAGTAGAGCGCTTGGGGAAGTTTCACCGCAAGCTCGGGCCGGGGCTAAATTTTGTGGTGCCGTTTCTCGACACAATTGTTTTAGAAGAATCAACCCGCGAGCGCGTGCTAGATATCGAAAAGCAAAAAGCCATTACTGGCGACAACGTATCAGCGGACGTAGACGCAGTGGTCTACTGGCGAATTTTGCAGCTAGAGCGCACATTCTATGCCGTGGAAAATATTGAGGAAGCGCTGGAGAGCTTAGTGACGACGACGCTCCGTTCCGAAATTGGGCGGATGAGTCTGGCTCAGACCTTTTCCTCTAGAAACGAAATCAACCAGGCCTTGCTGCACCAACTCGACGAAGCAACCGGAACCTGGGGCGTGAAGGTGACGCGAGTGGAGGTGCAGAGCATTGAGCCTGCCCCAGATGTGCTGCGAGCAATGGAGCTAGAACGCGCTGCTGAAAGTAAAAAGAAGGCAGCCATTTCTGAAGCGCAGGGCAAAAAGCAGGCGGCAATTGAAGAAGCCGAGGGTGCGGTGCAGTCGATGAAAATGATTGCGGATGCGCTAAAGTCTCAGCCCAATAGTCGGGAGATCATGAAATATTTGGTCGCGCAACGGTATGTCGATGCCAGCTATCGACTCGGCGATAGCCCAAACTCCAAAATTGTGTTCATGGACCCGAAGGCGCTGACCGAAGCCCTGAGCGAGCTAATCGATCCAAATGCACCACCACCCAGTCAGCATCCACTAAACCCACCCAGAGAGGGATAAATTACTCTTGACTCTCGCATCCCGAAAAGACCAGCCGGGAGTTGAGGCACTAGGGTTTATCGAGCTTTGACGCGCCTCAGTCAGGCTTGCATCAAGAAGCCGCAGCCAGTTCCTCTAGTCGCTCTTGCTGGTCTTTGGAAATGCAGGACTGAATCAATTCTTCCAAATCACCTTCAAGGACGGCGTTTAGACTGAAGTTTTGGTTCAGGCGATGGTCGGTGACACGATTGTCCTTGTAGTTGTAAGTCCGAATTTTTTCTGAGCGTTCGCCCGTGCCAACCTGAGACCGGCGCATTGAGGTGACGGCTTCTTGCTGTTCTCGCAGCTTAATTTCGTAGAGCTTGGCTCGCAAGATTTGCATGGCGCGTTCGCGGTTTTGAAGCTGCGATCGCTCTTCAGTGCAAAACACACGAATACCTGTCGGTTTGTGGATCAGGTCAACGGCGGTTTCCACCTTGTTCACGTTTTGTCCGCCCGCGCCGCCCGATCGCGCTGTTTTTAGCTCAATGTCCTTTGGGTCGATTTCCACTTCCACATCATCGACTTCCGGCATGATAGCAACCGTCGCCGTCGAGGTGTGAACCCGCCCGCCTGCTTCCGTCACGGGGACTCGCTGCACTCGATGAACGCCAGCCTCAAACTTAAGCTTGCTGTAGACCTGGTCGCCCTGAATTTCCAAAATGGCTTCTTTGAAGCCGCCCATATCCGCCAGCGACTCACTGACCATTTTGACCCGCCAGTTTTGGCTTTCGGCGTATCGGGAATACATCCGCAGCAGATCCCCAGCCCAGATGCTCGCCTCGTCGCCACCTGCACCCGCCCGGATCTCTAGCATGATGTTCTTGTCATCGTTGGGATCTCGCGGCAGCAGCAGCACCTTCAGCCGATTTTCCAGGTGCGCGATTTTTTCTTCTAGCTCGTCCACTTCCAAAGCCGCCATTTCCCGCAGTTCTGCGTCGCCGCCTGCGTCTTTCAAAATCTGACGCGCCCCTTCTAGGTCACTTTGGGCTTTTTTCCATGCGTCAAAGGTCGTCACCGTTTCTTCTAGCGACGACCGAGTTTTAGCAAGCTTCTGGAACTCCGTGGGATCGGTTGCAATGTCGGGATCAGCCAACCGCCGCGTCAGTTCGTGAAAGGTTTGCTCTACGGAATTAAGTTTGTCGAGAAGATAGGCTTCTGCCATAACGTTGGGAGTGAGGAAGAACGATAGGTGAGGCGAAGGGTTCGCCACCCGTGAGGGTCAAAATTCAGAAAATGAAGGCGATCGCCAGTTTTCCTATCGCTACTTCTTCTTATCCGCTGCTGCACCGTCGCCCGTGCGCGAGTCGGTCATCCCATACTTCCGCAAGAAGCGCTCCACGCGACCCTCAGTGTCGATAATCTTCTGAGTGCCCGTATAGAAGGGATGGTTGCCAGACCACACATCGACGTGCAGTTCGGGCTTGGTGGAACCAACGGTCGTGACCAGTTCACCGTTGCAGTAAACCTTGGCTTCGGGATACCAAGTGGGATGGATGTCAGGCTTTGGCATAACAGTCTCAAGTCTGTTGCTTTTCAAGGGTTGTCAAGGAATGTCAAACGGTCAATGCAGGCAATCGGGCAAGGTGCAGCCTACGTCGCCCCTACAGCCAGTCTAGCGCTTCGAGTATTGGGGAGCCTTGCGGGCCTTGTGCAGACCGTATTTCTTCCGCTCTTTAGCACGGGGATCGCGGGTCAAATAGCCTTCAATTTTCAGCGGCTTGCGGTTCTCAGGGTCTAGCTCGCAGAGCGCCCGCGCTACACCCAGGCGGATTGAGTCTGCCTGGCCGGTCAGTCCACCACCCGTTGCATTCACCAACACGTCGTATTCATTTTCCAGTCCCAGGGTTTCCAGCGGCGCTTTGGCGATCGCCAGATAGGAGGGGTTGAACTGGAGATATTCTTCACCAGGGCGGCCATTCACGATCAGCTTGCCCGTACCAGGCACTAGGCGAACACGGGCGATCGCCGACTTGCGACGACCCGTCCCCCAATACACAACGCGACCAGATTTCTCAGTAGCTTGCATTCTTATTTTTCTCCAGGAATCGTTTTAATCGTCAACACTTCGGGCTGTTGAGCCGCATGGGGATGGGTCGGGCCCGCGTAGACCTTGAGCTTGGTAAACAACTGGCGACCCAGGGAGTTCTTGGGCAGCATCCCCTTCACGGCTTGTTCTACAATCCGTTCCGGCAGGCGAGACTGGAGCTTGGTAAAGTTCTCCACCTTCATGCCGCCGGGCCGCCCAGAATGACGACGGTAGAGCTTTTGAGTGCGCTTTTTGCCCGTCACGTCTACTTTCTCAGCATTCACGATGATGACGAAATCACCCGTGTCCAGATGCGGCGTAAAGGTCGGCTTGTTTTTGCCGCGCAGCACATTGGCAACTTCGCTAGCCAGTCGTCCGAGACGCTGATCAGTTGCATCGACGACATACCACTTGCGCTCAATTTCAGTTGTGGGAGGGAGATAGGTCTTGTTCATAATGTTCTATCGGGTTCCAGGAGAGTCAAAGGTTTGAGGAAAAGGCTCACAAGAGGCTTAGACAGAGGCTTAGACATCAGAGGGGAGGAACTTGACTGAGAACTAGCCAGAAGAGGCAACGGCGATCGCTGGTTCAGTCAGCGGCAAGAGGAACTGGGGCTGCGTGTCATACCAGAGGCTCGGCTCAAAGGGCGAATCAGGATAGCCCACGCGCAGCAAGCAGAGTCCCTGCGGTGGCGCGGCATACTTTACCTGATCCCGGCGCTGCTCTTGCCAGAGGCGGGTAAACTCGGTGGGCGATCGCTCTCCCCGTCCCACGTCAACCAGCATTCCCACCAGCAGGCGCACCATGCCGTAGAGGAACCCGCTCGCCTGAATCTCTAGCTGCACGAACGGCCCGCGTCGGACGCACTCTACCGCCTGCACATCGACCCAGGAATGGGCCCGCTTCGAGCCAGCCCGATGAAATGCTGCCAGGTGTTGCCGCCCCAACAATGGGGTCAGCGCTGCCTGCATGGCTTCAACATCCAGCGGCGCATGATAATAGTGCCAGCTAAAGGGGCGGACGAACAGATTAGGGCAGGCATCGGTGTAGAGCGTATAGCGATAGCGTCGCCAAATCGCTGAAAACCGAGCGTGCCAGGAGCGATCTACCGGGGCCGATGCCCGAATTAGCACGTCTTCTGGCAGACGGCTATTGAGAATATCGCGCCACCGATAGGGCGGGATCAGGGTCGCCGCATCAAAATGAGCCACCTGAGCGGCTGCATGAACGCCAGAATCGGTTCGCCCTGCGCCGTGCAGCGTCACAGAATGCCCCAGCACAGTAGCGATCGCCCGCTCAATTTCTTCTTGGACGGTGCGATGCTGCGCCTGCCGCTGCCAGCCATGAAACTGAGTGCCCAGGTATTGAATGACCAGAGCAACCCGTTGTGAGTCTACCGAGCAGTTTTCCCCTGAACTAGCAGCCTCCTTTAGCGTTGGCAGCGCGATTGCCATAGCCAGATGCCTACATCCTCAGGTCAGTTCGATAATCGCCATTTCAGCGTTATCGCCCCGGCGGCTTACGGTTCGCTGAATGCGAGTGTAGCCTCCATTGCGATCGCCATAGCGCTCCTTCGCACCCTCAAACAGGGCGTGAACAAGCTGCTTGTCATAAAGGTAGCCTAGAGCCTCACGTCGAGCAGCCAGAGAGCCGTCCTTTGCAAGCGTAATCATTCGCTCTGCTTCGGAACGGACTGCCTTGGCCCGTACCTTGGTCGTTGTGATGCGACCGTGACGAATGAGTTCGGTGGTCAGCGCTCTGAGGAGAGCGCGCCGCTGATCTGCGGGCTTACCCAGTTGTGGAACACGACGACGGTGACGCATATCACTTAGAAATTAAACTAAACAGCAAAACGAAAGCAGCACGGTAAAGTCCCTACCCAAAGTCCTTACCCCCTTGCCCAGCCCTAATACGGCACAGCAAGCCAGAAACCCAACAACCTTAACCAGTCTTGGCAGGCTTTTCATGGGGCAGGGTAATCCCCATGCGAGTTTGAAGCGCCTCAATCACCTCTTCGGCAGACTTCGCACCAAAGTTTTTGATTTCTAACAAATCTTCTTGGGAGTACTCCAATAAATCCGCCACCGTATTGATCTGGGCCCGTTTCAGACAGTTGTAGGCGCGAACCGAAAGATTCAGCTCCTCAATCAAGATCTGGTTGTGGGGATCTTCATCATCCGAGAAGATGGGCCCAATGTCATCAATCGTGATGTCTTTCAGCGGGGTAAACAGATCCACCAGAATACCAGCAGCCTGACTCAGAGCATCCTGAGGAGTGATGCTACCATTCGTCCACACTTCCATGATTAGGCGATCTTTTTCTAGAGATCCGCCAACCCGTGCATCCTCAACGGTGTAGTTCACCTTACGCACAGGCATGAAAATTGAGTCGATTTGCAAATAATCAACCGCCGAAGAGTCATCCCGGCTCCGATCAATGGCTCGATAACCGATGCCCTTTTCGATCTTGAACTCCATCTCCAGCACAGAACCTGCGGAAACCGTCGCGATGTGCTGAGTTTCATCCACCACTTCAACCTCAGATGGAAGATCAAAGTATGCAGATGTCACCTCTAGCGGCCCTTCAACGCGAAGCCGCCCAATCTGGGGCTGAGAAGAGTAACTCTTCAGCACGACTTCCTTCATGTTCAGCAGGATGTCGAGGGCATCCTCTTTCACACCTGGAACGGTCATAAACTCATGCGTCACCCCTGCAATGCGGACTGCCGTAACCGCAGCCCCCTCTAGGTTTGACAGCAGCACGCGTCGGAGTGCATTTCCGACCGTCGTACCCTGACCCCGCTCCAAAGGCTCAAGAACAAACTTGCTGTATAGACTCTGGTTTTTCCCTGTTTCGGACTCTATGCACTCAACCTTGAAATGTGCCATAGACCAACCTCTCTTCTCCTTAGCCACAGAAGGCAGGCAACCTTCTTATGTTTTCAATGTTCTCGTCTGCCAGCGCTCTATCCCCTTGCTCTGGAGAAACAAAACCTAACTGGTCAGCCTAGCAAAGACATCAACCGTCGAAACAAAAACCAGCGCTTTATCCTTCAACTGAATCCGCTCGACTCCCTGCTTGCTGAGCTTCCGGCAGTCCTTGCTCCAACAAAGCAGGAAAGACTAGACTCGCCGCCGCTTGGGAGGGCGACAGCCGTTGTGTGGGATAGGCGTTACGTCGCGGATTAGTGTAATTTCTAGTCCAGCGCCCTGGAGCGCCCGAATGGCAGTCTCCCGTCCTGACCCAGGGCCGCTGACCATCACCTCAATCTGACGCATTCCCTGATCCATGGCACGACGAGCCGCATTTTCAGCAGCAGTCTGAGCCGCAAAAGGGGTTCCTTTCTTGGCTCCTTTGAAGCCGCTGGAGCCAGCAGAGGCCCAAGAAATCGCCTCTCCATTTGCGTCCGTGATCGTCACGATCGTGTTGTTGAATGTGGACTGGATATGGGCAACACCGCTGGGGATGTTCTTCTTTTGCTTCTTGGGGCCAGTTCGTTTCGTAGGTTGTCGAGCCATTTCTCTTCGCTAAGTCTAGGAATAGGGTTTACTTTGTCAAACTGCAAGGATAGTCAAACTGTAGGACAGCGAAACAAATCAGAGGGACGAGGTGGACAGGGTAGATCTTTGTGGATATCTATGGAACATTGGACTGACAATCTCTGAGAGGAACGTAGAAGGGCGATCGCACTCAAGCAAGCCTTAGGTCTAAGACTCAGACCCTTCCCGCCTCCAAATATCTTGAGCGCCAAGCGATCAGGCTGGGCAATCAGACGCAACCACGCCGAAGAGGGAACAAAATCAACGCGCTAGTTCACCCTTTGCGAAAGCATCCTGACAAAGCTATCTGTGCAGTGGTTCACCCAAGTCTGCCAGCACCACCCTCAGCCTAATTGTCTACTTCTTGCCAGGTGCCTTCTTCTTGCCAGCTACCGTGCGCCGACCGCCGCGACGGGTTCGAGCATTCGTGCGAGTCCGCTGTCCGCGAACAGGCAGACCCATCCGGTGCCGCCGGCCGCGGTAGGTGCCGATGTCCATCAGGCGCTTAATGTTCAGGGATTCCAAACGTCTGAGGTCACCCTCGACCTCATAGTCGGACTCCACCGTTTCGCGCAGGGCTGCAACATCTGCGTCGCTCAGATCCTTAACGCGAGTATCGGGGTTCACACCCGTCTTCGCGAGGATTGCTTTGGATCGGGTCAGCCCGATGCCATAGATATAGGTCAAACCGATCTCAACACGCTTATCGCGAGGAAGATCCACTCCGGCAATTCGTGCCACGCTTTGTACTCCTACTTCTGCCGCTCAGCAATGAACTCAACTTTAAATTGACCTAAGATAGGTCGATTCAACCACTCAACGTACTAACCCTGCCGTTGCTTATGCTTGGGGTTAGAACAAATCACCATAACTCGGCCGCGGCGACGGATGACGCGACACTTCTCACAGATTTTCTTGACGGATGCTCGGACTTTCATGCCCCGAAATGTCCCAAATTTGACTACTGACTACAAACCCAATATGTTATCAACTTTTTAGATAAAATGTCAAGGAAAAGTCTCAGATTAAACATCTCGCCTGTGGGCAGGCGATCGCGCTAAACGCTATTAACAGCTATTAACACTTGAATGCAGTGCCTCTCCTACTTCTTATTTCGGAGGCGATAGGTAATTCGCCCTTTGGTCAGGTCGTAGGGTGTTAGCTCGACCTTGACGCGATCGCCCGGCAAAATTTTGATGTAATTTCGGCGAATCTTGCCCGAAATATGGGCCAAGACATTAAATCCGTTGTCTAAGTCCACGCGAAACATGGCGTTGGGCAACGAATCCGTCACCGTTCCTTCCATTTCAATCAGATCCTGTTTAGACAATGCATCCTCCTAAACTACAAGTGATTCAAACCAGTGACTGAGACCAGTGATTCAGACCCCATAGCGCCATGCACCGTGCTAATTTGCAGCCCAGCGCGATCGCGTCTCCCTAGGTGCTCCAGATTGGTAGTCTGAACAAGACTCTTCCAAAGAGCTTTGAAGCAAACAGCCTCCGTCCCCCCCAGAGAGTAGGCAAACACCCCAAACGTCTAGAAATGCACCATCTATCAGATTAACAAATACTCAAAGAACCTGCGTGTGTCGGCATATGCGGCACGACCAATGGGCTTGGGATGGTTATCCAAACGTGTTTTTAAGCCAAGCCACGCTGCCTAGCTGCTAATCAACTGGCGTAGCGCCGCCCCCACATGCTCAATGGATTGATTGCCATCGATTGAAACCAACTGCTGGCGATCGCGATAAAAGTCAATCAACGGCGCAGTTTGATTGCGGTATACCGCCAGACGAGTACGAATCACTTCCTCGTTATCGTCTGTCCGCCCTCGACCCAAGAGGCGGGCCACCAAAACCTCATCGGGCACTTCCAAATTGACGACACAATCGCAGGACTGTTCAATTTCTGCCAATAGTTCATCGAGAAACTTGGCCTGCTCAACATTGCGAGGAAAGCCGTCCAAGATCCAGCCCTCTTGAGCATCTGGCTGGCTGAGGCGATCGCGCACCAGATCCAGAATCAAAGCATCCGGCACCAGTTCCCCGCGATCCATGTAGGACTGAGCCTTTTGCCCAAGCTCGGTTCCACTTGCCACAGCAGCCCGCAGAATATCCCCTGTAGAAACATGAGGAATCGAAGCGCTAGCCGCTAGTTCGGCTGCCTGAGTTCCTTTGCCCGCTCCGGGAGGTCCTAAAAATATCAGTCGTGCCACTATTGCTTCACCATCCCTTCATAGCGCTGCGAAATTACATAGGTCTGAATCTGCTTTGCTGTGTCAATGGCGACACCCACCAAGATCAACAGTGACGTAGCACCCAAGCCCTGAAAAGTCGTCACGCGGGTCGCGCCTTCAACAGCAGCCGGAACAATCGCAACCAATCCCAGGAAAATCGCACCCAAAAAGGTCAGTCGGTTCAGCACCCGTTCAATATAATCGCTCGTTGCCTTACCAGGACGAATCCCCGGCACACTCGCGCCCATCTTCTTCAGGTTCTGGGACATGTCTACTGGATTGACCACCAGCGATGCATAGAAGTAGCTGAAGAACAAGATCAGCAGCAGCAGCACCAGCACGTAGACCCAAGTGCCCGGCCGTAGGTAAGACAGCACCCGCGTCACCATCTCGTTATCCCCAAAAAACTGCGAGAGGTAGATTGGGAGAGACAGAACCGCCGTGGCAAAAATAATCGGCATCACGCCGCCCTGATTGAGGCGCAGCGGCAGATAGCTGCTCTTCTCAAGGTAGAGTTTGCGCCCGACTTGGCGACGGGCAGAGATGATGGGAATACGCCGGGTTCCTTCTTGGACAAAGACGATACCGATGATCATTGCCAGGAACACCAGGAGCAGAATAATCACGCCGCTAACCACGCTCCGATCGCCACTCTGGGCAAGGTCGATGGTTTGTCCGAGCGATCGCGGCAGGGTCGATACAATGCTGACGAAAATCAGCAGCGATGCACCATTGCCCACACCCCGCTCCGTGATCAGCTCACCGACCCACATCACAAACATCGAGCCAGCCGTTAGAGCCAGCACCATTTGTGCAATGAACAGCGGCCCCGGCGACTCAGCAAACTGGTTCACAAAAATCGCTAGACCCAGGCTTTGAATAATGCCCCAACCCAGTGCAACGTAGCGCGTAATTTGAGCAATCTTGCGGCGACCTGCTTCTCCCTCTTCCTTTTGCAGCTTTTCAAGACTAGGGAGTGCAGCCGTTAGCAGTTGCAGAATAATAGACGCATTAATATAAGGCAAAATACCCAGTGCAAAAATACCCAGCGTCGAGAGGCCTCGACCCGTAAACACATCTAAAAAGCCAATGATGGCCGATAAAGCGCCGGTCTCTGTGGCCGCCTGAAAGGCCTGTCGATTGATTCCAGGGATCGGGATAAAGACACCCAGCCGTACCAGAATCAACATTCCCAAAGTCAGCAAAAGTCGACCTCGCAGCCCTGCCGCCTGGGCCATCTGCAAGAAGGTTTCCTGTGCTGTGGGTGTCTTATCGCGCACCATAGTCTCAATACCTCTCCCTCTATAAAACTAAGCAGAGCAGGAGAGCTAACCACTCACCGCTCTGCCTTGCCGCAAAGTCGCTCCATATCTTAATCTAGCAGGTTGCAGCTTCCGCCTGCGCTCTCAATCTTGCGCTTCGCCGATTCAGTAAAGGCCGCAGCCGTTACCTGAAGTGCAACACTCAGTTCACCGTCGCCCAAAATCTTCAATGGGCCATCGTTTTGTGTCACAATTCCCGATTCCATCAATGAGTCGAGGCTGACCTCTGTCCCTTTGGGGAGTTCAGCCAAATCTCCTACGTTCACGATGGTGTAGGAAATCCGGTTGATCAGGGGAAAATGCTTCAGCTTCGGAATCCGACGGTAGAGAGGCAGTTGCCCACCTTCAAATCCAGGACGAGTGCTGCGTCCAGAGCGCGACTTTTGTCCCCGCATTCCGAAGCCGCCGCTTGCACCCTGCCCGGCGGAAATGCCTCGGCCAACTCGGCGACGACGCTTCTGAGAACCCGGTTTTGGAAATGTGTCTGAAAGTCTCATAGTTCGTCAGGAATAGAGTTTTTCAATGGGAACATCGCGTTCCTCTGCTACCTCAGAGAAGGTACGGAGGGCAGAAAGGGCATTTGCAGCGGCCCTGGCGTTATTGAGCGGGTTACCCGAACCCAACTGCTTCGCCAGAACATTTTTCACACCTGCCAGTTCCAGCACGGTACGCACAGAACCACCTGCAATTACACCAGTTCCCGGAGCGGCGGGACGAATCATCACCTTCGCGCCGCCGCCTGCGCCGTTGGTTGGGTGAGGAATGGAGTCAGACTTAGTCAGGGGAACCTCGACCAAGTGCTTCTTGCCGTCGGCAACGCCTTTTTTCACCGCGCCAATTACATCAGCGGCTTTACCAACGCCAACCCCAACCTGTCCGCGCTCGTTGCCGACGATCACGATCGCCCGAAAGCTGAGCTTCTTACCCCCCTTAACCACTTTGGTGACGCGGCGGATTTGAACAACGCGCTCCTGCCATTCAGTTTCTTTCTCTTTGACGCGACTTGTCTTGGTTTTCTTCGCCATAGCTTGCTTGTCCTGGATAGTGTGCTTGTCCTAAAGATGAATCTGAAAGGCTAGAAGCTTAGACCACCTTCACGAGCGGCATCTGCCAAAGCCTTGACGCGGCCGTGATACAGCTTGCCGCCCCGGTCAAACACGACTTGCGTAATCCCCTTCTCGAGCGATCGCGCTGCAATCAGCTTACCGACTTCTACAGACGCATCACAGTTCGCACCTGAAGTGAGCTTTTCGCGCAGCGCAGGCTCCAGCGTCGAGGCAGCAGCAAGCGTTCGATGCTGCGTGTCATCAATGACCTGGGCATAGATATGCTGATTAGAGCGAAATATAGCCAGACGAGGACGTTCAGACGTGCCAGAAACTGTCTGGCGGATGCGGACGTGACGACGCTGAGTCGCTTCCTTACGAGTCAGTTTCATAGGTTATTTCTTCCCTGCCTTACCGGCCTTACGTCTGACAACCTCGCCAGCATAGCGAATGCCCTTGCCCTTGTAGGGTTCTGGCGGACGAACTGCGCGAACCTGAGCCGCAATATTACCGACAATTTCCTTATCAATTCCGCTGACTAGAATGTTGGTGTTATTCTCAACGGCAAATTGAATCCCGTCAGGTGGCTCGATCAAAACTGGATGGCTATAGCCCACAATCAGGTTCAGGTTGCGCCCCTGAATTTGGGCCCGATAACCAACCCCCTGGATTTCAAGCTTGCGCTGAAAGCCCTGAGATACACCCTCCACCATATTGGCAACCAGCGTTCGACACAACCCGTGGCGCTGGCGGGCAGCGCGGGACTCATTGCGACGATTCACCGTCAACGTATCGCCCTCTTGCAGAACCTCAACCTCTGGCGGAAGCGTGCGCGAGAGTTCTCCCTTGGGGCCTTTGACAACCAGGGTTTGACCGTCAAGGGTAACGGTCACCTTCTGAGGGACACTAATAGGACGTTTTCCAATGCGAGACATGACAAGTCACTCCTGGACAATCTTGCTGGCTTTCAAGCGATGCGCTTACGACACAAGCGCCACCAGGCAAACACAAAGCAAACACAAATAAAATGAGAGGCTAGATTTAGCTTTGACCCAAGCAGCCATCCGCTCAGATAAAGTCAGATCGAGAAAAATCCTTACCAGACGTAGCAGAGAACTTCTCCTCCCACACCCTGACGACGGGCATCTCGATCCGTCATGATGCCGCTGGAGGTTGAAACAATGGCAATTCCAATGCCACCCAACACGCGAGGCAGATCGCGGCAGTTTGAGTAAACTCGCAGTCCAGGTTTGCTGACCCGCTGTAGCGCATTGATAATCGGACGGCGGCCTTTGCCCTTATATTTCAGAGCAATTACCAGTCGCTTCTGCGCTCCTTCGCCTGTCTCAGAAAACTCGCTAATGAATCCTTCTTCCAAGAGCACACGAGCAATGTTGCGCGTCATCTTGGTAGACGGGACTTCGGTCGTTTGATGCCGGGCGAGATTCGCGTTGCGAATGCGGGTCAGCATGTCTGCAATTGTGTCGTTAGACGCCATAATTTCCTCTTTGTCAGCCTGCCTCAGTTATCGCGAAAGGGCATTCCCAGTTCCTTTAACAGGGCGCGTCCCTCTTCATCTGTGGTTGCCGTGGTGATGATCGAAATGTCCATGCCCCGAATTTGATCGATGTTGTCGTACTCAATTTCGGGGAAAATGAGTTGTTCACGAAGCCCCAGAGTATAGTTACCACGACCATCAAAGCTCTTGGGGCTGATGCCGCGAAAATCTCGAATCCGAGGCAACACCAGGTTTATAAGGCGATCCAGAAAGGCATACATGCGCTCCGAGCGCAGGGTGACCATGATGCCCACTGGCATTCCTTTACGAATCTTGAAACCGGCGATCGCCTTCTTAGCCCGCGTCACCACTGGCTTCTGCCCGGTGATCACCGCAATTTCTGCCAAGGAAGCTTCCAGCGCTTTTGCATTCTGAGCCGCTTCACCCATCCCCCGGTTCACGGTCACCTTGACCACTTTGGGAACCTGATGAACGTTTTCGTAGTTAAACTGCTCAACCAGTTTTGGAACCACGGTCTCCTGATAGTAGGTTTTTAACCTGGGACTCGCCATAACACTCTCCTGATAGATTCCTGGGCTTGGTCAGGAATGAAACATGAAACGTGAATCTGAAACACTAGTCGATAATCTCACCAGTTTTCTTCAGCATTCTGACTTTTCGGCCATCCGCATTGAAGGTATAAGAAATTCGGCTAGCAACCTTCTGCTTGGTGGAGTAGGGAAGAACATTGGAGCTATGAATCGGAGCCTCAAAGGTCTGAATCTGACCAGACTCCCCTTCTTGCTGAGGCTTAACATGCTTCGTCCGCACGTTAACGCCCTTAACCACCACCTTGCTGGTTTCAGGATAGACCCGCAAAATCTCGCCGACTTTGCCCTTATCGCTTCCTGAAATGACTTGGACGGTGTCGCCCTTCTTCACATGCATTTTGTAGCGCAGCTTGCCCATCACAGTACCTCCGGAGCCAGCGAGACAATCTTAGTAAAGTTCTTATCGCGCAACTCCCGCGCAACTGGGCCAAACACGCGAGTTCCTCTGGGGTTGCCATCATTGTTGATGATGACAGCAGCATTGTCGTCAAACCGAATGCTCATGCCGCTATCGCGCCGCAGACCCTTCTTGGTTCGCACAACCACTGCCCGTACCACATCAGACTTCTTGACCGCCATATTTGGAATGGCATCCTTAACCACAGCGATAATCACATCCCCTACACCGGCATAACGACGGTTGCCACCCAGCACTCGAATGCACATCAGCTTGCGAGCGCCGCTGTTGTCCGCCACGTTGAGATAAGTTTCCTGTTGAATCATGGTGTCTCTCCTCCGGGGTGGACTAGCTCTCTGAAGTCTGATTTAGGATGTCCACGACTGTCCAACGCTTTGTACGGCTGAGCGGACGGGTTTCTTGAATCCGAACGCGATCGCCCGTCTTGCACTTGTTTTCTTCGTCGTGAACCTTGTAGCGCTTCGTTCGCACCATAATCTTGCGATACTTCGGGTGAGGGGCACGGTTCTCCACCGCGACGACGACCGTCTTTTCCATCTTGTCGCTCACCACGACTCCAACTCGCTCTTTGACTGCCATTGCCCCTTACTCCTTCTCTGCATCCGCTTGTGCGGCTGCCAGTTGCCGCTCTCGCTCCACGGTCATCAGTTGCGCCAGCCGATGGCGGACATGTCCGAACTGATGCGTCTTATCCAGTTGTCGCGTCGCCTTTTGAAAGCGCAAGTCAAATAACTGCTTCTTGGCGGCTACAATTTGCTCACTGAGTTCCTGATCGCTGAGATCACGAATCTCTGAAATCTTAGGCAGAGCCATCTCTACGACTCCTCCACTGCTTGCTCTTGTTGTTCCTTAACGATGAACTTGGTCTTAATTGGGAGTTTGTACTGCGCCAGTCGCATCGCCTCACGGGCTGTCTCTTCCGGCACGCCAGCAATCTCAAACAAGATTCGACCCGGCTTCACCACTGCCACCCAAAACTCAGGGTTGCCCTTACCCGAACCCATCCGCGTTTCAGCCGGACGCATGGTAACCGGCTTATCTGGAAAAATGCGAATCCAGATTTTGCCACCTCGACGGATGTATCGAGTCATGGCTCGACGGCTAGCCTCAATCTGACGGGAGGTAATCCAGGACGGCTCCATTGCCTGAAGCCCAAAATCACCAAAATCAATATTGTTGCCGCGAGTTGCCCGCCCTTTCATGCGGCCGCGCTGCTGCTTGCGGAATTTAGTTCGTCTTGGACTTAACATGGCTCACTACCTTGAAATTGAAGCTAGGGTTAGGTTGGGAGATGGAAGCACTGGTCTGATTCAGCTTTCGCCCTTCAGCCCGCCTTCCCTATCCTTCGTTAGAACGATCCTCAAACTGGCGGCGACGCTGCTGACGGCGACGGGGTGGCACATTGGGAGCGGCTTCTTGCGTCACTCGCTCCTGCCCAGGAATGATCTCGCCTTTGAACACCCATACCTTGATCCCCAAAATGCCGTAGATCGTCTGAGCAGTGGTGTAGGCATAGTCGATATCTGCCCGCAGCGTATGAAGCGGCACCTTGCCTTCGCGAGTGTATTCAGTGCGGGCAATTTCTGCGCCGTTGAGCCGACCACTCACCTGGATTTTGATACCCTGCACCCCTGATTTCTGAGCGCGGGTAATCGCCTGACGCACAACCCGACGGAACGAAACCCGCTTTTCGAGCTGCTGCTGCACATACTCCGCAATCAGCGCAGCATCCGCGTCTACGCGGGCGACCTCAACCACGTTGATCCGAATCTGGCGGCTGGTGTCTCCCAACTCTTTTTGAAGGCCCTCGCGCAGCTTCTCGATTCCCGCGCCGCCACGACCCACAACCACGCCAGGGCGGGCTGTCAAAACCTGGAGGTCGATTTGATCGGCCTTGCGTTCAATGCGAACCTCAGAGATGCCTGCACTGCTCAACTCTTTGGCAACATATTTGCGGATTTTGTAGTCCTCTTGCAGCAGCTTGGGATAGCGGCTGGAGTCAGCAAACCAGAGAGAGCGATGCTCCTGGGTAATGCCGAGGCGGAAACCAACTGGATGAATCTTCTGTCCCACAATGCGTCCTCAGAAAAGGCAAGAATTTGAGTGAAGGGTATAAAACAAGGGGCGATCGCCATTCAACACGCTCGAACAGAGCCGTAACCTACTCCTCGGCACCCGGCGCAACCGCAATCGTAATGTGACAAGTCGGCTTGCGGATTTGATAGGCCCGACCCTGAGCGCGGGGGCGAAACCGCTTCAGCACAGGCCCCTGATCAGCGTAGGCAGTCGTCACCACCAGATCAGCAGGCGCATAGCCCTCGTTATGCTCAGCATTGGCAACGGCAGACCGCAGCACCTTAAGCACCGGATCGCAGGCGCGGTAGGGCATAAACTCTAGGATAATCAGTGCCTCTCGGTAAGAACGCCCCCGGATCTGATCCAGAACCCGACGCACCTTATGGGGCGACATGCGAATGTAACGGGCAACAGCTTTTACTTCGTCTGCGGTCGTAACTGCCATGATGATTTCCTCTCAAGTGTCTTGCAGCAAGCTTTTAGAGTTTGAGCAACAGCAAGCACTAAATCCAAGTATCTGTGAATTACTGCGAACGTCCTGAAATAGACCTGACTCAACCTAACGACGAGACTTCTTGTCGCTCTTGGCATGTCCCCGGAAGGTACGAGTCGGTGCAAACTCACCCAACTTGTGTCCCACCATTTGCTCCGTTACATAAACCGGAACATGCTGACGACCGTTATGAACGGCAATCGTATGTCCAATCATCTGGGGCAGAATCGTTGAGGCACGAGACCAGGTTTTGATTACCTGCTTATCGCCCTTCACATTCAACGCTTCAACCTTTTTCAGAAGGTGATCGGCCACGAAAGGACCTTTTTTGAGTGAGCGAGACATAACCGACTTACCTCTACCAATTGACCAAACGTGTGATAGTCAACGAACCATAGACCCTGTAAAAAGATTCGGAACCTTAAGACTCACGACCTCCGCGACCCCGCTTAGACGTGCGGCGGCGGCGACGAACAATCAACGCATTACTTGCCTTTTTCTTCTTCCGAGTCTTCATGCCCAAGGCTGGCTTACCCCAGGGGGTCACAGGGCCAGAACGACCGATCGGCGCACGTCCTTCGCCACCGCCGTGGGGGTGATCGACTGGGTTCATGACGCTGCCGCGAACCTCCGGACGACGGCCTAGCCATCGCTTGCGCCCCGCCTTACCCAGGCTAATATTGCGAGACTCAGCGTTGCCCACCGCACCAATCGTGGCATAGCACTCGCGACGAATCATCCGAACCTCTGTGGAGGGCAAGCGAAGCGTTACAAAGTCACCTTCTTTCGCCACGATTTGCGCCGAAGCGCCTGCTGCACGAACAATCTGTCCGCCCTTACCAGGAACCAGTTCCACGTTGTGAACCGTCGTACCTAGCGGCATACTACCCAAGGGCAGTGCGTTTCCGACCTCGAAAGGAGAGTCCTCACCCGCGATCACAGTTGTACCGACCGTCAAGCCAGCAGGACAAAGGATGTAGCGCTTCTCGCCATCCTGATAATAAAGAAGCGCAATCCGGGCGTTGCGGTTGGGATCGTACTCGATTGCTGCCACTTTGGCAGGAATGTTTCGCTTGTCGCGGCGGAAGTCAATCACCCGATACAGCCGCTTGTGCCCGCCACCCCGATGGCGACAGGTGATTACGCCCCGATTGTTGCGTCCCTTCGGACGATGCACCGAGCGAGTCAGGGACTTTTCTGGTTCACTACGAGTGATCTCAGCAAAGTCAGCAACGGAGCGCTCTCGCGTGCCAGGTGTATAAGGTCGGTATGTACGAATGCCCATGGCTTCAATCTCTCAAGGGGATGGCTTTCAGACGTTACACTTCGGGGAACAGGACGATGGAATCACCTGTTGCCAGGGTCACAACTGCCCGCTTGTATTGGGGCTTGTGTCCAGCAAATCGACCGACTCGACGATGCTTCTTCGGGGGCTTGCTGGTGTTCACACCAACCACCTTCACCTCAAACAAAGATTCAATAGCGGCCTTGATCTGCGGCTTTGTTGCGCTGGGAACCACTTCAAAGACGTACTTGTTTTCCTCAAGAAGCTGAGTTGCCTTTTCAGTCACTAGGGGACGGCGAATCAGATCTGCCAGGTTGCGCGAATCAAACTTAGTCACCGTATACCTCCTGCACTTTTTCTAGGGCAGACGCAGTTGCCACGATCTTGTCAGCCGCCAGCAGATCAAAGACGTTGAGATTACCAGCAGAAATTAGCTTGATGGAGCTAATGTTTCGAGCCGACAGATAAACCATCTCATCTCGCTCAGAAACAATTAGAAGAGCCGTCTCATTTTCCCCCACACCCCAGCGAGCGAGCGCCTGCGCCAGTTCCTTGGTCTTGGGACGGGGCAACTCATTTGCGAAATCTTGAACCACAATCAGGTCTTCGGCACGGCTTTGCAGCGCGGTTCTGAGCGCCAAGCGCCGCTCCTTGCGGTTCATCTTGACGGAGTAGTCTCTGGGTTTGGGGCCAAAGATAACGCCGCCGCCGCGCCATAGGGGAGAGCGAATCGAACCCGCACGGGCGCGACCTGTGCCTTTTTGCCGCCAGGGCTTGCGTCCACCACCTCTAACCTCAGAACGAGTCTTGGTAGAGGCAGTGCCCTGTCGAGCATTATTCAACTGGCGCACCAAGGCCCGATGAACGATATGGGGCGCATTGTCTTCGTTAGCGACGCGCAGATCTAGCGAGGCGGTGCCAGCGCTTTCACCCTGCCAATTTTTAACTACACACTCAACCATGGGTCTGTTTCTCCTCGTCGGGGTGCTGGCTCACTGCTCCAATCACCAAAATCGCAAAATCTAAACGCTCAGCAAATTCTCAGTTTGCTTTTCCGACCTGCTTGGCAGGAACAATATTGACCAAGGCACCGGGCTTTCCAGGGATTGCCCCCTTGATCAGGAGCAAGTTGCGATCGCCATCCACCCGCACAATTGTCAGCTTCTTGATCGTGGTTCTCGTGCCACCCAGACGACCTGCCATACGTTTGCCAGGATAAACGCGACCCGGCGTAGTGCCCGCACCCGTAGAACCGGGAAGACGGTGGTTCTTGGAACCGTGAGCCATCGGCCCCCGCTTGAAGTTGTGGCGCTTTTGGTAGCCCGCAAAGCCGCGTCCGATACTCGTTCCAATTACGTCCACCTGTTGCCCTGGCGTAAAGATATCCGCCGTCAACTGCTGCCCTAACTGATAATCAGCAGGACTGTCGAGGCGATATTCTTTCAAGTGGCGGAGGGGAGACGCTTCAGCTTTTTTGAGGTGTCCGAGTTCGGGCTTATTCAACGCCTTTTCGGTAACCTCGCCAAAACCAACTTGGACAGCACTGTAGCCATCCACCTCTGCTGTTTTAATTTGCGTGACTGTGCAGGGGCCAGCCTGGACGACGGTCACAGGAATAGCCTTCCCTGCCTCATCAAAAACCTGGGTCATCCCCAGTTTGGTGCCAAGAATTCCAACAGACACGGTTAATCGTCTCCCTATTTACACGCTGCAAGGGTGCCAGACAAAACTTGCCTCGCAAACTTCATAAGACACCAATCTGTTTTTGTCGAACACAATCAATCTGCTGTCAGCCCAAAGGCGCACAGATTCACAGATGTTCTACAATCTTGCAGACAGACTAACTAGCTCAAATAAATGGCTTCTGCCTGAGTCGCCGGGACTTGAGCAGATCAACCACCCAGTATCCGTAAGGGCTTCCGGGCACTATTCCTGCCGGGAAGGCACTCGCAAACACGCACGGCCCGATTTTGGCGACAATTTCAAATTATAAACCAATCAACACAAGCTGTCTAGCAAGTTGCAGACAGAACTTTCAAAGACAATCTGCAAGCTGTGTTAGAAATTTGTGCCTTGTCTAGGATAACGCATAAAATCAGCATCGTGAAAAAATCTTTTACAGGTTTCGCGACCCTTAAAGAGATGAGATGGGCAAAGTTCAGGGAGTGGAAGCGGCGGGATAGGGACTATGAATATTCGACTCGCTGAAGAATCAGATGTGGCTGAACTGGCGGCGCTGTATCAGCATACCGTCTTGCAGCACGGGCCGCAGCATTACAGCCTGGTTCAGACGCAGACTTGGGCATCCTTTGCCGAAAATCTGGATCTCTTTCGCCACTTTATCTTGGACGCGACGACCTATGTGGCGACTGATGAAACCGGAATTGTGGGATTTGCAGGTATTGAGACCAATGGCCACATTCGCTCGACCTATGTGCGGGGCGATCGCCTGCATCAGGGCATTGGGTCTATGCTGCTGCAAGCGCTTTTGGACGACGCAGCCGCGAAACCTGTCACTCGGCTTTATGCAGAAGCCAGCGAGTTTAGCCTGGGGCTGTTTCAGAAATTCGGCTTCCGTCTATACGACACTGAAGCAGTGGATTTTGACGGCGTGGCGTTTACCCGATATTTGGTGGAATATTTGGCGGAAGGGAACGTAGAGCGATGAGGCAGCCAGATGAAACGGTTCAAGTTACCATCTTTGACACGACGCTGCGCGACGGTGAACTGGCGCTGACGCAAAAATTTACCCTTGCTCAAAAGCTGCAACTGGCGCTGATGCTGGAGGCGGCGGGTGTAGACGTGATCGAAGTGGGCTATCCGGGCGCGTTTCGCAAAGATAGGGACGACCTGCTGGAGGTGGCAGCCCAGGTCAAGCAGGCAACGATCTGCGGACTTGCCAGCAGTCAGCCGGAAGAAATTGAGGTGGTGGCGGCAGCACTGGAACCCGCTGAGCGGAGCCGGATCAATGTATTCACGCCGATTCGCGTCCCGTCGGCGGGGGCTGAGTCAGAGGCGATCGCCGCTATTCGGCAGGGGGTGTCTCTAGCCAGACGCTATTGCGAAGAGGTGGAATGGTCTGCGTTTGACGCGACGCGCTGCCCTCTCGACGTGGTGTGTCGCGCGGTGGAAACGGCCATTTGGAGCGGAGCCAGCATCATCACGATTCCCGACAGTATGGGAGTGGCAAGGACATCTGAGTTTGTCGCGCTGGTCAAATCTGTGGGCGATCGCGTTCCAAATATTGACCAGGCAACGCTGGCGGTTCACTGTCACAATGACTTGGGGCTGGCGGACGCAAACTCCCTGGCGGCCCTGACGGTCGGCGTGCGCCAGGTGGAATGTTCGGTGAATGGGCTGGGAGCGCGGGCAGGCAACGCCGATCTAGAAGCTATCGTAGCGGCGATCACCTCCCATCCCAAGTTTCACACCGGGGTTCAAGCGGCTCACCTGCCTGCCTTGTCAGAGCAAGTTGCAGCTTTGACGCAATCGCGGCCGCCGAAAGCACGATTGAAAGCGTGATTGGAATAGCAATTGGAATAGCGATCTAGGCGCGGATCTCATCCGCGAAGCTAGCCCAGCGGACAAAGTGAAACGGTCCCGCGACGGAACCCCAGATATGCTCGTCTGTTTCGGGATCGCGGCCCCGGTCGAGGCTGATAAAGATCTGGTCGTCGATTTCAAACTCGCTGTCTAGATAGGTTTCCTTGCCACGACGAGTCACCATGCAGCCTTTGCCAGGTTCCACCTTGCCGCGAAAGCTGTGGCCTGTCCATTCCACAATCATGTTGCAGCCTGGTAGCTTTTCCAGGCGATCGCCCGTCAGCTTGCTCAACTGAGTCAAGTTTCGAGATGCACCGTAAAACTCTGTCTCGTCCTTGACGGTGTAGTTTTCAATCTCGATATGGTCGCCTGCGTTCACTAGCTTCAGCACCCGCAGCCGATAGGGATCGTTTAGCGCGTAGTCGTAGGCTTGCTCCACAAACAGGCTAATGCCCGACAGCAGTTCCACGGGCAGCGGCCGCATACAGACCCGGATATGGGCGAAAAAGGGGGGATTTTCAAAGGCTTGTTCCTGGTTGCTAAAGTCGGCAGCCATCCAGCGGGCCAGCGCGGTGAGGTCAGTGGAATGAGTCATGGGCGATCGCATTTTGAAGCATTGCAATTTATTGTAAGGGAACGAGGGGCAGGGATTTGGGAATGGCTCCGCAGCGCTAGCGGACGGGAAGCAGGAGTGAAGCACTAACCTCGAATTCCGAGGACTTCGACCGAATTCCGACTGACCGAATTCCGACGTAGAGTATTGAATAAACAAAGGTATTCAGTAAACATTTGACAGGACGGGGTTTGGAATGAGTCCGGGGTTTGATTCGACTCAGCTTTCAATTGGCGACCAAGTGACGGCAGCCCGCAACAGTGTCGTAGTATACGATGCCTCGGAGTGGGGGCGCATTGTGGTGTCGGATGGCGATCGCCTGCGATTTTTGCACAATCAGACGACGAACACCTTCCAGACGCGCCAGCCAGGAGAGGGCTGCGACAGCGTGTTTGTCACCTCGACGGGGCGGACGATCGATCTGGCAACAGCCTACGTGCAAGATGATTCCGTGCTGCTGCTGGTGTCGCCGGGTCGCCGCGAGTTTTTGATGGATTGGCTGGATCGGTTTATTTTCTTTGCTGACAAGGTGAAGTTGGCGGACGTGACCGCAGAGACCACTGCACTGGTGCTGATTGGCCCAGAGAGCGATCGCCTGATTGAAGCGCTGGGAGCGAGCGATCGCGCAGGACAGCCCTACGGTAGCCACGCCCTCTATCCCATCGCAGGGGCAGAGGTGCGGGTTGCGGTAGGCAGCGGACTGGGGCTGCCAGGCTACACGCTCATTGCTCCAGTCGCAGCAGCAGCGTCTCTCCGAGCAGCGCTACAGGCGGCAGGCGCGACGCAGATCGAAGAGACTGCCTGGGAGCGACTGCGAATCGAGCAGGGACGACCGATGCCCGACCACGAACTGACGGAAGACTACAACCCGCTAGAAGCAGGACTTTGGCACACCATTTCGCTGAATAAAGGCTGCTACATCGGGCAGGAAACCATTGCCCGCCTGCACACCTATCGCGGGGTCAAGCAGCAATTATGGGGCGTACAATTCAGTGCTGCCGCGCCGCAGGAGACGGTGCTAACCTCCGGCGGAGAGAAGGTTGGGCATGTGACTAGCGTGGTAGAAACCGAGTCAGGGGCACTGGGGCTGGCCTACATCCGCACGAAGGCAATCGAGGCAGGGTTGGGGACAGTGCAAGCGGGCAACGTAGTGGGGACCCTGGTTCCGCTGCCTTTCCTCAGCCACGAGTATTTATAGTGCAACTCAAAAAGTGCCGCACACTACGACCAGCTAGTAGAAGCGAACGAGCAAAGGCGATTTCGCCAGGCTCCGTAACTGCCTCACTAGAAGCTATTCCGCTCCCGGCGCTTGCTTGGGAACCGTAACAGTCGGCAACGCTGCCTGATCGTCAGGTGCATTGGATGCCGCTGCGGCCTCAACCTGGGGCGTGGCCCGTTCGGCCAGCTTGCCAAAATCCTGGAGTCCCTTTACCGAAAATTCGGACTCCGGTTTTTCGACCTTGGTTGCTGGAGCCACCTGAGCAAGCTGAACGCCGTTAAACAAGTTGTTTAGCGCAGTTTGCAGCACCAGGCCCGCATCCAGCGCCACCCAGCCCTGCGGGGTCAGTTCGCGAAACTCAAAGTGGAGGTGCGGCCCGGTGGATAAGCCCGTGCTGCCAACCCGGCCAATCACTTCACCCTGCTCGACCGTTTGCCCCGCCCGGACGAAGAGTTCCGACATGTGGGCATAGAGCGTCTGCTCACGGCCGTTGTTGTGATTCAGCACAACTGTCAGGCCATAGCCGCGCAAATAGTCAGCCGTTTCCACAAGACCCGAAAAGGCAGCCAGCACCGGAGTTCCCGTTGGGGCGGCCAGGTCGGTGCCATAGTGGAAGCGAGCATCTCCCGTGACCGGATGCACCCGCCAGCCGAAGGCCGAGGAAATGGCGGCAGGAATAGACAACGGGAACATCAGGCTGGTGTTGCCATTGCCGCGCAGCGCTAGGGGGCGAATCGTGCGGTTGTAGAAGGATTGCAGCGAGGCAACCGACAGGCTGAGGGCGCGACCGCCGCCCGTAGGGGCACTGGTCGCTACAGTTCCAGGGACACTGCCAGGGGCGATCGCCTCTGTGCCTGCGATCGGTTTGCCCGTCTCTGGGTCAATTTGGACAGTCGTGACTCCGCTTGCACCCACGCCAGGAGCGCACACGCTGTTGGGTACGCCTGCGCCGGGTTGTAGCACAACCTGGCAGCCTGTAGACCGTTCCGAGAGGACGACGGGCGCTTGTCCACTGCGGGTCGAACCAAGGTCGTATTGCGGCGTGTCGTCGATGTAAACGTTGGTGTAATCCTGCGGGTTGAGGGAGGGCTGATCCGCCGCAGGCTGGCGCTCAGCGTTAACAGACGATTCGCTGCTAGCATCGCTTGCGCCAGTGGCGCGGGGCTGAACCGGAGCTGGCAATCGCTCCGGCGCGGGGCGCTCAACCACGGGCTGGGGCAGCGGCGCAGGCTGGGCAACCGGAGGCTGGGGCACGGGCGTTTCTCGATTCAGCCGGGGAACGCGGGCGGGCGAGGCGGACTCTGGTGAAGCCGAGGGCGGGGGCGGCGAGAGCAACTCTTGAGCGCTGGGCACCTCATCGGCACTGTCTGCCGTTTGGGCGATCGCCACTGCGCTTGGCAAGATTCCGGTGCTGCCCAGAATGCTCAGTCCTAAAACCACCGACAGGGAGTGGCGCACGCTATCCACTTTCGCGGAAGAGTTCTTTGCAGAGATAGTGTTCCGATTCTGAGTCATCACCATTCCTAACAAACGAGTCCTGACAAATGCGAGTCCTGACAAATGATTCCGCGCCAACCGAGTCCTGACAAAACAAGCCTTGAGAAATCAACAGTTTCCGCCATTTTTTGCGCCGTAGTGCGCTAGGGCGACGCTCAGCAGTCTAAACCTGCGGTTCTCTGCACGACTTCGTAAACAATCCTAACCAACAATCCGTGATCCTCATGGAAGTAAAACTGAGCTTGATGACGACTTCATCAATTCATATAAATTTCGTATCAAGGAAACCAATATTGTCCTTTCTTAACATAGAGCAGAGCGGCATGGCTGTCGTCGGGATGCTTTACAGACGGCTGGGAGTGCCAGAATTCCTGCGTATTGCCTGACCCAGCTTCAGATTGCTTTACTCCGCCAATCCCCACAGCGAAATCTATGTAATTTCCCAGTGCCGCCTATACAGGTTGCCCACTTTTCAACTGATAAACGGCGCGAATCACCGCTGAAGACCGCCAAAGCCACGGCATCCTGGAGATTCTTCACCCGCCAGAGCAATTGCTCAGGACAAGTCAGGCGATTCGCGAAGCAATCCCTGCGGGAATCGCCCCGCCGCCTTAGACCGTCAGTCTTCAGAACAAGTTCCCGCTGGATAGCCCAACTGGATGCTGCCAGGAGGCAACAGACGCTCTGAAAGCCCAGAGGCATGGTTCGCCTGGACGCGCAGTTGCCCGTCTAAACCGATCCCTACGATTTCTACAGTTTCACCAGGGGTTTCAGCATCCCCCACCAGGGTAATTGTCTGCCCGCGGTTGCTCAGCAGCGTCTCGTATTCTATCCGCAGTGCCTCGATGCCACGCCGCTGCCAGAATACGTACCCCAGCCGCAGCCCTTGCAGGGCGATCGCCCCCAGGTCTTCTAGCGACGCAATTTTCAGGGCATATCCCTGGTCTCGTAGCGTGTTCAGATTAATACCCGGTTCCGGTACAGGATTCGCCCAATTCAGCCCCACGCCCACCACAGCCTGACTGATGTGCCCCTGCTGCACCCGCGTTTCCGTCAGCACGCCCCCCAGCTTGCGACCCGACACCACCAAGTCATTCAGCCACTTAAGCTGCACGGGTACACCCGCCTGACGCAGGGCGATCGCCACACCCCAAGCGCTCCACAGGGTAATCTGGGGCGCGTGTTCTGCTCGCAGCGACGGACGAAAGCCCCAGGACAGATACAAGCCACCCGGAGGTGACTGCCACTGCCGCCCCCACTGTCCCCGTCCTGCCTGCTGCTGTTCGGCAATGACCACGACCTCATCTGCGGGATGCTGCGCCAAATGCGCCCAGGCGGCCCGGTTGGTGGAATCCAGCACCTCGTAGACCTGAACGCTTAGCCCCGCCAGATCTGGGGGACTGGAAACGTTGGCATGGGCGATCGCCGGAAGCGCGTTACAAAACCGATCAAGGCTAAAGGGCATCGAGGCACTTGGGTTCGCTAGCAGCGGTTATAGAGCAAGAAAAAAGCTATAGAGCAAGAAAAAATGTGGGAGAGCCGTGGTTCAGCTTCCCACACTGGGTTGAGTGATTCAAGGCAAAAGCAAAGGGCGACAGGCTAAAACACAGCCACTCTCTGCTTTCCAAGACTTAAGTCCCTAGCCCTACAACCCGGACTAGAGTTCCTTTACCCCAGCAACGAGCTGCGTCACAACATCCTTTGCGCCGCCAAACAGCATCAACGTTTTGTCTCGATAAAACAGCTCGTTTTCGACACCCGCGAACCCTTTATTCATGCCGCGTTTGATCACGATGGTGTGGTTTGCCTTTTCCACTTCCAAAATCGGCATTCCGTAAATTGGGCTTTCCGTGTCGTGGGCGGCGGCGGGGTTCACCACGTCGTTTGCGCCGATCACCAGGGCCACATCGGTATGCTCGAATTCAGGGTTGATCGCGTCCATGTCGTAAAGCTGGGGATAGGGCACGTTGGCCTCTGCCAGCAGCACGTTCATGTGACCGGGCATCCGTCCGGCAACGGGGTGAATGGCATATTTCACGTCTACGCCCAGCCGCTCTAGCTGGTCAGCCAGTTCCCGAACGGCGTGCTGCGCCTGGGCCACCGCCATGCCATAGCCAGGAACGATGACAACCGACCGCGCATAGCCCAGCATCATCGCCGCTTCTTCGGTATCGACCGAGTGAACCGTCTTGTCGGCGATCGCCCCTGCTGCACCACCCGCCGCTTTTTCCTTTGCCTTGCTAAAGGCGCTGAAGAGGACGTTGGGCAGCGATCGGTTCATCGCTTTGCACATAATCTGCGTCAGGATGATCCCCGACGCACCCACCAGTGCGCCGGAGATGATCAGCATATTGTTGGACAAGACGAACCCAGCCGCGCTGGCGGCCAGCCCAGAAAACGAGTTCAACAGCGAGATCGCCACGGGCATGTCTGCGCCGCCGATGGGAATCGCAAACAGCACGCCCAGAATCAGCGAAATGCCCACCAGCACTAGGAAGATGGTGGGATCGTTCGGTTCTGCAATCAGCAGCACGCTGCCCACCAAAAACAGACCGATGAGTCCAATGCTGACAAACCGCTGGAGCGGAAAGATAATCGGCACGCCGCTCAGCAACTCTTGCAGCTTGGCAAAGGCGACCAGGCTGCCCGTGAGCGTGATGCCGCCGATAAAGACGCTGAGGATAATCGTCAGCACGCTTCCCAAAGGCAGCGCCTCGCCTGTGCCCATCAGTCGCCAAAATTCTGCGATCGCCACCAGGGTCGATGCACCGCCCCCCAGGCCGTTGAGCAAGCCCACCATTTGGGGCATGGCGGTCATTTCTACCTTCTGCGCCATCACCACGCCCACGGCCGAGCCAATCAGGATGCCCACCGCAATCAGCGTGTAGTCGATAATGCCGCGATCTAGCAGCGTGGCGGCGATCGCCACCAGCATCCCCACCGCCGCCAGCACATTCCCCCGTCGGGCTGTGGCGGGCGATCCCAGTTGTTTCAAACCCACAATGAACAGTGAGGCTGCGGCTAAATAAGCAAGCTGGATGCCATTGAGCAATAGGCTATCGAGGGTGTTGTTCATTAGCTCCGTGCCTCTTTTTTCTTGAACATTTGCAGCATCCGATCGGTCACCAGAAACCCACCGACCACGTTGACGGTGGCCAGGGCGATCGCCACCACCCCCAGCACCGTCGTCACCGTTCCGTTGCCGCTGCCTGCCACCAGCAGCGCCCCCACCACCGCAATGCCAGAAATCGCGTTGGAACCCGACATCAGCGGCGTGTGCAGCGTCGGCGGCACTTTATTAATCACTTCAAACCCGACAAACGAAGCCAACACAAACACCACCAGTCCCATAATTAGACTGTCTGCCATGCCGTTTTCTCCCGTATTACTAAAAATTGCTGGAGCCGTTGCTGGAGTTGTGGAGCATAGGAGGACAGGGACTCGGAACTGAATCCCCCTCATCCCCTTACGCCTTCACACGCCGCCGCCAGCGCTGCCTTCACGCGCTCATTGCGAATTTCGCCTGCATGAGCAACGCAAGCACTGGCGATAATGTCGTCATCGAAGTTGAGCAGCAGTTCGCCGTCCTTCACCATCAGTTGCAACAGCGAGGTGAGGTTTTTGGCATACATCTGGCTGGCGTGAATGGGCAGCGACGACGGCAGGTTAATCGGGCCCATAATGGTCACGCCGTTTTTCACCACGTCTTTGCCCGGTTCGGTGCAGGCGCAGTTGCCGCCCTGCTCAGCCGCCAAATCAACCACTACGGAGCCAGGTTTCATCTGGGCGACCATTTCCTCGGTCAGCAGGATGGGCGCAGCTTTGCCCGGCACTTGAGCCGTGGTGATAATCACATCAGCCTGTTTAACGTGTTCGGTGATGACCTGGCGCGATCGCGCTTTGGCCGCCTCCGAAATCTCCTTGGCATAGCCGCCCTCAGCCACGGTATCCTCTTCCAGGTTCACCTCAACGAACTTCGCCCCCAGGCTTTGCACTTCTTCCTTCACCGCTGGGCGAATGTCAAAGGCTTCTACCACCGCCCCCAGACGGCGACAGGTGGCGATCGCCTGCAAGCCTGCCACGCCCGCCCCCATCACAAACACCTTTGCTGGTGGAATCGTCCCCGCCGCCGTCGTCAGCATCGGGAAAAACTTGGGTAGCGCCGCCGCACCCAGCAGCGCCGCCTGATAACCCGCCACACCCGCCTGGGACGACAGCGCATCCATACTCTGGGCACGGCTGGTGCGGGGGATCATCTCCATGCTGATTGCTGTGACCCCTCGCTCAGCAAGCCGCTGAATGCGGGACGGCTCCCCCAGCGGGTTCAAAAAGCTAATCAGCACTGCACCGGGACGCAGTCGGTCAATTTCGGATTGTCCATCTTCTCGCTCTCGCGGCGGACTCACCTTTAGCACCACGTCTGCTTCGCCCCACAGCCGCGCCCCATCGTTCAAAACCTGCGCTCCGGCAGACTCATAGGCTGCATCAGAAAAATGAGATAGGTCGCCTGCTCCCGCTTCGACCCACACTTCCAAGCCCTGTTTCACCAGTCTCCCAACCACATCGGGCACAAGCGCAACTCGACGTTCTCCAACTTCAATTTCCTTTGCAACTGCTATCTTCATTCATTCTCCTGGATGACACGATTCAGTAACCGCTGTTTATTCTGAAAACCTCACAAAAAATGCGCTGAATTAAAAACTCAGACGCAACACCTCCGTGCAATCAGACTGCAATTTTCAGAATGAAATTTTCAGAATGAAATTTTGCAATTTTAATGACTGGTTTCTAATCTAGACTTCAAAACGGAAAGCATGACTTAAAGCTGGGAAGACAAACTCTAGTAGCAACAAAGCGACCCATACAAACCACACAGTTCATGAGCGCTTCACAGGCTACAGCTTGGCTCACCTCAATCCCTTGCCCAACTTCCTGAAATTGCGCTGCGCCACTCCGAACAGATTGACAGCACCCAATCAGGACTGCACCGACCTCATACCCAAAAACAAGCACCTTTCGATTGTTGCCTTTCGATTGGCCCTTTCAACTAGCAGCTTGGCAACTAGCACTTTTAGGGTTTTGCAATGAGTCTAGTGCCTTGCAACTTGCTGACTCGTAACCCACCAAGCTTCAACTTGCATCCTACAAGCTTCCGAACCGGAACTGGCTCATCTTCAGGTTAATTTATGGATCGCTTGTGAACGATGAAATTTTCCCCTCATGAGAATGACTCAATGTTTGTGATTACTCAGTTTGTGATTACTCAAATCATCAACCCAAACACAAGCGCCAAGAAGCACTCACCCTCTAGCCTATAAAAACTCCAGGGGTTCTGGAAAGAATGTAAACATCTGGATGTGTTTTGAAATATTTTTTGAAATATTTGAACATATCTGGATTAAACATATTTAGGAAGTCGGTCGAGATATTTAGGAAGTCGGTCGAGGGCGATCGCCCAAAGCAAATCCTGAACCCGCTCTAAAAGCGCATTGCCCCCAGAGAAAATAGGTCTGCCTTGCCAGGGGCACTTTTTCAACAAGCTGTGCGTCCGGAGTGCCTGATGTTCCGTCTTCTGATGCCTCCGCCTCTGAATCCGAGAAGCGTAGTGTATCCTGAGAGGAGCATTAAACGGTAAAGTTTAGTGATGGTTCGAGAAGTCATGTTACTCAAACGCAGAGCTATGGTGTCTAAGTCCTCAATTCTCCGAATGCTTTCGGCAGTGGCGGTGTCTGGATGTGTAGCGGCGGGACTGGCTCCTGTGGTTCACGCCCAAGGACTGCCGGGCCTGGTGATTTTCAGCGGTGTAGAGCGTGAAAATCAGCTGAACTATCGGTTGGACTTTAACGGCAGACCTTTTCAGACGGATCGATACCGCCTGCGGATTTCTCGCCAAAAGATGCGCTCAGACGTGTACGAGTTTACAGTGACCTATCCCGATACCTATCAGGGCACCTTTGATGAGAATCGGATCGAACTGCGGGTAAGGGGCGATTCGGTGCCGCTGAACGAGGTCATCTGGAACCGCGAAACTCGTGAAATCACGATTTACCCCACCGAGCCAGTTCCGGCTGGCTCCCGTGTAGAAATCGTTCTGTCAAACGTGCGGAATCCCCGAAACGGCGGCACGTTCTATTTCAATGCGCTGGTTCGAGCAACCGGAGACGTGCCTCTCCGTCGCTATATCGGTACCTGGATTATCGGGATTGGCCGCGAATAATCAAAGCTTCGTTCGGCAAGTTTGAGGCCCTAGGTTTGAGACTTGGCTTTTCGGCGAACCAAGGTGATGAGCTTAGGCATCCTGAAAACCTTGAGCGCTACAACCTTGAGCGTCACAACTAGAACAAACGTTTAGCCCAGAGCGAGTCAGATTTGCCCCACTCTGGGCTTGGTACTTGCTTAGCACTTCATGGTTGCCTTCAACCTAGCAATCCGTTCCTGGGAGACTATTTCAGGGACTATTTCAGCGGATGATGCTCTGCTAGCAGCCGTTCTACTCGCGCTTCATCGACCCGTGCTGCTAGCTTTTGCGCTTCGTGAATATCGCGGGTCGTTTTTGAGAGGCTAATGGTAGACCCGACTGTAAAGGCCAGCCCCATGCCAAAGTAGGCCCTTACCCAGCCATTGACAGGTAAGTAGCAAATCCCCAAACTCGTCGCTCCCAGCGAGATGATAAATGCTGCCCACGTTTGAACCACCCAAGCAGAACTGTGCGTGGGGGAAACCATCAAATCCTTTGCCTTCGTCATTGCTGTTCTCTCCTTACGATTCAGGTTTACGATTCAGGTTCTCGAACAGCATCGTAAGAGGACTGATTCAGCAGATTTTATCCAGCCAGACACTTTCCAAAACTGTCTTGGGAGAAACCAATCCGCAGCAACAATTTTCACCAATTTTCTAGGCTGGATCTGCGGTTTGGGCTGAAAGCCAGGAGTCAGTTGCCCAAACTGGATGAACAGGTGTACTGCTAACTATTGTTGCTAATTATCGAGGTTGCTAATTATCGAGACTTTAGCCCACTCCACAGTGCTTTTATCTCACGCCACAGTCCCGACTCGCCCCCTGTCCCCGTTCGCGGCCGGGTGAAAATGCCTTGGCTGGGGCTAAACAGCAGCGCCAGGAAAAACAGCACCGAGGCCACCAGCACAATCGCCGGGCCAGAGGGCAGGTTGAAATAGTAGCTAAGGTACATGCCGCTGATGCTGGAAACCACGCCCAGCAGAGCGCCCAGCCCCATGACCTGATGAAATCGCGGTACGAGGAGATAGGCCGTCGCCCCTGGGGTGATCAGTAGCGCCAACACCAGCACTACGCCGACGGCCTTCATGCTGGCCACCACCGTCAGCGCGATCAGTAGCATCAGCCCCAGGTTCAGCAAGTTCACGGGCAGTCCTGCCGCCTGCGCCCCCAGGGGGTCAAAGCTGTAGAACAGTAGCTCTTTGTAGAGCAGCACCACGCAGGCCAGCACCAGCACGGCAATCAGGGCTGTGTCGCGGACTTCTCCTGGCGTAACGCTGAGAATATTGCCAAATAGAAAATGGTTTAAGTCAATCTTGTTTTCTTTTTGGATTAGCGTAATCAGCGTGATGCCGAGCGCAAAAAAGGACGATAGGACGATTCCCATCGCTGCATCTTCTTTGATGGGCGATCGCCGATGAATCCAGGCGATCAGTACCGTACTCAGCACCCCTGCCACAAACGCGCCTACGTAGATATTGATGCCCAGCCAAAAGGCGATCGCCAATCCGGGCAGCAGCGAGTGGCTAATGGCATCGCCCAGCAGCGACAGTCGCTGCACCATCAGGTAACTGCCCACCACCGAGCAAATGACCCCGACGATGACCGCCACCAAGAGCGATCGCTGCATAAAGCTATAGCTGAGCGGGTCGAGCAGGAGATCCCACATTTGAAACGGGTCAGGTGGACGGGGTGAGGCGTTGGGGTTTAACGGCAGAGATCGCAAGGCAGATGCACACGCAATTATGCGGCTTGCGAGAAGAACTGAACCGAGGTTCCGTAGGCGCGGCGCATGTTTTCGGGCGTGAGGACGTGCGATCGCGGGCCGGCGGCGATCAGTTCACGGTTGAGCAGCACAATCTGGTCAAAGTTTGCAAGCGATTCGCCTAGGTCGTGGTTTACCACCAGGACAAGCTTACCGTCGGCTGCAAGCTCGCCAAAGATGCGGAACAGCACTGCTTCCGTCGTTTGATCCACGCCGACAAAGGGTTCATCGAAGCAAAACAGGTCGGCTTCTTGGGCTAGCGCTCGTGCTAAAAATACGCGCTGCTGTTGCCCGCCAGAGAGAGAGCCAATCCGGCGATCGCCATAGGCTGCCATACCCACGCGCTCCAGTGCAGCGGCAGCAATGCGGCGGCTAACCGCAGAATAGCGCTGAAACCAGCCCGTTTTCTGGGTGCGACCCATCATCACCACGTCCCACACTGTTGCCGGAAAGCTCCAGTCAATTTGCGATCGCTGCGGTACGTAGGCGACGCGATCAAGCTGGTGGTTAAGCGGGCGATTCCCAGAAGCATCGCTACTCGAATCGCCCCACAGCACTCGCCCCGTGACCGTCGGAATCAGCCCCAGTGCAGCTTTGATCAGCGTGCTTTTGCCCGCGCCGTTGGGGCCAAAGATGCCCACCAGTTGCCCCGATTCCAGCGTCAGGTTGATATTCCGCAAGGCTTGGGTGTCGCGGTAGTTCACGGTGAGATGGTCGATGATGAGGCGAGTCATGGAAGTCAGGAGTTTGAGAGGTTCAGAGATGGGCAAATATTCCGAAAAGTTGAATGTCTCGCCTTGCCAAACCTCAAGAAGAAACATCCAGCAAAGGCGTATAGAACGTGACTTAAAACAAATGAGAAACAAAATTATGAGGCAATTATGAAAAGCCTCTGGAATCATCATACCCGAAATTATGAATCGATTATGAAAGTCAGGTAGAGTGAAAAATGAAAAGACTATGAAAGTACTGTAGCGAGTGATGCAAAACTCTGGGACGCAGATTTTTTCCTGGACACTGGGGCGGCGGGGAGTGGCTGCCGTTTTGGGGGCGATCGCCCTTGGCTGGATGGCGGGCAGTTGCCGCACCGCTTCAGTGCAAACAGGGGATTCTGAAAAACCAACCGTTGTGGCGACCAACACGATCCTGGCAGATTTGACGCAGCAGGTCGGCGGCGAGGCGATCGCCCTGGTCAGCATCCTCAAGCCCGGAGATGATCCCCATGTTTACGAACCTGTGCCAATCGACACGCAGCGGTTAGAAGACGCGGACTTGATTTTATACAACGGCTATAACCTGGAGCCGGGGCTGATCCGACTGGCAGAGTCGGTCGGCGTGCAGGGGCGCAGGGTCGCAGTGGGCGAAGTCGTGCCCCCGCTGGAGCTAGCGGAAAAAGGCAGCACCGTACCCGATCCGCACGTTTGGGGCGACGCGCAAAATGCCATCCAAATGGTAAACGCAATTCGAGATGAGCTAATTCGCCTGTCGCCGGAGGATGCAGCCATCTTTACCCAAAATGCCGCCGACCTGGTTGCCACGCTGGAACGGCTGGACGGCTGGATCATGCAGCAAATCCAGACCATTCCGCCCAGCCAGCGCCAGCTTGTGACGACGCATGATGCGTTTCAATACTACGCCAGAGCCTACGGGCTGACGGTGCTGGGCACGCTGATCGGCATCAGCACTGAAGAACAGCCCAGCGCCCAAACCCTGCAACGGCTGGCAGACGCAGTAAAAGCGGCAAACGTACCCGCGATTTTTGCTGAGACTGCGATTAATCCCCGGCTGATTAATACCGTTGCAGAGGAGGCAGGCGTGCCCCTGGCAGACACAGAACTCTACGCCGATTCTATTGGCGGGTCGGGCAGCGACGCAGAGAGCTATGTAGACATGATGGTAGCCAATACTAGGGCGATTGCCCGCAACCTGGGCGGCACTCCGGGCGACTGGCGCAAGTGAAGAGCGCTTAGCTAAACTGCTGGCTCGACTGCCCTTCCGACTCCAGGTTAAACAGGGTGCAGAGGGTTTCCATGGCCCGCCGCCGCGCCTCGATGTCTTGCTGCGCCCGCAGTTGCACCATCGGATCATGCAGGATTTTATTGATAATCCCTTTGCTCAGCGCCTCGATGATGCCCTGATGTTTATCGGCGAATTCTGGGCCGAGGCGGGACAGCGCCTTTTCAAGCTCCTGGGTGCGGATGCTCTCCATCTTGTCTTGCAGACACTTAATCGTAGAGACAGTTTCGAGCGATCGCACCCAGTTGTTAAAGGCTTCAATCTCCTCATCCAGCAGCGCTTCAGCTTCCAGCGCCATCTGACGGCGGCTTTCCTGATTTTGCGCCACCACTGCCTTCAGGTCGTCCACATTAAAGACATGGACGTGGGGCAAATCGTTGACATCTGAATCTACATTGCGCGGCACGGAAATGTCGAACAGCATCAAATGCTGACCCGGTTGCAGGATCGCTTCTAGCTTGGCGCGATCTAGCAGGGGTTCTGTAGCGGCTGTGCTGGTAAACACAATGTCAGAGTCGGCAATGACTGCGCCCATTTGATCGAGCGTATGCACTTGCAGGTGTGCATCGGGGAATTGTTTGGCTAATTCTTCTGCGCCTGCCAGCGAACGGTTCACAATGGCGATTCGATGCGCCCCTTTGGACAGCAGATGCTGCACCAGCAGGCGCGCCATTTTGCCTGCGCCCAGAATCGCAACTCGGCTGGCGGCCAGGTTTTGCACCTTGAGCTGCGCCAGTTCGACCGCAGCAGAACTAATCGATACTGCCCCCGTGCCAATGCTGGTTTCGCTGCGGACGCGCTTGCCCGCCTCCACCGACTTTTTAAACAGATGATTCAGCACACGCCCAATGCCGTTGCACTGTTGCCCCAGTTTGTGGGTGTGCTTCACCTGCGACAAAATCTGCCCTTCGCCCAGCACCAAGCTGTCCAGCCCCGCCGACACCCGCATCAGGTGCATCACCGCGTCCTGGTGCAGCAAGACAAACAAGTGCTGGCGCAGATGTTGCAGGGGAACCTTGCCGTATTCCGATAGAAACTGAGTGACCTCGCGGATGCCGTTGTCGGTTTCGCTGGCAACGATGTAGATTTCCAGCCGATTGCAGGTGCTGAGGATGGCGACCTCTTCGATGTGAGGATAGCTGCAAAGCTGGGCGATCGCCGCTTCGGTTTGGGGCGTGGGGATGCTCAGCTTTTCTCGAACTTCTACTGGGGCTGTTTTATGACTCAGGCCCACCACCGCAATGTTCATAATCCTCCCAAAAGTTTCTCATCTGGCGCAGACGGTCAACACCCGCCAAACGCCCAGTTTTTGTTATCTCCCGTAGTGACGACCACGGCTCATCCAAAAGTCTATCAACTCGCGGCCGCCCGGTAGATCTGCCAGCAACAGGCAGTTTGAGGCACTTCTAGACAATGTAACGAGGGTTTGTAACAGATGGTGATTGGGGGCGATCGCCCGCTCAGATTCTTGAAACCCTTGATATTGCGTCATATTCTTCCTGGCAAAAGCGCGATACCCCGTTGTTGTCGTTAGAAATCTTAAGTAAATCCAAGATTTGCTTTACAAAACGCAACCAAAAGTTTAGGATTATACACAGGTTAGGCAATCAAACCTAGCCGTTTCATTTTCTACAAACACACTTGTAGTTTTACGGACTCATTAGCAATGACGACTACCCTACAACGCACCGAACGTGCAAGCGTATGGGAACAGTTTTGCA